>SYKU01000253.1 GCA_005808865.1 Acidobacteriota bacterium
ACTAAAGCGTCTTCAGAAACTCGATCAGCGCGCGCTTGTCCTGGTCGCTAAGCGCTGGTTCCGTTACCGGGGTTGCGTCCCCCGGTTCCGCGTAACCCGTTCCGAAGTAGTGGCCCCGATTGACCACGAAGTCTGGACACTTGCTGAGTTCGAGCAGCGGATCAACCAACGGTCCCAGCACCTTTCGCGCAGCCTCGTCACTAGCGTCCTTCGGCAGATTCTTCAACGCGCTCCTGATACGCAACAGCAGTTCGAGAATCTTTGCGTCGTACGCGGCCCGCTCCGCCAGGTTGGGACTCTCCGATAGCAGATTCAAATTCGCGAGCAGACTCACAGCGGTTTGCGCCGGAATGGGCCCGATTTCGATTCCTCCGGCGCCCACAAGCCACGGCGCGAACCGCTCTCCCAGTCCGAGCAAGCCCTGCAGATACGAAGGCAGATAACCGGCGGAGACGCGAAGGAAACTCCGCTCCGTTGTGCGGTCCATCATACCCGGCGTCTTGTTGCCCAGCACGATGTCCCTATCGCGCTTTTCAGGCCAGAGCATTTTCTCTATTGAGTCATCGAACGAGCGCATTCGCGCTTCAACGGACCCGCTCTCCTCGAACTTACCCACTGTATTATTTAGCAGAAACGGAGCCGTCGACCACACGCTGACGAGTGATGGAGGACGCGTGTACCCTCTGCCTCCGGCGGGGAGATTGAACTTTCGCGGCTCACCGGTTACCGGATGATACCAGGTGATCTCGCCCACGGCAGGCAGTTCCTTATAGGAATTCGATGAGAAGTTATCCCAGATGTTTCCCCCGAGAGCGTTCGTCGCGAGCGGGCTGCACGCATTGGTGCGCAACAGGGTCACCGGAACGCGAAGCTCGGTTGAGAGAAAATTTCCGTCCAGGAAATCGCGCGCCAACACGATGGCGCGCATCTTCTGCTTGAACTCGCCGGTCTGGGTCCAAGTCCAGTACTTGTTCCAGCAGTCGAGGTAGTCCTTCCCGTTGCAGCCGTTCGGATCGAGACCCGGGGCCGCTGCCGGCACTTTGCTCGAGTGGCATCGCGCGCAGGTTTCCGCGAACACAATCTTGCCTCGCGTCAGCAGCGCGGTGTCTTTGGTCAGGTATTTCCCACCATCAGGCGCGTCTTTAAGATAGTGCCCGCCTGTTGTTTTCAGGAAAAACTGGGCCATGTCGAACGTCTGCGCTTCAGTTGCTTTGAAATAGGCTGAATTCTCGCGCGCCACTTTGATTTCGATCGGTGTAATCTTCTTGCCGCCGATCAGAGGGTTGAAATGGAGCAGCCACTCTTCGCTGAAGGTTCCGATGTTCAGGTAAACCCGATTCAGCGCGCCTATCGCTCCCACCGAATCCGATCCGTCCTTCAGCACGCGCGGCGTCCAGACGGTTCCAGGCTTCTCGAAGAATTGCGTCAAAGGCCCCGAGGGAACGTAATCGTTAATCTGGTGATTGTCCCGTTCGCCGCCAGTGAGTTCCTCTTTCCCCCACCTCTTGGCGTTGAAGAGGCGTGGCCCCAGTCCGTACACGGCATTCATGGTTCGCGGGTTGTTGATGTTATCGCTCGAGATAAGCGAGGTGTCGAGCGAACCCGGCCGCGAGGTATGGAAAAGTTGCCAGACAAAATTACTGTTGTCGGCGTTCCAATCGAAAATACGATCGATCCAGAAATACTGAGCGCCGACGTTCGAGCTTAGGTTTTCCCACCTGGGATTGTCCGGATCCGCCGGCGGTTTGGTGGGATTCGGACCCACATGGCAGAACCCGCATGTCATCCCAACACGGTAAGGCTTTATCAGGTCCCTGCTTTCAAAATACGCCCGGTCCGTGTAGTAGCGGTTCGCGTCCCACTTGCTGGCCGCGTTTTCGTCGAATGCGGGGTTCGGGAACAACCGCAGCCCCACAATGCCTGTCGCGTATCCGTAGTAGGACCCCACCGGCAGATTCTTGCCACGTGAACCGGTTTTGACCCCGGGATATTTCTGCTCGTTTTCAAACGGGTCGGGAGGGCAATCCGGACGGCGCTGGTCGAGCCACAACCCGAAGCGCTTCGGATCCGGGCCAGTAGGCTTTACGAAGCACGGCTCGTTCACCAGGCCGAGGTACTCCCAGCGGCGGTCGCGGCTGTTCTTCAGTGCGGGGTGCGAGGAGACTGTCTTGAGGAAGTCCACCGCCCCCACGCTTGCCACCGCCAGTTTGTCCCACATCACGTCGTTGCCCGCCGACCAGACGATCCAGCTGTTGCGGCCCCTAATCTCGGCCGGCGTGAGCGGCACGCCTCCGTCCATGTCACGGAAGTAGTCTTCATCCGCGGCTGGAAAACTCTCCGCAGCGCGGCCGTTGGCCAGCGCCTCGTCTTTTACCTTGCCGATTCGCGCCTCATCCTTCCGGCAGCCGAACCAGATTCCAACTCCAATCAATAAACCAAGAATGGCAATGTTCGTTTGTTTCATGATGGGTCACCTCGTCTATACCGGTCCCTCGCCAAAATAGCGGAGTGCGCGCAGGCTCGGCAGAAAGAAATACGCGCCGCCGCGCATTGTAACGAATTGGGGCAGTCCCGCGATCACCCTGGGGGGCTTTCCTTCCATGGGCAAAGAAAAATTGGCGCTATCGCGGCCGTCGCCTGCTGCCGTGCGATTGCCCATCAGCGGGTCGCTTTCCTCGCTCAAGCCATCGAACTTAGTACTCATCAACCACGCGTTCTGCACGAACTCGAATTGGCGGGATATGTTCGCGTTGAGGCAGACGAATTGGAGCCCGCGCTTCTGCGTGTCACCGGGATCCTCCCGAACGGCATCCGCGACCGGCAACCGCGGGCCATACTCGCGGCCCCTACGAAGAATGCGATGAAACCTGGTAGATGCGATCAGGTCGCCGCGATATGAATCGTCGCATAACCCCAGCATCCGCAGCCCGCGAGACAGCAGCGAGCCGGGCCCACCGGGGAGATCGGCATTGCGCGGATTCGAGCGGCGGATATGCGAGCCCAACGGACAGCGAATCCCCTTCGGATCGCCGTCGTACGTAAAGCGATTGGAGGGGCCGCCCGAGGCATCATCGATTCCGCGAATCGCGTTCGTGTTCGGCGGCATTAGCGGATGACCCTCCGTCGTCCGGCCAACCATCGCTTCAGCAAGACGCAGGCGCTCCGCCTCATTCGATTCGGAAACTTTGTCGAGGAATTGCCAGAACCCCCGCACATCCTGCTCGAGTTGCCGCAATACAAGATACGTTCCATTCCGGCCCAGGTCTCGCTTGCCGGGGTTGTCTTCGGCCGGCAACAGGCCCCTCGCCCCTCTTGCCGCCGGATCGAGCAAGGGCCGGTCCGTGTATTTGCCATACTCGTTGGGATAGCCGAGCACAAACTCCCCGAGTGCCTGGACGTTGGTGTAAGTCAGTTCGTCGCAGCCGGTGGCACGCTCGCGCCGCCAATCGATCTCCGGCTGGCTGATGCCGTCTTTGAAGCCAAAAGGCTCATGGCCATCGAGATCGCCGGAAAAAAGGAAGGCGATCGTTTCGAAGGCGGTCAGGAACGGATCGTTCTCGACCCTCTGCCGCCAGTCCGCCAAACGGCCGCTCCTCGCGAACAACATGACGAGTGCATGCGGTTCCCTTCCAGGCTGGCCCCATTCCCATTTGTCCGGAGCGCTTGCGCCGATGTCTCCGAGCCGCCGTGAGCGGCCCTCTTCACCGGCCATACCCGACTGGAACTCGGCCGGGAACTCCGCCAGCAGGCCGGGCTCCAAACCAAGGGCTCCGAGACCGGTCCACGTAAACGCGACTTGCAATGCCACCTCGGGCGGGCGCTCCTGATACTCTGCTGTAGCCACCGGGGCCACCGCGCACCATGCCCGAGCCGCCGCCACGTCGCGAATACGAAGCACCAGGTAGCCGGCCTCCTTCATCGACCCGTAGCCGAAGCGTAATAGGCCTTGCACGTCTTTGGTATCGACCGGCATTAGGCGCACTCGATCATCTCACAGTAGCTGAACCCACTCGCGCGCGGCGTCTTCCGACAGCGTTGCTTCTTCCATGCCGCGGCGAATGCGGTTGTTCCTCTGAAGGTCTACGGCGGTCAAGCCGGAGTGCGCGTTGTACCACACCTGGGTGGGCATTTGATGCCGCCGAAGGTAGTATTTGAACTTCTGCTCGTCGTTGGCTCCTTGCGCAAGCAGCCAGCGCGTCCGGGGATATCCAATACCGGCGGTAAACACCACGTTGAGCCCAAACCCCACTTTATTGATGAAATCGTCCATATAGCTGTCAAGGCTGCCGTCGTAGTTGCTGGCGAAGAGAATACGCTTCCGGTCATCCAGGAACACCCACCGGGCGAAGTGGATGGTGCGAACCCGAGCCAGACGGCCCTTGCCGAACAGGTGCCGCGCCGCCCAGTCGATGAGCCAGAGGATGTAGCTCAAAACCCATAGCCGCGCGAGGCCAGGCTTTACACTGCCCATCGCGCTGAACTGATTTGTCACTTCATGGTCTTCGATAAGCGCGAGTTCGGCGGCGAGTTCGGGGCCGGGCCGCGGGGCAAATACCGCGTCGGTCTTTTCCATGGGACGGATACGTAACAGCACCAGCAACAGGACCGGAGGCAACAACAACGCCAGCAGCAATCCAACGCTAACGAAATGCCAGGCTCCTCCAATCTTCCCGGCCCAGGACATGCCCTCGCTCGGCGTCAGCGTGAGGCGGCCGGCGGCGATCTCGGCTCTCACGAACTCCCGCGCCCGCACCCGGGTTTGCTCCGCTGTCCGGTTCTCCAGCCCGCCCATGCTCGAACGGAGATAGGCTCCTATTGCCTGACGCAACCTCGCCTCTTCACGAACCTGTTTCACTGTGCGCCCGCGCCAGTTTACGTAACGGGTAGCAATCGGAATGTCGTGTTCCCGGACCCACTCCAGCAGGTCTGTCGCGTTCGTGAACCCTTCGCAAAAAGCGAACACGCGCCGCAGGCCGGCGCCCGCGAGCTTGACGAGACTGGCGAGAAAATCCTCGGAAGGTCCGTCGAAATCGCACAGGAAAGCAAGGTATAAGGGATATTCCTGGCGTGGCAGTCCATAGAGCAACTGGACGTCATCGAGCGTATGATCGTCCAGAATGACAAACCGCGCGAAATGCAGGTTCTCGAACTCCCCAAAAGGAACCAGCGTGTTCGCGGCGTTCACCCGGCCTGGAGCGTGGTTCATGATGGCCAGCAAAGCCCTCAGCCCGGTGACCGTTTTGCGGTCCAACGCGGCAACCACCATCAAACTCGACTGGGACGTCATCTCGGAGAAGCCGCGGCTTACCCTGGCTTGCTAAAATTCGAGGCAGAAATCGATCAACCGTTTCTTCTTCCAATAGACTTTCCCCAGGTACAAATTGGGCCCAATCTGCCGGATTTCATCGCGAACCCAGTGGGCGAGCATCGACGTCTTGGAGTAATCGAGCACGATACACTCCTTTTGATCCAGCCAGCTTTGGCCCTTATAGACAGTGGCGATAATCGCGTTGAAGCCGAGGATGGACACCTTGTTGCTCAGGACGCCGCGTTCCGCATCGAAGTTCTTGCCCTGCCACGTGAAGTGATTGATCATCTCCGCGATGTTTTTGCTGAACACGGTACCGGGCGCGATGATGGCCGTGCCCTTGGCCGCGCCATTCGGAATCGGCCCGGCGGAACTCCTCTTGAACAGGTCGTCAAGCTGCTCCTGGCTCATGGCCAGCAATTTTGAAGCGTCCAGTGCCATATTATCCTCCATTCGTTTCCCGGGGTCTTCGATGAACCTCGAAACGTAAGAGCATTATATACGGTGGGCGGACAATTCTGTCAAACGCGATTCATTTTCGTTCATTTCCGTCCTGTTTTCCGCTTTCCGGACCGCCTCGCGTCGGCGATTATTACCGCGGCCGCTTTCTCGCCGATCATGTAGACCGAGCTGGCGATGAAGAATCCCGGAATGCGCGGAAATACCGAGGCATCCACCACGCGCAGACCGGTGGTGTTATGCACGCGAAAATCGCTCGTCAGGACGCCATTCTGCTCCAGTGGACCAATGGCGCAAGTGCAGGAAGCGTGATGGCCCCAGCAGTTGTAGCGGATGAAATCCTTGAGATCGCTGTCGCTTTCGAGAGCGTCGCCCGGCGACTCCTCCTCGTCGATCAGACCTTCCTGTTTGAGCCCGGCCGTCAGCCGGCGCACAAATCGGACTCCATCCAGTACCGCGTCCAGGTCCTCTTCACCTCCCTGCTCGAAGTACTTGAAGTCTATCAGCGGAGTGTCGCGGGGATCGCTCGAACGCAGTGTCACCTCCCCGGCCCTATTCCCTGTGTGGGCTTTGAGGACCACCCATGTCAGGTAGTTCAAGTGACCTTGGAGAGCTGCTGAGTATCCTGGATAATAGCCCCGAAACGGCGCCAGCAGCGACATGCAGAACAGATCGGGCAGTTTTCCCGCGGCCTTTGAGCGCCGGAACAGTGCAAGCACCGCTCCGTTTGTGGCATACACGCCCTTGCCATTTTTTTCCCATTCGGCGAACTGGGGATCACCCTCCGTGAACGTCGCGCCGTTGTAGACGTCCCAGGCGGGGAAATTCATGCGATTCACTACCGCAATTTCGTAGCGGTCCTGCAAATTCTTCCCCACGCCTGGAAGCGCGACGCGCACCGGGATTCCGTGCCGTTCCAACTCCTCCCGCGGTCCGATCCCTGAGAGCATAAGAAGTTGCGGCGTATTGAATGCGCCTCCCGCGAGAATGACCTCGCGCGATGCTTGGACGGTGCGCCGCACGCCACTCGCACCGCTTGGCGCGGCGTGCGCCCGGTACAGGCGCTCCCCCTCCAGATACTCCACACCCACCGCGCGATTTCCGTCGAGAAGCACTCTGGAGGCGAGCGCATTCATGATGATCCGAAGCCGGCCGGGAAAGCGGCTGGCCAAGTCCAGCACCCGTTCACGCGCGCCGAAGCGCCGGTGCTCGTGCGTCGTCAGCGGCAAATAGCGCACTCCTTCCGCATTCTGCTCGACGAGCCGCCAGTCGTTCGGATCGAGCCCGCTTTCGATCGCCCACCTTGCGCGCTTCGCGTGCACTCCGTCCGCTAGAACCGCTTCGCGTACCGACTTTGCAAGAGTCTCCCGTAGATTGCGGTCGCGCAACGCCTCTATCGCGATGGCATTCTCCGTAGGCAGCCATCCCTCCCACCCATGCCGTGCCGGGTTGACGCCGAGTTTAGCCAGCCAGCGATACACGGGACGGTGGCGGCAGTTTTCCAGGAGCTCAAAATAGCGGCGCATTCTCCGTGCGCTCCAACTCGCGTCGCCGGTAAGTTTCGCGATGTGGTCCCAATCGTCGTTGTGGGGATATACCAGGATCATCGCGTTGTGCGCCGTGCATCCGCCGAGCGTACCCGCGCGCGGATAGAGGACCCCATCGACTGCCTTGCCGCCGGAGGTTTCGCAATACTTCGGATCGCGCCGCTGAAGATCAGGATCGGTGAAGTGGCGTACGAAGAAGTCCCACTTCATGGCGTTGTTTTCCGAAGCAAATCCGTGAAACGCCGGGACGTCGTAATCCGCCGGCAGCCGGTTCACGCCGGCATTGTCCGCATTGCCGCCCTCCAACTTCCGCGGATCGCCTCCCGCCTCAAGCAGTACCACCCGCCGGCCGGCCTCGGCCAGACGCGCTGCAACCGTCCCGCCACCCGCGCCCGAACCCACCACTATGTATTCGCAATCTTCGCTCATCGGTGTGGGTCGCAATAACGTCTTACTCGAAAACCTCGCCGCCCGTGGGTTCGTAAAGAGGCACACCGTTTATGCGGTGCCGGAGTTTCGAAAGTGTGTCGTACATCCGTCGCCGCGCGCGGCTCTGATTGCCGAGCGGCCGATGCTCGGCAATCGAGTGCCACGGATTGTACGAGAGCGATCTGGCAAATTCCATTTGCGCGGGGGAATCGAACTTCTGCTTCGGTATCCGCAACGTGGCCACGGACTGCCGTGGCGAAAGCTTTTCGGGCCAGAGCACCGCATTGTTCTCAAGGGGCATCAGGTAAGGATCCGTTTGCCGCTGCAGGCGAATGTCAAATTCCACATCCTCCTTTGAAAGCGCGGCTACCATCGCATCGCGCAGATAGTCGTTGGGAGGGCGCAGCGGAAGCCGCGGTATCGGCGTCCGGCGCTTCGATACCGGCCATACGGAGTACTGCATCGCCTGGCCTTCTCCAAGGAGGTATGGGACGCAGCTAAAGTAGGGGGCCTCGAACGGGCTGCTCTGCGTCTTGAGCCACAGGGCCTGCATAATGAAATCGAGCACATGTGACCGCTGGAAGTTGAGAAAGTAAAATATCTGGGCGTTCTTCAGGCTCTCAATCTGCAGTTGCGCGTTTGCGATGGTATCAGGTGTCACGAACGTTGGCGTGGAAACACCGAGCAGGTCCTGCGTGAACTTCTCCTCATCCATCAGTTTCGGCCCAGGTACTCCCATCAGCTTGATGCTGATGCTCATGAAGCCGACATCGTCGATATCCGGAGTAATGTAAGGGCCGGGTCCTGAGAAGCGTACCCAGACCCGAAACGTGTGAGGGCGCGCGTAGATGCCGTGGCGCAACTCCGCGGGCAGATTGTCGTGAACGATAAACTCCCCGCGCACAATACCATGGGTCTTCGTATTTCCGCCCCGCTCGAACCGCCCGGGTTTCCACAGCTCCCGCATCTGCTTGTCGAAGCTCGCGATAATCGAGTCGACGTAAGCCTCCTCATTCGGCAACGCCCTTTCCTCTGCAAGTCCCAAGCCGTCGTTCGGACGCCCGCGGTTGATCAGGGCCGTTACCAGTTTCGCCATCGGCTCGCGCAGGATGGCATCGAACGAAGGACGGAAAAACGGATCGAGCCGGCGCTCCAGTTGCACAAGAGTTGTCGCTGTGTTCGCCAACCAGTTCAACAGCGCGGAGCCGGTGTTGGCTTTCGGAATCGGTCTGTCGGGGTTCGCGTTCAAAGCATTCCCGTTGCGCCTCGGTGCTCCAGTCTGCTTTGCGGGATTGACGCCGGCAAGGATCTGGAGACCAGTATCGAGAGCGTTGCTAAGAATATCGACAAAGTCGCGCGCTTGTCAATGTGAATACCGGCGCAGCGAAAGCGGAGGGCGCGCGAAGAGTGAACTCAGCCGGACGCGACCTCCCTCATACGTGATCGCGGCAAGCGTACCCCGCTCGACGCTCAGCGCTAAATCCCCGATTGGGTCCGGCGACACGATCGTGCCCGGATCCGGATGACGTTTGGCCCAAAGCGTATCCATGCTGACGAGCCCGGCTCCGCGATAGAGACCGCGCGTCATCGCACGAGGCCATGAGCCGCCGCAAACTGCATGATATCCCCACCGGACGAATCCATCTGTGGACCATCGACCGGCGAATCCCGCGCTCCCGGAAATGCGAAAGCCGGATTGAACTCGGATCCATGTCCACCTGAATCGTCAGGCCGCGAGCAGAGGCACTTCGGTCCCCTTGCGCGTGTTAGGCGGCACACTTCAGCGACTGGCGCGTTCCCGTTTCATCAAAGGGGAGATAGAGGGTCGGCGCCTCGGTAGGTGGTCCGTCCGAATGCCCGACGTCCGACGGCCGTCCTGTCCTCATCCGGACGCCCGCTACGAAGTGTTCTCCGCCCATCGTGGTCGGATTCCAAGTGGTTCCTCGAAAGACCGGCAAGGACCCGGCTGCAGCGGCCGGTCAGTGGCGCCGCAACTCGATGCTGCCGTTCGAGGTCGAAAGATCGATAACCGGCCCGCCCGCGCCAATGTCACCCCTCAGCGAGCGGCGGTCGCTGAAACCGTCCGCTTTGACGTCAAAATCCGTTTTGATCGAATTGCGCGCAGCCTGCGCACGAAGCCTCGCATTGATATCCGGCGGCAGCGTGACCGTAATGCGGCCGTTGCTGGTGGATGCGCGAACTGCGTTGGCGTCAAACGAGTCCATCGACAGATCAATGCCGCCATTCGAAGTTTCGAGAAGTATCTCGCTGCCTCGCGCGGCCTTGACGAGACGCGCCTCGATGCGGCCGTTCGACGTGTGGGCGTTGAGAGCGCCGGCGGCGCCTGTCACCGTGATGCTTCCGTTCGAGGTTTGCAGCCGCGCCTGGCCCACCACCCCGTCCACGCGAATCGCGCCGTTGCTGCTGCGGATCTTGTCCAGATCGACGCTTCGCGGCGCCTTTATGACGTAGTGGGCGCCCGAATTACCATGCCGGTCCGACGGACGGAGCGTGCGGATGACGACGGCATCGCCGCCGCCGGCGACGTCGATCTTGATCGCGGCCAATTCTGCTCGTGTTTCGGCGAACTTGGTTCCAGTGATTTCGACCGTATCCCGTTCCCATCCCGTGATTTCCACTCGGCCGTTGTAGTTTTCGACCGAGACGCGGCCCCCGGGCCTCAGGTTATGCGTGTAGCTGAATTCTTCCCTCTCCCGGTTCCCGTGATCGAAGTTTTCGAAGTCGCAACCCGTCATTAGCAGTGCGGCGAGCGGCGCGAGGATCGTCGGTTTGTTCATGAGTTTCTCTCTTTGGTGTGAATACGAGACACCGGCAGTGGAAGTTCCATCGGATGACCCGTCATTCGTAACGCAGGGCGCGTACGGGATCGATGCGGGACGCGCGCCATGCCGGAAGCAGTGTTGCCACCGCCGCGGCCAGCAGAAGCGCGCCGGCGGAGATCAGGAACACAAGCGGGTCGTTGGCCTTCACTCCGAAAAGCTGGCTCTCGACATAGCTGCCACAGAAGTAGCCGGCAGCCACGCCCGCCGCGAGCCCGCACGCTATCACCAGCGACATCTCGCCGCAGATCATGCGGACGACGCTCGCCTGTCCGGCTCCGAGCGCCATGCGGATGCCGATTTCGAGGGTCCGCCGCGCCACCACGAACGCAAGCACGCCGTGAAAGCCTACCATCGCGAGCAGGGTCGCCAGAATCGCGAAGCCGCCGGAGAGAGACGAAACCAGGAACTCGTTCGCGAGCCGTAGTCCGATCTGAGCGTCGAGAGTGCGCATTTCGCTCACGACGAAATTCGGATCGATCCTGGCGACGGCGGCGCGCAGCACGGGCATCATCCGCGCCGGGTCGCCGACTATCCGGGCGTAGACGTTGACGCCGCTTACGAAACGCATGTTCGAACCGAGGTTCATGAACATCTGTCGCGGTACCGCGCCGCGAACGTCGTGATATCGCGAGTTGCTGAACATGCCGACGATTTCGATATCAAGCGGTGCCCGCATGCCTCTGCCCACCATGCGCCCTACCGGCACGGAATCGCCGAAGTACTCCTTGGCCAATTGCTCGTTGACCAAAGCATACCGCCGGCCGGAGCCCCAGTCGCTCCAGGTGAAATCCCGGCCCGCCTTCACCGGAATGCCCAGCGCTTCGAAGTATCCGGGACTGACAAAGTTGAAGAAACTGGAAGGTTCGCTTTTCTCAGGTATGCCGGGCACGGTAATCGAGCCATCGGAGCGGCCGCCCGTGAATAGGCGAGTGGTGTTCGCTCCCACGCCGCGCACGCCCGGAGTCCGTGCCAGACCTTCGATGAGGGAGCGGTAGAGGTGCGCTCTGCGGCCTTCCTCGACGGGTGCGGCTGGACGCACGGCGAAAGCGGCCACGTTCTCCGTTTGCACGCCAAGATCCACGGCTTTCAGGTTGCGCAGCGTGCGGACGAAGAGTCCCGCGCCGAGCAGCAGCATCACCGACAATCCCACCTGCAACGCCACGAACACTTTGCGAAGGCGGACATTTCCGCCCGCGATTGAACCGGACTCTTCGCGCATCGTCGCGGCCGGTTCCACCCCCGACATCTTCCACGCCGGCAGCAAACCAAACACAAGCGTCGTAAGCGCCGTGACGGCGAGCGTGAACAGGAGAATCCGCGCATCGGGCGTCGCGGAAAGAGAGATGCTGGTAGGATCGACTGGAAACATTGAGATCAGGAAGCGCGTGAGCCCCCATCCGATGAGAAGTCCGGTGGCTCCTCCCCCTGCGGCGAGCAGAAGGCTTTCGCTGAGCAGTTGCCGGATCACCCGTCCTCGCCCCGCGCCGATCGCGCACCGGATTGCGATTTCGCGCTGCCGCGCCGCGCCGCGAGCCAGCAGCAATCCGGCCACGTTGCTGCATGCAATGAGCAGCACCGCGCCCACCAGCCATTGCAGAACGATCAACGGCCGCTCGAGGAAACCCCGCAGTCCGGAGCCACCCTTCTCGGCCGGCTCGAGTAAGAAAGTCTGGCGGAGAAAGCGCTCCTTAAGCGTGGGGAACCGCGTGAAGAGATCGTTGTTCAACTCCTCGTTCTGGCGCTGGCGGTATACCACTCTCATGGAGGCTTGCGCCTGATCGAGGGTCACGCCGGGCTTCAGGCGCGCGAATAAATAGAACCACGAGGACCTTTCCTCGTCGAGGCGAGGGTCGGACGGAGTAATTGTCGGGCGCATTGCCACAGGCACCCAGGCCTTTGTAGGGAGGCCGGTTTCCGTACCCGCGAACTCGCGGGCCGCAACGCCGATTACGGTAAACGGCAGGCCGTTAAGCCGGATGGATTGCCCGATCAGGTCGGACCGCGCGTCGAAGCGCGTCCGCCAGAAATCGTACTGAAGTACCACGACCGGATGGCCGTTCAACTGCCGGTCGTCGTCCGGCGTGATGGTCCGTCCAAGATGTGGGCGCACGCCGAGCACGCCGAAATAGTTGCCCGCGACCAGGCCAAGCGAGATGATCTCGTTGCGGTCGCCGGCGATGAGGCTTGCCCCTTCGATGCGCTGTCCGCTGATTCCGGTGAAGACGGTGTTGTTGTCGCGCAACGCGATATAAGTGGGATAGGGAAATGTGTGAATTCCATCGCCGGACTGGCTCCCGAATCGGCCGCCATTAACGCGAAGCTGCACCAGCGCGCGCGGGTTCTCCACGGGCAGGAGCCGGAGGATAATTTGGTCGGTAAGTGTGAAAATGGCCGTGTTCGCGCCGATGCCGAGAGCGAGCGAAAGGACTGCAGCCAGTGTGAAGCCCGGCTTCAGGCGGAGTTGGCGGAGACCGTACTTGAGGTCTTGAACGATCGAGTCGAGATGGAAGAGCGTAACCCTCGTGAGACTTGGACGTCGCGCGTTCATTTTGGTTTGTATACGCGCTGGGGGAAGGAGAAGTTCCGTCGGATTCCGGGGCCGGCAAACAATTCTTCAATTACCGGGCTGGTCCGGAAACAAAAAGTGTGGCAAGCGCGTGCATGAGAGTCGTTGCGTTGCCCGTTGCTTCAACAGGCTGCAGCATTTTCTGGTCGCGCCGGGATTTGTGCCCGCGCACTAAATCGACCTGACCCACATAGCTCCCGCGGACAGGGGCGGCGTGGATGCCGCGCGGATCGAGACCTCGCCGGATCAGGCGATAATCGGCTGAATGACTTCGCCGGCCACATCGGTGAGCCGGAAGTCTCGGCCGCTGTACCGGTAGGTGAGGCGCTTGTGGTCAAGGCCCATCAGATGGAGGATCGTGGCGTGCAGGTCGTGAGGATGGACGCGGTTCTCAACCGCCTTGAAGCCAAAATCGTCGGTTGCGCCGTACGCCATTCCGCCTTTCACGCCGCCGCCCGCGAGCAACATCGTGTAGCCAGGCACATTGTGGTCGCGGCCATTTCCCACGCGCTCGAGCCCGCTGTTCTGAATCATCGGCGTGCGGCCGAACTCGCTCCCGATCATGACGATGGTGTCCTTAAACAGGCCGCGCGCCTTCAAGTCGTCGAGTAAAGCGGCGATGGGGCCGTCGGCCGCCCCGGCCAGTTTCGAGTGGACCCGAATATCGTCGTGGCTGTCCCAAGGCTGGAAATTGCCGAAGTAGAGCTGAACCATCCGCACACCGCGTTCGGCAAGGCGCAGCGACATGAGGCACCCGCGGCCGAAGTCGCTGTCTCCATACCTCGCTCGCGTCGACTCGCTCTCTTTTGTGATGTCGAGGACATCCGGCGCTTCCATCTGCATCCGGAAAGCGACTTCCATCGAAGCGATGCTCGCCTCAAGCTGCGGCTGATGTCCTATCTGCGACAGGTAGGACTGGTTCAACTTGCTCACAAGGTTCAACTGCCGCTCCTGTTCGGCGAGCGTCAACTCCTTGTTGCGCAGGTTGCGAACAAGCTTTTCCGGCTCCCTCTCGGAGTTGCGAATGTAGGCGCCCTGGTAGCTCGAAGGCAGGAAAGCCGAATCCCAGAGTTGCGGTCCGAGCACAGGATATCCGGGGCATAGCGCTACAAAGCCGGGTAGATTCTGATTCTCCGTTCCGAGCCCATAGGTGATCCAGGACCCCATTGACGGGCGCCCGGCGAGACCGTGGCCGCTGTTCATGAGCAGCAGCGAAGGACCGTGGTTTCCGTTGTCGGAATACATGGAACGGATGACGCAAAGGTCGTCGATCCGCGCACCGAGCTGAGGGAAAATTTCGCTGACTTCGAGGCCGCTCTGACCGCGTTTGCGGAATTCGAAGGGAGAACGCATCAGGCTGCCCGATGCGCGGTCGGTCTTGATTTTCGGCCCAGGCATCGGCTCGCCGTGGTGCTTGGCGAGCATCGGCTTCGGGTCGAACGTGTCAACCTGCGACATGCCGCCGTTGAGGAAGATGAAGATAACGCGCTTTGCCTTCGGCGGAAAATGGGGCGTCCTGACAGCGAGTGGCCCGGAGGCGGCCTCGGTCTTCGAAGCCGCTCCAAGCAGACTCGACAGTCCAGCCATGCCGAAGCCGGCTCCCGCGGTTCGCAAAAGTTCGCGTCTATTCATCGGAACCTCCTTCATCAAAATCTCCACGGGCGGAAATCACCCTGAGGGCTTCTCTGCCGTGTCCGCCCGACGGCAGGCGACGAAAAGCGATTGCCCGCTTCCGCCCTCTCCGCCAACTGCGACAGTTGTTTCGTAACATGCCATTACTAGTTTACCGAACTGAATTCGCTCGAACTGAGAAGCGCCTGTGCGTATTGCGCCCATGAGCCCCCGCTCCTCTGAAGGAATTCCAACCCGTATTGTACTTCCGGCTCAAGCGGAGTCCTGGCGTAAAGAAGGCGGTAGGCCTCGCGGATGCGGCTCCTATCGTCGCCGCGCAACCTCTCGGCAAGCAACCTGGACTGCTTTGTGACGAAACTGCTGTTCAGGAAAAAGAGCCTCTGCATGGGTCCCGCCGTCACACTCCGCTGCTCACTGGTATTGTTGGGATTCGGAAAGTCGAAAAGAGCCAGCGTTTCGTCGGGAGTGGTCCGGCTCACCAAACCGTATACCGAGCGCCGGCGATTCGCATCGTCAAAGGGAACGGGTGCGCCGCCCACCGTGCGGTCGAGCGTGCCCGCGACGGCAAGGAGCGAGTCCCGCAGCGCTTCGGCGTCCAGTCTGGGACGCAGGTTCGCCCTCCACAGGTAACGATTTGCGGCATCCGCGGCATAGTTCTTCTCAGAGTGCCGCGTGCTTAGTTGATAGGTGGAACTCAGCATGATCTCGCGGTGCAGCGCCTTCACGGACCAACCGCTCTCGACGAAGCGCGTCGCCAGGTAATCGAGCAACTCTGGATGGGATGGGCGGTCGCCGATCTGTCCGAAATTTGCCGTCGTTCTAACAATGCCGTCACCGAAGTGAAGTTGCCATATGCGGTTCGCCATCACGCGCGCGGTGAGCGGATTCGCCGCGCTCGCGATCGCCTCCGCAAGTTCCAGCCGGCCGCTTCCCTGCGTGAAAGGAGGCGGTTCGCCTTGCGACAGGATCGCCAGAAACCTCCTGGGCGCCTCTTCGCCGGGATTGGCAGGTTCGCCGCGGATCTCGACTTTCACGTTGCCTGGTTTGGCTGAATCGCGCACGGCATGCATGAAGGCGTATTGTTTAGGCAGCGATTTTTCCACGCGTTCCCGTTCCGTGCGGAGCGATGTGAGATGCTCCCTCAACAGCGGAGGGAGGAACCGATCGATCTGCTTCGCTCCGTAATGATAGACGCCGCCCTTGAAATCGACGAAGTCCTTCTTGTAAGGGTCGGAGGCGAGGTCGCGCCAGAGGTAATACTTAACGATCTCAAGCGATTCGAGGTTCGTATATTGGCGGGTGCGTTCGTCGCGAACGCCCTTCGCACCTCCCATCGCTACATAATTGCGGTCGTCCATGCCCTTCTTCTCGGCGTTCATCGCAAGCACAAACGACTGGAAGTCCGCCGCCGTCTTACGGACTTGATCGAGCGGAACGTTCTCGCCACGCGCGCGGCGTTCCATCAGATCGAACCAGGGTTTCAGGTACGGATGTTCTTTCCGCGGATCCTTGAGGTAACTCTGCCACCGCTCGAGCGTCTCGGCATCGAGCCCCGCACTCTCCGCCAGAGTCCCGTTCCACGCCGCGAGAAGGTAGCTTGCCGTCTTCGTCGCCAGCACGTCGCTTACCTCATCGCCATGCTTCTTGACGAAGTCGTCAATCTCGAATTTCTTCTCTTCAATCTGTTTCTGAATCGCCTTGTAGGCGCTCACTTCTGCTTCCGGGGCGAGAGGATATTCGCGAACCTCGCTGCTCTTAAAAATGCCGCGAAGCGAGTAATAATCGCGCGTGGGGATGGGGTCGTACTTGTGGTCGTGGCACTTCGCGCAACCGACCGTCAGGCCGAGAAAAACGCGCGTCGAAACGTCGACTTGATCGTCTGGGCCATGCCCGAGGGCGTGGAACCCGAGCGCGGCCAGATGGCTGGGGGTCTGTTTGGCGTCTTTCGGCCCCATGAGATCGGCGGCGATCTGTGCCTTGACGAAAACATCATAAGGCAGATCCGTGTTGAACGCGTTAATGACCCAGTCGCGATAGCGGAAAGCATTGGCGTAGGGAGTGTCTTTGCTGGCGCCTAGATCGCCGTCGGAATAGCGGGCGAGATCGAGCCAATATCGGCCCCATCGCTCGCCGTAGTGCGGCGAAGCGAGCAGGCGGTCGACGACTTTCGCGAAAGCGCCGGACGACGAGTCCCCGATGAACGCATCCACTTCTTCAGGCGACGCCGGCAATCCGGTCAGATCAAAGGTCGCTCGGCGGAGCAGGTCCCGCTTCCCGGCCTGTGCGACTGGCGAAAGACCGCGCTGTTCCAGAGCCGCCAGAATGAAACGATCGATATTGTTACGAGGCCACATCGCGTTTTTTACCGCCGGCGACGGCAGTTTCTTTACTGGCTGAAAAGCCCAAAACGCCCGCTGTTCCGGCCGGATGAGGTATTCACCGGTCGAAGCCGGCACAGGCGGACCTGATGCCGCGGGCCAAACCGCGCCCGACTGGATCCAAGTCCTCAGACCGGCCACTTCCGCCGGCTCGAGAGGCCCCTGGGGCGGCATCTTGAATTTCTCGTGAACGCGCAGGACAGCCTGGATTAACAGGCTCTTCTCCGGATCTCCGGGCACGATCGCAGGACCCGAGTTCCCGCCCTTCAGAATGCCTTCACCGGAGTCCAGTTGAAGACCGCCCAGCCGCGAGCCCGTGTGGCATGAGTAGCAATTCTTCGCAAGTACGGGTCGTACCCGCGTTTCGAAGAAATCGGCGTCAGCTGCAAGCAGCAGTCCTGACGTGCATACGGTACTGGCAATTTGGCGCCACATGTTACGGCAGAGTGTCTCACGCTGAATGTATCAGGCGAAGGAAGGTCGCGTCAAACGCCGGGAGCCGCTCCGAGCCGTTCCATGGCTCCAGCGGAGACACCTCGGTTTCGGCGCAAGTTCTTCCATCTCAGGAACCGCGCCGCGGCGCCGGGACGGGCATACCCGTTCCCCAAGCTCAGAGAGGCCCGCACTGCCTACTCGCGCCCTCAGGGCCGCCATTCGCGGTCCGCGACGCGATGCGGCGCTCACTCCGCGGCCAGGGGACATTTCTACGTGACGCCCGCAACGCTGGTTGTACAATAAGGAATCCATGGATTCCCGCCGTATGTGCTCGCAGTGCCGGGCGTTTATCACGACCAGCGACAAGGTTTGTCCCTATTGCGGCGAGAAGGTGGGGCCGCGCGCGATCGACATCCGCAGCCCTGGCGATATTCTTGGGGGCCTGATTCCTCACGCGCGCTTCACTACCGCCATGATTCTGCTCGTGAACTTCGGCATCTTCGCCGCAATGATGCTTTACCGGAGCGGCGGCGACGGTCCCTCGTTCGACCTGGACGGTTCGACGCTCTACAGATTCGGCGCGAAATTCATTGGCGGAGGAGGAATTCCGGGCCTGCACGAAGGGCAGTGGTGGCGCCTGGTGACCGCCGGCTTCCTGCACGGCGGCCTGATTCATATCCTGATGAACTCATGGGCCCTGTTCGATTTGGGCGCACAGGTGGAAGAGATTTTCGGCACGAACCGCCTACTGGTGTTCTATTTCATCTCGACGGTGGGTGGCTTTGCGGCAAGTGCGTGGTGGAGCCCTGCGCTCTCGATCGGAGCGTCGGCGGGTATTTTTGGGCTGATTGGAGCGATGATCGCGCTCGGCGTCAAGCATCCGACGCCTATTGGTTCCGCGATCAAGGCAATGTACATCCGGTGGGCAGCGTATGGCCTCCTCTTCGGGCTTCTGCCGGGATTCCAGATGGATAACGCGGCGCACCTGGGTGGACTGGCTTCGGGATTCGCATGTGCTTACGTCGCGGACCTGCCGCGGATCGAGGCTGCGCCGGTGGAGAAGTTTTGGAGGCTGGCGAGCTATGGTTGCCTCACGCTCACCGCCTGGAGCTTTCTTCAAATGTTTTTGTGGTTCAAGGTTGTGCGGTAATCGAAGGCCTCGGGCTTTGACCATTAACGGCTCTGAGGCTGCACTCTTCGGCGAAAATTGCCGGGAACACAGCGGATGCGATTCATCCTGGGACGTACAACGCACTGCGCCTGCCTACGCGCGAACGAATTCCGTATGCAGGATCGTCCGTTCGCGCAAGTCCTTCCAATCTCCCAGGGCCGGATCATTCCTGTAAGCGTGGAACGAAGGTTCATCGGGAAAACTAACGGTGTGCACCTCGCGAAACGTGGCTCCGGATTCGTCGCCATCCAATCTCACCACCTGTTCGATTCGCCCGCCGTGACCGGACATTATGGCCGCCGCATGCCGCTCGAAGAGATCAAAATCCGATGTGGCGTCGCGGCGGACAGTGAGCGTTACTATCAGGGTCAACCGCGGCTCTTCCATGAATAATCGATCCTAACACCACGCCGGCGGAGCCCCTACCCGAAAGCGGCTTGGCCAAGCGGTACAATACCTGCGTGAACCGGAGAAACTTCGTAGGCGCCGCGGCCGCCATGCCCTTCCTGACAGCGGAAGCACAATCCGCGCCAATTCCCATAATTGACACGCATATCCACTTGTTCGACACAGCGCGCCCACAAGGCGTGCCGTGGCCGAAGAAGGATAACGCTGTACTGTATCAGCCTGCACTGCCCTCAAGATATCGAAAGCTCGCCGCGCCGCTCGGCATCGTGGGCGCGATTGAAGTCGAGGCCAGTCCTTGGCTTGAGGACAATCAGTGGGTTCTCGACGTTATGGAGAAAGACACGATTATGGTCGGGACCGTCGGAGACCTCGAGCCCGGAAAGCCCGAGTTCAGGAAGCATCTGGACCGCTTCCACCGAAACCCGATGTTTCTGGGTATCCGCCATGGAAACCTGTGGGGCCGCGACATCAGCGCGGAATTGTCGAAGCCGGAGTTTGTGGCGGACTTGAAGGCGCTTGCGGACGCGGGTCTCTCGCTGGACACCGCCAATCAGAATCCCGCGCTGATTTCCGCCGCTCTGCGCGTAAAGGATCTGGTCCCGAATCTGCGCATCGTGATCGATCATCTGCCGCAAATGTCGCCTCCCTCCGATGCCGCGGCTCGCGCGGCGTACATCGGTGATTTGCGTGACCTGGCGAAAAGGCCTCACGTCTACGTGAAGATTTCCGAAGTGCTGCGGCGCGTGGACGGCCGCGTCCCGGAAGACGTGAACTTCTACAGGCCTCGCCTCGACGAACTCTTCGGCATTTTCGGGGAGGACCGGGTCCTGTTCGGAAGCGACTGGCCGAACAGCGATAATTGGGGGCCCTACCCGAAAGTGCTTTCCGTGGTCCGCGAGTACTTCATGGGCAAAGGCAGAGTGGCCGCTGAGAAGTACTTCTGGAAGAATTCCGTCGCCGCATACCGTTGGGTCAAGCGCGCCGATAATCAACCGGCGCCGGCATAGTCCCTTGTTGGAACGTCGCGGGAGGGCCGGCGCGCCTAGATCATGCCGAGGCGTTCAAGTAAGATCCTGGAGAAATTGGCAGGCGGAGACCATCGGTCTCTTGGGCGATCAGAAGAAGTGGTTCGGGATGTTCTCGCTGATCCGTCCCTGTTTGAAACGCTTTTCCAGGGGCTGTTCAGTCCCAGCTCCGTTGTTCGCATGCGGGCGTCCGACGCAGTGGAAAAGATCACCCGCGAGCGCGCGGATCTGCTTACTCCATTCAAGAGGCAGTTCATGGAGCAGGTGGCAGGCACTGACCAGCAGGAGGTCCGCTGGCACGTCGCGCAGATGTTCTCACGTCTTCGCCTGAACAAGCCAGAGCGGGATGCGGCCGCCGAAATCCTTCTGCACTATCTCACCGGCCGGAGCAGGATCGTGAAAACCTGCGCGATCCAGGCGCTGACGGAACTGGCGCGGAAGGACCCCAGCCTGCGGGAATGCGCTCGAAGAGTTTTGGACGAAGCGGTACAAACCGGGAGTCCGGCCATGCGCAGCCGCGCCCGGAAACTGCTTGCCGTCGAGAAGTGGTTGAACGAAGAGTGACCGTCGCCCCATGCTTCAACCTGGTTGTTGACCGGCGCCTCCGATAAAGCGCCATTCAAACCGTTAGCGTTCGTGCTCTGCCTCGCCCGCGCACCACGCGCGGGGCAGAGCACGGGCGGGCATCCGTTCCTCCGAAGCGTTCAGCCGGAAGCCGGCCAGTCTGTCCTCCCTCTGATGCGGAGACCGGCCGAGGGAGCTTGTGATCGTGGATCGGTTCAGTCCGGAAAACAGGGACTATCTTTATCGTTGACGCAGACTGCCTACGACAGTTTCATTCGCCGCAGATCAATCTTCTTTAGATCGAACTCGCCGAGGCCCATCGCTCCGGCGATTTCGACATGCTCCGGCTGGCGGCTCTGGAATGTGCTGAACTTGTCCGGTCTGTCGTCGGCGATTTTCGACATGCCCACAGCGATGCGCTTTTCGTCGATCACGCCCCATCCAATGCGGTCAAGCGCTACCGGATCCGTGGCGAAGTAGAGCGTGTGATGCTCCCAGACGAACTGCGGCGGCGCCCCGGGACCTCCATGATAGAGACCCTTGATGCCGTCAAGCACGTGCAAAACCGTTTTGTTGCGGATCACCGGCATCGACACCACCGCAGGAATGAACGCGCCGCAGGAATTCGCCGTCCTCGTGAAGTGACTGCGGTTCACGTTGTTCACCAGGCCATGCGACAGATTCTTCAGCGCGAGCGTTACGCCTGCGGACTGGTGGTCTTTCAATACCGCCAGGTTCACCAGCTTGTTCACTTTCTTCGTGATAAACTCGGCCGCGTAGGAGCGCCGCGCGGCGAGGTTGGTCAGTTCGTAGCCGGGCTGCACGAGCGCCATGTCCATGTAATGCTCGTGGTCGTAACCCTCGATCGCCTGTTGCACCGTCTCGTAATCCTCTACGGCATTGGCCGTGCGAACCCCTTGAGGAAGCCACTTGTCGAAACCGGCCTTAAAAAACTGCGCGCGGTAGCGATCGTAAACCACGATATCCTTTGCGCCCACTCCGGCCGATCGGATGCCCGCGATGATTTCATTGAGTACTTCCGGCGAAGAGATGACGTGTGGCTGTCCAACGGGGTTGACCTTGATGCCCACCACGTCGCCGGGTTCGAAGAACTGCTTCCAGGCGTCCGGGCTGCTCGCGCCTGTAAGCGACGCCATGCCTTTTTGCATCATCTGTCGAATGGGATCCGCCTTGAATGCCCCGGAAACAATGGATCCGGGATGTTCCACCGCAACTACGCGGCCGCGGTACAAACCGGGCATGGAGAGCCTGGTGCGCTCGGATTTCGAAGAGACCTGCGCCGGTAGAGGTAGTGTGCCTGCTGCGGCAATGGTTCCGCCCAAAGCCTTAATGGCCCGGCGTCGGGTGCAGCTCTTGTTCATTTTGTGCTCCTGCGTGGTAGGATACTTCAAGTTCAGGAGGATGTCGAGATGATGAAGGCTTCACGAAGAGAGTTCGTGCAGGCGGGGGGAACGGCTATTTCCGCGGCCGCATTGGCGAGTCAGGTGATCGCGCAGACGAGCAGCGCCGGCGCCACTGGAATGCCGACACGCGTTCTCGGGAAAACGGGTCAACGGGTGTCTATCGTCTGCCTCGGCGGGTGGCACATCGGATCGGTAAAGGACGACAACGAAGCTGTGCGGATCATGCACGCGGCGATCGACGAGGGGATTGACTTCTTCGACAACGCCTGGGACTACCACAACGGGCACTCCGAAGAGGTAATGGGGAAAGCGCTCGCCATGGATGGACGCCGGAAGAAGGTCTTCCTCATGACCAAAAATTGTGAGCGAGACTACGCGGGCTCCATGAGAAATCTCGACGAAAGCCTCCGCCGGCTCAAGACGGACCACCTGGACCTTTGGCAGTTCCACGAAATGGTGTACGACAACGACCCGGACTGGGTGTTCGACAAGGGCGGCCTGAAAGCCGCCCTGGAAGCGCAGAAAGCCGGAAAGGTACGGTACATCGGGTTCACCGGGCACAAGGATCCGCGAATTCACCTCAAGATGCTGGCGAAGCCATATGCCTGGGATACGGCGCAGATGCCGGTCAACGTGCTGGATCCCCACTACCGGAGCTTCCAGAACGAGGTGGTGCCGGAATGTTTGAAGAAGAACGTGGGCATTATCGGGATGAAGGGTCTGGCGGGCGGTGCGACGTTGGGCCGGATTCCGGAGAACAAACTCGCCACTGTAGCGGAATGCTACCGGTTCTGCCTGAGTTCGCCGGTGGCTTCACAGGTCATGGGGATCATCAGCATGCAGCAGTTGAAGGAGAACGTGGCGCTGGCGCGCGGGAAGGTGATGGAGGCGGCGGAGCGAAAGACGCTGGTCGCCCGGGTGAAAGAACAGGCGACCGACGGCAGGCATGAGTTGTTCAAATCGACCAAATTTTACGACGGGCCGCATCACCGGAAGCAGCACGGCTTCGATACGGTAGTGGCGGACTGAAGGCTTCTCTGCCGTGCGCGGCGGCAAAAAAAGCGCCGGGCGGCCGGAATATTCCGGCCACCCGGCGCTTGAGGGAGCACGGCTTGCGGGTTTGCAGTTAGCCGATACTGCTTAGCCCTTCCTCTTCGGATTTTCCACCCGAAGGTTGTTGGTCACCGGTCCGAACGAAAGGCCGGCCGAAGCCGCGCGGATCGCCGCAACGTTCTTTTCCATTTCGTTATTGACCACCCCTTCGAGCGTCACGCGCCCGTTGTTCACGATAATGTGGATCGGCGGCACGCTCTGAATTCCGTAACGGCTCAGCACCGGATCCCGATAGAGGGCGCGCGCCACGCGCATCCGCAACTCGTCGTCAAATCGCGAGAGCGGAAGTACTTCCAGACGGTTCGCCACGCCGGTAACTCCGGGGATGCGGAGAGAGAGCCGCTCCAAATCCTGCTTCTTGAACGGTTGACTCACCTGCCCGCTCAGTTCGACGATTCCGTCCCGAACTCCGATGTTGATGTTGTCCCAGATGGTGTACCGCGTGTACATCCGGACTTCGCGGGCCGCCTTGGCCGCGATTTCAGCATCGGTCAAAGAACGGGTCGTAGTCGCCGCGCCGGCGGCTCCGGCCAATATCATGACCGCCGTCAGGCTCAGGTTGCGAATCAGTTGTTGTTTCATCTTCTTTCTCCTTCTTACACCTGTATTTACGCGAGCCCCGGAGCAGCGGTTGCCCGCGGGAGGC
>SYKU01000254.1 GCA_005808865.1 Acidobacteriota bacterium
CCAAATGGTGCTCCGTCTTGCCTTGGCGGGTCCATCCCTCTAAAGTCTTCATCTCTTCGTCGCTGAGCTGAAATTTCGCGGACTTTCGGCGCATGACTCAACATACAGTAGTACCAGAACTAATGCAACTAGACACTAGACGCCGGTCGTAGTACCGCATTTGCGCCGCCAGATTCTCACCGTAGTTGATTATTGTTAACGCCCTGCGCTACCCTACGAGTGCTACTTGGTGCGTGGTGGGGGCACGCGCTCACGTAATTGCGCCCTCGACCCCGGTAGGCGACGGATTAACGGAAAGATGAACGACTCACTGGCTGCCGGCTCGGCAATCGCCCACTACCGGATTACGTCTCAACTCGGCGTTGGCGGCATGGGAGAGGTTTATCTTGCCATGGACACTCGGCTCGACCGCCAGGTCGCTCTCAAGATCCTCCCGGCCAGCGTCGCGAGCGACCAGACCCGGTTCCGCCGTTTCGTTCAGGAAGCCAGGGCCGCTTCCGCTCTGAACCACGCCAATGTCGCCACCGTTTATGAGATCGGTCAGGCGGGCTCCGCCGCCGAACCTATTCATTTCATTGCCATGGAGTTCGTCGAGGGCCATACCTTCAAGGACCGGATGGCCGCGGGACCTGTCGGGATGGAGGAGTTGACCGAGCTCGTCGTGCAGGTGGCGGATGCCCTTGACGAAGCCCATTCCAAAGGCGTCACTCACCGGGATATTAAACCGGCGAACATCATGATAACTCCGAAGGGGAATGTCAAGGTGCTCGATTTCGGCCTCGCCAAAGTTTCAAGGGCGGAGGATGCCGCGAGCAGCGCGAGTGCCGAGACCAGGACCGAGTCCGGAGTGATCATGGGCACGGTCGACTACATGAGTCCCGAGCAAGCGATGGGACGTGAGGTAAGCCATCCGAGCGACGTGTTTTCCTTCGGCGTCGTTCTCTACGAGATGGCGACCGGCAGGCTACCCTTTAAGGGCAATTCCGCCACCGAGACCATCGACCGCATCACGCACCTCCAACCCCCGCCCATGGCGCGCTTTAACGACGCCGTGCCGGACGCTCTCGAACGCGTGGTCCGAAAGTGCCTGGAGAAAGAAGTGGGCCGCCGCTATCAGAGTGCGCGCGACCTTCTCATCGATTTGAAGAATCTGAAACGCGACACGCAGGCGTCCATAATTCATTCTTCAATCATTCAGGCTTCGATGATGACGCCTGCGGCTCCGGCGGCTACCACGCCGCTCCCGGCGCCGCCCGCCAAGACCGTCTCGCTATCCCTGTGGACGCTCGGCGGCTTGGCGGCAGTTCTGCTCCTCGCGGCCGGCGGGTTTTACTGGTATACCGGGCGCACCGCGAGCATAGGCTCAATTGCCGTCCTCCCGCTCGTCAATGCCAGCGGAAACCCCGATGCCGAGTATCTGAGCGATGGTATCAGCGAAAGCCTGATTTCGAGTCTTTCGAAGCTGCCCCGTCTGCGCGTCATGTCGCGCAGTACGTCGTTCCGCTACAAGGGCAAGGACGTGGACCCGCAAAAGGTAGGTGGCGAACTCAGCGTGGGCGCCGTATTCACGGGCAAACTCGCGCAACGCGGCGAAACGCTTCGAATCCAGGCCGAACTGGTCAATGTGAAGGACGGTTCCGCCCTCTGGAACGGACAATACGAGCGCCGCATGTCGGATCTGGTGGCGGTGCAGGAAGAGATCACAAACGAGATTTCCGGCAAACTTCGCCTCAAGCTCACCGGCGACGAGAAAAAGGCCGCTACCAAGCGCAATACGGCCAGTTCGGAGGCGCTGCAAGCCTATCAGAAGGGCCGCTTCCACTGGAACAAGCGAGCGCCTCAGGATGCGCGCCGCGCGGTCGAGTTGTTCGAAGAAGCCATTCGGATCGATCCGAACTTCGCCTTAGCTTATTCCGGTCTGGCCGATTCCTACATCGCGCTCGGTCTGGGACTTCTCGACGGCCCTTCAGCGCCCAAGGACACGATTCCCCGCGCCAAGGAAGCCGCCTCCAAAGCCATATCCCTCGATGAAAACCTGGGCGAAGCACACGCATCGCTGGCGCTTGCTGAATTTTTCTACGATTGGAACTGGGTCAAGGCCGAAGACGATTACAAACGCGCTATCAGCCTGAACCCGAGCTACACTGAGGCCCCGCATACTTATTCGCACTTTCTGATGGCCCGCGGCCGCGTCGCGGAGTCGCTCGCCATGAGCCAGCGGTGCCTCGAGATCGCTCCGTCGGACGTTATCCTTCGCGTGCACCTCGGATGGCACTACCAGAATGCCCGGCAGTACGACAAGGCGGTGGCGGAATACAAGCGCATTCTTGAAACGGAGCCGAACTCCGCGCTCACGCACCGCTACCTCGGAATTACCTACGCATCCAGGAAAATGTATCCCGAAGCCATCTCAGAGATGAAAAGAGCGGTTTCTCTGGCTCCGGGAAGCGCGGCTCTTCTGTCGGAGCTGGGATATGCTTATGCCGCCTCGGGGAATTCGGCGGAAGCCAGGTTGGTGATCGAGGATCTGAAGAAGATGACGCATCGCTACGTCTCGCCCTTCTACTTTGCCTTGGTCAATGCCGGTTTGGGAGACCGGACGGTGGCGCTCGACTGGCTTGAAAAGGCCTACGCCGACCGGTCCGATCTGCTTGTCAATATCAATGTCGACCCCTTGTTCGACGGTTTGCGAACGGAGCCGCGATTCAAGGAACTCGTTAAAAAAATAGGACTTACGTAATGGGAGAGAATCAGGAACCATGAACGAAGAAGAAATGAAGTCGGAATTAGAGCGCCTGCGCGCCGAGAATGAAGCCCTCAAAAAGCCCCGCTCAACCTCGCTGAAAGTGAGCGAAAAGGGGGCGGTTTCGGTATACGGATTAGGGCGTTTTCCCGTAACCCTTTACAAGGAGCAGTGGCTCCGGCTCCTCGGCATGTCGACCGAAATCGGGGAGTTCATCGCCGCGAACGAAGGAAAGCTGAAGACCAGAGAGTAGCGATCACTCTTCACCGGCCGCGCGCCTGGCTTCGGTCAGCCGCCGTTCCATTTCAGCCAGAATTCCGCGATGCGCCGGATCGGCTGCCAGATTCCTCGTTTCCGCGGGATCGGCAGCCATGTCGTAGAGTTGCGTCTCCCTGGTTTTTTCGTCCCGTATCAGCTTCCATTTTTCCGTCCGTACCATCCGGAGCCTATCGCGATAGGCGCAGAATACCTGATCGCGAACCCGCCGCTTGAGGCTCCTGCCGTCAGTCTTTACCTGGGGAAGGCCCACCAGTTCGCAGGCCGTCGGGAACAAGTCGTGCAGATAGCAGAGGTTAGGGCTCGTGCTCCCCGCCTTCCCCAGCCCCGGAACCCGCACGGTAAGGGGCACCCGGACATCCTTGTCGCGAAGCGAAGCCGCTCCGGAGCAGTTCAGCACGGTCGAGAACACAATTGTCCGTCCGGATTGCGCCGAGGACTCCACAGCGGCGAGTGACTGGCCGCCATCTTCTTCAGCCCAAAGGAAAAACGGCGACTCTGGCAGCTCTGCCGCAGGTCTTTTCCTCACGTCGAACCCCACATCCTCCGGTTTTCCCAATCCTCGCCAGGTCCCGGCAAAAACGGTGCGGTAGCCGGCCCGCTTCATCACGGATGGCCAGAGAGTGGCTTCGGCGCGAGTTCCGGCAAGCCCGGACAGTATTCCCGAACGCGCGGCCGGACATTCCGGGTTCGCCATGAAGCAGTGGGTAAACCGGATTGCGGATTTGGCGAGAGCCCCGGCAATCCCCGGGGGCACCGCGCCGAGCGAAAACAGCACGTTCGGGCGAACAGCGGCGATACCCGCCAGCGGTACCACGCTCACAAAGGTTCTGCGGGTCATGAGGCAATTATAAAGCCTTTCCGCACGGAAGACGGAGCACTTCACAAGTACCATTGCCATAGTTCTGGTACCGTTTCTTTAAAAAAATGCTTTCCAACGATGCCGAAACGCGCTAATATACAAATTGCAGAGCGTCCGCGCGTAAGCGGAGCTAATTCCGTCTCGCAGTGCAGTTGAAAACGGACGCCGCATCGGAGCATATGACAATTTTTAAGAACTTTAATCGGAGATGGGTTAGCCGTTCGGCGATGGTTTTGGCTGTCGCCGCATCGTCGTACGTGAGCGCGGGACGGGTTTATGGCGCGACCTGGGGCGTCGTTTTCGACTACGCCACGGTCGTCGCTGCCATCAACGCCAACCCGGCGGCGGGTGCGGGCCTGACCCTGTCGTGCGCCGGCGCGGGTGTCACATCGTGCCTTGCCGCATACGAATTTTTTGCCGCACCGACAGCGGCCATTAGCTACACGATGTCGACCGGAAGCACCAACATTGGCGCTGGCACGGGCCAGGGTACGGCGGCGGAATGGCGGGCGGACGCGACGTTACACCACCCCCTACCCAACGTGGCATCCACAGCGGGAAACGTGTATGCTCACTGGGTTGACCGTACAGGCGTCAGCTTTAACACAATTGCCTTCGTGACGCAAAATGCGCAAGTTGCTGGCCATGCTTCTTACCCCTCACCCACACTCGCCGTCGGTCAGACTCCGGCGATCGTTGCAAATACGGCCACGTGGACAGCCGTGATCGATACCACAGACCCCGGTTACTTCAACGGCGCCACCGTATCCTGGCAGTGGTACGCAAATGCTATCGACGTCAGAACCAGTAACGGTAATTTTATCAAAAACATACAAACTGGTCCCTACACGATTACCGGAATTGTGGCGACGCCGGAGCCCGGGTCAATCGGCCTGATAGCGGCAGGCTTGGCTGGGTTGCTGTATACCCGCCGGAGAAAGTTGGCGTAGCATCTCGGGCTTTTGTTTTTCCGGAGGCCGCTCCGCCGCTTGGGCGGGCGGCCTTTTTTTGATCTAGCCGCTCATTGAGAGGCCTAGTGGTGGTTTGTCTACATGGCCGCCGTTGCCCGTCGGCAAGCCCCACGAGTCCGTCAAATTCACACAAACGGCCAAATTCATGGGTACTTACCAACTAGCCCGAACCATAACCCGGATGCGGTCTCTATCTCTCATACTTCTTGCTCTTGCGGCGGCGTCCTTGGCGTCCGCGGCAGCCGGTACATTAAACCTGCCGGCGGGGCAGTTCACAGCCTCCCAGTCCTTCGTCGCACCAGGCAGCTTCTTTGCAACCGCGCTCAGCGGTGTCGGGGCAGGATTCGATATCACGAATGCGACTTATCCCGGCTGGTGCGGAGACAGTCAGTTTGCTCCGGTCGTTGTTACTCAGTTGGTTAAAGCATATTCTACCTATAGCGCGACCCTTCCGGCGAACGCGCAGAACCCGGCTTGGCCGAAGGTAAACCACATTCTGAACAACAAGATCGGAACGCCGGACGAGATCCAGGCGGCCATCTGGATTCTCCTGAACGGGTTCACGACTTTCGATGTGACGCCTAATGTCACTGCGATGGTGAATGCCGCAAACGCGAACCCGGGTTTCGTCCCTGGGGAGGGCCAAACGGTAGCGGTATTGCTTTACGTCGACGGCTTTGCGCCTGAGGGGCCGGTTCAGGATACGATCATAGAGGTTCCGCTCGGGGGCGCCGTCTGTGCTACTGCGCCGGGTGGCGTCGAACTCGGGGGGCTGAACAACTACCTGTTTTTCTTCGCCAACGGGAGCACGGATGCAAATTGGCAAGGCGCTTCGAAAGGCTTCGTGGGCAATGTGGTGATAAACGGTGTCGTCGCCGCCGAACGCACATCGGGGAGCTTTGCATACGCGGGAAAGATCTCGACTAGCGATTCGACCCTGGGCGCCTGGCAGAGCATCGTCAACAACAATCCCGGGCAGGCTTCGGCAAGCACGGGGCAAAGCACGCTCGCCGCTCAGATGGAAACGGCGCTAAGGAATGCTTTTGCGCAGATCAACGGCCTGGCTGTTACGCCTGGCTTTGAGAGCCGCTCTGCCGTTTCTTTGAACGGCCTAAACAAGCAGAACGGGACTGCTGAGACGGTCGTCATTAACGTGACATCCGGCCTTTCGGTCAACTCGCAGATCGAGATCTGCGGTGACGCACGGGATACGTTCATCCTGCGATGGGACACCGACGCCAACTTCGCAAACGGCTATCAAGGCCAAGTGAAATTTCAGAGCGGCGGCGCAATTGTTCCCAAGTGCGGGCTGAAAGCTGGCAATTTTGTCCATGTGGCCGGGGATATTAACGCCTCGGGCGGCGGCGGCAACCCGCCTCTTCCGTACCCGCAGGGCCCGCGATTGAATGAAGGGCTGGGCTCCTTGATCACAAACGCTTCGAACTTCAACGGCGGCGGATTCTTTACCGGGTACTGGTTGACTACGGGCAACAGTAAGGGCGAGACGGCGCCGCTCAGCAACGGAATTTTTGTTGGCGGATGGTACAGTCTGACAGCGAAGTTCAGCATGACATCCGGCACCAGCGGCGTACACGTGTGTCCGGCGCCTTAAAACTGTTTGGGCCATCCTGACGGTCAACGCCAGCGATGACGAGGGCTACTATTGTGAGGTAGAGAAGCGGGGCGGGCCACTTTTGGTGTTAAAAAGACGTGAATAGTCGCGCTGGGGAGCACGACCTGAGAAATCCATGTCAACTCTAAAAAAGCGCAATTCAGGCACATTCAACCAGAAAGATCATGGTGGCGGATCGTCACCAATTGAGCCGCTCCAAACCGCGGACTCCGTCCTTTTCCTTTATACTTCTCGCGCTTGTTGCGGCTGTATTTGCGCCGTTGGCTTTCGCGGCCGGCGTCATGCTTAACCTGCCGCCGGGTCAGATCACCGCAAACCAGTCTTTCCTCGCGCCCACGTGACACCTTAGCGCGAAGTTCCGTAGGTGCGGCGGGAGGCGGCGCTGCCGAGGAAAGGAATTGGGTTGGATGGATCAGCCCGCTCTGTTCCGGAGCTCCGCCTTTCGCTCCGCAGGCCAATCGACGGGGCCAGATGATCTCTTCGGCTTGAGAAGGCGAACCTCATAGTGCAAATCAATGCTATCTTTTGATCTTTCTGGAACCTATCTAAAGGACTGGTTCCCAGTACCATCGGATGCCTCTGGTACCTATCGTC
>SYKU01000255.1 GCA_005808865.1 Acidobacteriota bacterium
CGGCAAGTGCGGCAAGCGATCGACGACTTTGTTGAAGTCTACAACGAAAAGGCAGCGCCGTTTGAATGGAAGAAGGCAGTCGTGTTCCCTTCCGGCCCCAAAGCCAAGTACTCTGACTTATGCAACTAGGTACTAGCTGCTGGTCCGCGGCTCGCATTGCCGTGGACATGTCCGCTTGGGCGAACTCAACTCTTGCGCGAAAACGGTTGTGCACCGAAGCAGCGAGGTATCCCGGTAACAGGACGATGGGCCGTCCGGTTCCGCCTCAGTCCAGAACCTCCAGTTGAGCGCCCTAGCGAATTGGACCCTGTTTGGGGAGGGATCCCGAATGGAGCGCGGTTGTTGCCCGCAATTGCACACCGAATTGCACACTCCTTGAGGCTTCTTCCCTTATTTCTTCCCGGAGGCTCGCGCGCGGATTTCCTCCAGCGTCAGCATTGCCTGGCGCTGCAAACGCTCCGGCATTCCGGGGGCGGCTCGAGTGAAGCGTTGCACGTCCTCCATGTCCTCCGGTTCGCCCACAATCAGCAACGCGCGCAACGCCTCCCATGCGTGCTCTTTGTCCGGCGAGACCTCGATCAGCGGCTCGCCCGCCGCCGCTCGCGAACCTTCGTCCTTCAAAAGCACGCGCACCTCGCCGGGCAGAGGTGACCGGACCTCCGCATCGCCCACTCTCGCGACGAGCGTCCCGTTGTTCATGTACTCGCCGAGCTTCAGCCGGTACCGGACCACACCCGCTATCGGCGACGGCAGCACGTGCGGGCGAAGCATCGAGCGGAGTTCGGAACGCGCGGAAGGATCGCGAAAGTTGGCAAGCGACAGCGCGGCGTTTCGGCGGACTGTCGGCTGCTCGTCCCGCAGAAGTCTGAGGAGCGGTTCGCGGAACGCGTCATGCGATCTGTCGTGACCCATCACCCACGCAGCCGTTTGACGCACTTCCGCCGAAGGGCTCGTCGCAAGAGCCGCGACTTGCGGATACCAACGCCGCACGGAAGTGTCCCCACGAGACAACCGGTCGCTGATCTTTACCATTGCCTGCTGGGCTTGACGAGGTTTCGCAGCGCTGCCGAGGAAGCTCTCCATTTCGGCGTCTTTGAGATCGCGCCCGAACCAAGTCTGATACCAGAATTGAAAGGGAAGCAGGACCAGCGCCACGGCGAAAATGCCCACGTAGATGTAGGCTTTCCTCCCCGGGCGGTTCGGATGCGCCGGCTGCGCTACTGCTTCCATGAAGGCTCTCTGCGCCCGCCCGTTGCGGCCAGTGTTTTGTACAACCGGTCCTGAAGGCCGGACACCAGTTTCTTGAGCTCGGGGTCTTTGATTCGCTGGAGCAAGCGGCCGGATTCAGTGGTGGTGCGCACATTCGCGAGGAGGTTGTTCATTTGTTTGGGATCGCGTTCGAGATCGTACAACTCGTCAAGGTCCCAGACACCATGGTATTGCATGAAGCTGTAGCGATCCGTACGCAGCCCAATCACCGTGGGCGTCTGAGGATAGTCGCGCTCCCACAGATATTCGTAGACGAACTCCGTGCGCCAGTCGCGTGCGCCGCCCTTGAGCAGGGGCAGGAGAGACCGTCCATGCATGTTGGCAGGAACCGGAATGCCGGCGGCTTCAAGGAGTGTGGGGGCGATGTCCAGATTTAGCGCCATGCCCTGTTCCTGACGATTACCGGCGAAGAGCGCGGGGCAATGAGCGATCATCGGAACGCGAATGGAAGGCTCGTACATGGTGCGCTTATCGATGAGTCCGTGCTCGCCGAACTGGAAACCGTTGTCGCCCATAAAGACGATTAGCGTATTGTCGAGGAGTCCGCGAGCCTCAAGCTCGGCGACCAGCGCGCCCACGCTTTCATCCACGCCCGCGAGCGTCCGGCAGTAGTCGCGATAGAAGTCGTCGAACTTGACGGTTTTGTTGTACATGCCGTCCACGCCGTGCCAGGAATTGCGCTGGCGGCGCACCCAATCGGGCCTTCCGCGGTAATTCTCCTCCGTGTCCGCCATGGACGCAGGGTATGGGATGCGCACATCCGAATAGAGCTTCCGATGCCGCTGAGCAGGCGTGAATTCGGCGTGAACGGCCTTGTGCGACATATACAGCATGAAGGGGCGCGACGCATTCTCGCGCACGAACTTCACCGACTCTTCGGTAATTATGTCCGTCACGTAGCCCGTTGTCTTCTTTTGTGTCCCATCGATGTTTAGAACCGGATCGATGTACTGGCCCTGGCCGCGGAAGGACACCCAGCGGTCGAATCCCGGTCGCGGGGCATCGCTATCGCCCCCCATGTGCCACTTTCCGATAAGCGCCGTGTGGTAACCGTTCTTCTGGAGGATTTGCGGAAACGTCAGCAGGCCTTGCGGAAGGGGGCTGACGTTATCAGTAACGCCGTGTGCGTGGACGTACTGGCCGGTGAGGATGGACGCGCGGCTCGGAGAGCAGAGCGACGTGGTGACGAAAGCGTTCCGCAGCAGGACGCCGCCGCGAGCGAGGCGATCCAGATTCGGCGTCTTCAGAAACGGATGACCGAGGCAGCCGAGCATGTCAAAGCGGTGGTCGTCGATGAGAATGAAGACGAGGTTGCGCTTGCCAGTCTGCGCGGCTAGGTTCTGAATCGCTGAGGTCGCGATGCCGGCAGTTGCCATGCTAAGGAACTGTTTTCGGGTCACCTTGCTATTGTAAGCATGATGGAATCCGATGGCGGGGTACCTTTTGCACCACGGCGTATGGGTGCGAGCTGGCCTGATTGATACCGATGTCACGGCAGACGTTGGTCGCATGTCCCGTCGAGCTCCGCGCCTATCTGCTTAAGGAAGACTTCCAACAGTTCTGGCAATACAACTCGCCCAATTGGGCCGGGATGTTCCTGGACTTCTCTTACCGTCAAACCGTGCGCAGCCTCATCGGGCCGGTGAAGAAAATTGCCCGCACGTTGCGTGTGCATAGTGAACTGGTGCTGAACTACTTCAAGGCCGGAAAGCAGTTGTCGAGCGGTGTCGTCGAGGGCATCAACAACAAAGCTGGCAGCCCGTGGTAAAAGTCGGTCGAAGGCAGGAGCGGGGGACAACAATAAAGTACTTGGAAGTAAAAAGCATTTGCCTTACGATGGAGTCATGGCCATGGGAACCCGGAAGGACCGCGAACCGCGCCCGCGCCACTTCCGCGCCTCTGCCGATCGACGGGCACGTCACCATTACGGCGTCGGCGCCGCCACCGCGCGCGGACTCAATCATGAGTGTCAGGCTTCCTCTGGTGGCTTCGGTCAGCTCGCCGGATGCGATCGTGTTTCGGATCAACAATTCGTCGAGCAGTGAAATACCTGGATCCCCGGAAGGTGCTCCTTCGCCGGCTGCGCGAAGACGGGAATCACTACGTGCCCGGTTTGAATGAACGCCATCGTGAATGCCATCGTTCCCTCCCGTTCAAACCAGTCCACTCATTCTATGATGGAGCATGTCCCGAATCGTCCGTTGTTCCCTTATCCAGGCCGCGAACGTTGCACCAGCCGATCTGCCGCTTGCCGAAATCCAGAAGGCGATGGTGGACAAACATCTCGGCTATCTCAAGCAGGCCGCTGACGCGGGTGCGCAAATCGTCTGCCTTCAGGAGATCTTTAACGGCCCGTATTTCTGCGCGGAGCAGGTCACGCGCTGGTATGATGCGGCGGAGCCTGTGCCGGACGGCCCCACCATCCGCCTCATGCAGGAGCAGGCGCGGATCTACGGCATGGCGATTATCGTACCCGTCTACGAGCGCGAACAGGAGGGCGTCTACTACAATACGGCAGCCGTCATCGCGCCCGATGGAGCCTATCTCGGGAAGTACCGCAAGACCCATATTCCTCACGTGGCGCCGGGCTTCTGGGAGAAATTCTATTTCCGGCCGGGAAACCTCGGGTATCCGGTTTTCGATTTAGGCTTCGCGCGCATCGGCGTGTATATCTGCTACGACCGGCACTTCCCGGAAGGCGCGCGCGCACTGGGACTGAACGGCGCGGAGATTGTTTTCAACCCTTCGGCGACCGTAGCCGGACTGAGCGAGCACTTGTGGAAGCTTGAACAGCCGGCGCACGCGGTGGCAAACGGCTACTTCATCGCCGCCATTAACCGCGTGGGCACGGAAGCGCCGTGGAACATCGGCCACTTTTACGGAACCAGCTATTTTTGCAATCCGCGCGGCCAGATCATCGCACAGGCATCGCGTGACCATGACGAAGTGCTCACCGCGGACATCGACCTCGAACAAATCTCCGAAGTGCGCAAGACGTGGCAATTCTTTCGCGACCGCAGACCGGATCAGTACGGGGCCCTCGTGCAGGGCTGACGCTAACCGGTCAATTGATTTCCGGAGCGGACTGTTCCGCGGACGTTACTCCCGGAGGCCTCGGATTCAAGACACAGATAGCCCTTCTTCTGTGTTGAAGAGCGGATGCCATTGACGACCTTTCCATTCACGGAGAGCTTGATCACGCCATCGATGCAGACTACGTCGTACGTATTCCATTCACCGCGGCCCTTGCAGCGATTCTCGATCGACATGCTCCGCTCGCCCCGCGGATTGTCGGGCGTTGTCCGGACGCCGTTGACTCCGAAAAGTTCTCCATGCACATACGCGAGCGGCGGCGTCACTCCGTCCCGTTTGTGAAGGTTGGGCCAGTCGAGTTCCAACATCTGGACTTCGACGCCGTCCGGCAGTCGGCTCTTCGGGTTCGGACGGGCGCCGCTCCACACGAATACTCCGGAGTTCCCGCCCGGTTCCATGTGCATCCATTCGATGTGCAGCACGAAGTTCTCGTACTGCTTCTCGCTTCGCATCACACCAATGGGGTGCCCGGAGCAGACGAGTTCTCCGTTCCTGACGCTCCAGGTATCGTCCGCGGTGTTGACGTTGACCCAGCCGCTGAGGTCTTTCCCGTTAAACAGATCCTTGAACTCGGGGACCTGGCCATCCGCGAGGAGTCCGCAAAAAACAACCGCGATCGCAACTTTTCTCATTTGTCTACTCCCGTTCACTGCGCCGGCAGCAAGCTCTTCGGAATTCTCAGCGCCATCGTTCCAGCCACGGTCACAACATCATATGAGCCTTGATAACCGATCAACAGGTGCGCCGCCCATGGCTCAAGCTTGTATTCTCGTTCGAGCCACGCCGCCATGTCGCTTGTGGCAAGTTGCAGGGCCCGGTCGAGCGGACTTGAAAACTCGGGCTGCGCGCCGATGCTCACGATGTAGCGGTCGTTCTCCATGCGCGGTATCGTTAAGCGGGCCTGTTTACGCAGTTCGACGGTGAACTCGACGTCCATCGTAGTTTCGATTCCCGTACCCGTTGGCTCCCCATCCGCCTGAAGCGCGTGGCCGTCGCCCAGAAACAGCAGCGCGCCCGGATGGAAGACAGGCAGAATCACCGTGACGCCTTCGCCGATCCTGTTGTAGTCGAGATTGCCGCCGTAATTGCCGGCCGGAGAGGAGGTGGGCGCGAAGTCGCCCTGCGGCGCGACGCCGATACATCCCAGCATCGGCTGTGCCTTGAACTCCATCTTCATACGGGCGCTCACCGGTTCGCGAAGCCGCACCACGCCCCGCGCGATATCGATGTCCCACGGCACCAGCCGGTCCGAGCCTTTGCGCACCAGGTCCATCTTGTAATGGTCGGGATAAATTTTCTCGAGCGTGCCCGGATCGAGCGCGAAGACGCCGAGCCGGTAGCCGCTGTAGCCCCAGTTCCGGTTTATGCGCAGCTTCGTCAACTTGACGCGGATGGCGTCGCCGGGTTCCGCGCCCTCAATGTAGAAGGGTCCGGTGAGCGGATTGCCCGGCTCGGGATGCCGGTGCACGCCTGCAAAATCCTGACCGCCCGAATCGAGCGTCTTCGTCGATACCACGTCGCCCGGCCTGATCCGCTTCAGCACCGTGTGCGCGCGGGAAAACGTCCGGTAGTATTTTTCGGCCACGACGTTGTGAGTCTCGGCAAGCAAAGCTGAGGAAACAAGGAGAG
>SYKU01000021.1 GCA_005808865.1 Acidobacteriota bacterium
ATAAATTGAGGCTGCTCCGAAGTTCATCGACTATTGCCGGCAATAGTCGATGAACTTCGGAGCAGCCTCAATTTATATGAAAATGCTCTAAGCCAGCGACAAAGCTACCCTACGCGGATCAGCCCATCCGCAGCCGGTGGAACCGCGATTCAAAGCGCAACAAGGCGGCGCGGCTTGAAGTCTCCTGGATTCCGCAAGGAATCAGAAAATGAAGCTCAGGCCGCCTCGAACACTGCGCGGCGTTTGCATCAGCAGATAGCGGCGGCCGTCCAAGGTCGTGAGAGGCAGATAGCCCTGCGCAAGAAGGTTGCGGAGATCGGCGGTGGCTTCCATGCGCACCGGAACGAACGAAAAGGCCGGTATTGGCTGGCGCACGTGAAAGTTCAAACCAGTCTCCGCCCGCGCCCGTTGAACCGAATAAAGCAGGCTTGGCGTGACTGCGTGTCCATCGGCTAGCTGGTAGCTCGCGGCGAAGTGGGTTCCGGTCCAAGGTGAGATCCCGGAAACCCGGGCCGTCAGCGCCTGTCGGCGGCTCGCCCGAATCATGGACCGCAGGTCGTCGGGAGTCCCCTGGCTTGAAGCCGCGAGAGCCCCGGCCGTGGAATACACGGCTGTCATATTCAGATTTTCCCCGAGGTGCTGCGTTACCGAAACACTGGCGCCGAGGCTCCCGTAATCGCCCGCGTTATAAATGGAGTTCCCCGAGAACAGATCGGGAAGAATGTCGTTCTGGGAACCCGCTCCGTCGGGCGTGAAAAGCGTCAACGCCGCGTTGGATACATTCTCCCTGGACGCGGCCACCCGATAGCTTCGTGAGCCGTACGTGCCATGCCATGCCAGCTCGAAATTTTCGGCCCGTTGAACCTTGGCGCGCCCACCCCTCAGCGAAACGCGCGGAAGCTGCGACAGACTGCTGATCTCACCGGTCAAGCCCGATTCGAACTCCGGTCTCGGTAGACCGGACATGTACGTGAATTGGACGGCGCTGTTCGGCGCAAGCGTATACGTGAGGCGGCCGAAGGGGCTCACATAATTGAGCCGGTCGAAAAACGTAACCGAGTCCATCGAGATTCCGTACTCGAACAAAAGCGCCTCGCCGATCTGCGTCTTGTCGCGCAAGCTGAACGACAAGCTACGGAGCGAAGGGAATCCCGAATTCCCGCCGCCCAATGAATCGGCGACACGGAACGGTGCATACAGTTGCCGCATGGTGACGGAAACTTCAGGCGCTGCCCCGCCAATCTCGCGGCGGTAGCTGGTTCGGAAGGACGTGGACGGGACTCGCGACTGCGCTCCATAGCCGACGTTCCCGCTTACCTGAACCTGATTGTGTCCGAACACCGATGTCGCGAGCGCGAAGGCCGTACCCAGGTCTCCGTCGCTTCCCGCAAAGTCGCTGCCATCGCCGGCCGATACGCGCACCAGTCCACGAGTGTCGGAAAATACAGAGGCGCTCTGGTTACGTCCCGCGGGAGCGTCAATTCGCCATCCAGGCCCAAAGCGAAGCACGGGACGGGTGGCGGTCGAAGTGCGAAGCACCCATTTCCAGTCGTCCGTCATTATGGCCCTGCGGTCAGGTCCGGGATCAACCAGTTCTATGGAACTCAGCAAACCTGCGAGGCTGACGTTAAGCAAACTTTTTCCGCCAGGCTGCACCAGAATATTTTCCCGAACCACGGGGAGGAAACTCGCGAGCGCCACACGCACCGCGTAGAAACCGGGCGCAAGACCGGAGAAGGCGAATGCGCCTTTCTCGTCCGTGAGGACGCGGCCGAAGATTCGTTCCTGCGGGTTCAGAAGGAATACGGCGGCCCCCATCTGGGGAGTGCCTGAGCCATCCGTTACGAGACCCGAAATTGCACCCGCCAGCCGCGCGGGAGCCGCCGCAAAGCCGATGGATCCGAATAATGCCAGCGCCGCAACTCCGGACGCCGCCAATATGACCGGTCTGAGCCTGTTCCCACTCATGGCAACCTTCGTGTCGGTCCCCTACGTGATTGTAAACGATGCTGACGGCGTGAGCACCTGATTCCGCGTCTTATCCGTAATCTTAAGCCGCAGCGTATAACTCCCCGGCGCGAGATCCCGAAGTGGAAGCAGCTTTTCGATCGTCACCTGCTGTGCCGATGCGCCGATAATCCCGGCGACCTCCTCGCTGAATACGAAGATCTTTTCATTGCTGCCGTTCTTCACGACCTCGTACTCGATCAGTCCGTTCGGCTTCTGTGTCTTCTCGTCCGGCGCGAAATTGAACGCCTTGAAATAAATGCCCATCTTCTCGTCGCGGCGGAAAGTGTCGCTCAGCCGCGGCCTGACCTTCGAAGTCCCAATCACGAACTGGCCGGTACCGATTGATCGCGTAGGAACTTTTTCGATGAGGTCAGCCAGAATAACCGTGCTCGTCCCCAGTTTTTCGTCGTCCATGCGCGGCACGTTCAACGCGACTTCGTAGTTATTCATGTTGCCGCCCACCACATCTTTGACGACCACGTTCAGCCGGTACATTCCCGGCGGGAGAGGAATCGACTTCTGGTAGATCGAAGACCGCTTCGCGATCGCCTGCAGCATCTCCGGCGGCGCCTCGATCGTCACCGGTTCCTCAAAGAACGTAACCACGCGCCTGGACAACGAAGTGACGCGGCCATACATGTTTACGACGGCTTTCTGAACGCCGTCTTTCGACTGAAATTGCAGGTCCTTGTTCTCAAGCTGGATCGTGATGTAGCTCATGATGGAGGAATTCGTCACTGGGACGTAATCCACCTTCACTTTGACGGGCAGGATGTTGAAGGTGATCTTTGAATTCACCTGAGCCTCCAGGTCCTTGAACTTCACGACTGGCGGTTTCTGGAGCCTCGCGAACTGCTGCAGGCGTTCAAACTGATTCATGCGCATCGGCGTGCCGCCAAAGGCCTGGCCCAAACGCGTGCCGTCGGTACGGCTGAATCTGTCCGTCTTCGAGGACAGGCCCATCTGCTCCATCAACGTGAGTCCGGCGTTCGGGACCATCAGCAACGCGTCCTTCTCGGAAGGGTCCATGGTCATGCGGTACTCGCCCGTCATGGTTGGATCCACGAACTCGATAATGATGTCCGTCCCAATGCCCTCAATCCAGCGATAGCGCCACTTCTCGAAAGGGAACGTCGAGGTAGTACCGCCACCCTCTTCCGGAGGTCGCTCGTAGCTTCCGCCAGATGGGTGCGACTCGACTTCATCGGCTGGTCCAAAGGTAATGTAGATGCGTCCTCGATCGGCCTTCCACCCTGGAATACCCGAAGCGTAACGTTCATTGGCGTATGCGATGCGCCGGTAGTGCTCTTCCTTAAATTCGTTTTCGGAGGAATCCGGCGAAGGGTCGCGCCTCAGCCAGAACTGTTCGATAAACTGCTCACGCTCCTCGTCGGTGGCCAAGCGCTTCCACGCCGTGCGCTCTTCGTCAGTAATGATGTAGGTGACGTCTTCGGTGAGCCACTTCCTGTAGGGTGTCTCAAGCTCCTTCCGAAGTTTTTCTTCGCGCTTGCGGCGCTCCTTGTCGCTCAGAGGCTTGGCGACAGTTTCACGGCCGGTGGGGGCGGCTGCTTTCTTCGCAGCGGCGAAAAGCGTGTTGCCGGAAAACGGCAGGCTCAGGGAAAGACCGAGAATCCAAAGGCGGCTTGCGTTCATAAGGTACCACCGCATCCTTCGAGCAAAATTCACTCACCTAATTGTAGGCCCGTCTCCGGGTGGCGTCAAGGCTCTAGACGGGGAGGTACGGGGAGGGCAGGAACTTCGCATGGCAGCCTTGGAATGATGCCGGACCCCCAGTAGTGCTGAGGGGATCGCGAGATCAGCAGGGGAAAGGAGATTCGCAGAGCCTAATTTGCGCCAGTGCTGGCCGACAATAGACCTTTGGGGGCTGAGGTTCTGCCAGCGAGAGGGTGCGAGACGATTGCCAGGCGATAAGAGACAGGTGTCCGCGATCCACTGGCGTGTGCGGCAGCGGAAGGTATCTCAAATCACAGGCGAGAGGTGGGTTGGCGCCGCTCAGTCACGTGCTCGAATCGAGGGCGGCGCTTTGGATATCCCGGCGCGCAACTGGGCGGCGACGGCGATAGCGGTCAGGTGGTCGCGGCGGGCGAATTTGGAGTGTCTGAACTCATCTTCTACACCTTTACCGCCGAAGTAGTTCCATTGCAACAAGTTACGAACGATAAAACGGCCTAGTCCGAAGTTCTTGGGGGCTCTTGGAGCAAGTGGTGCAGCGCGAGGAACTTAGCGGAATTTTCACGACACCTTACTGACTACGATTGAGTCGGTTTTGATCGGAGCGAATCGTGGGATTAATTGAGGCGAATGGTGACGCCGAGTAAATCGAAGGCACGCTGCTGAAGCGGGGTCGGTTGGGTGAGCATATCGAAG
>SYKU01000256.1 GCA_005808865.1 Acidobacteriota bacterium
GAATAACCTCGCGAACCCCTTGTTTGACGGGCTTTTTGGCGCTATGCTGTTTTCTGTTCTTCACCATTTGGGTGACCTCGATTGGGGTGGGTTGGCGAAGCGCGAACTCCGCCAAATTCCAGTTTTACCCCATGTTTATGGGGTCATCCAAATGGTTAGGCGCGCCTCAACCCTCACGGGCATGGCGATATGATGCATTGGTCAGGTTCCATCAATCCCCTTCCCCTCTCAACTGAAAGCCATGTTCCGGAATACCCGTCAGCAAAACCTCGGAATCGCGTCCGTAAAATCCGAACACCTGACGAACCAGATCGCACACCGATTCATAACCGCGCTCGTAAAACACCAATATGGACGGCCCCGCGCCGCTCAAAGCGCAGCCCAACAGCCCTGGCGCGCGAAGTTTCAGAATGTCCTCAAGGCCCGGCACGAGCGGCGCACGGTAGGGCTGGTGAAAACGGTCCGCGAGCGCCGCCGGAAAAGCTCCGATCGATCCGGTTGCGAACGCGGCGACCAGCAGCGCCACACGCTGCACGTTAAAAACCGCGTCAGCCTTCGAGTAAGTCTCCGGCAACACGGACCGGGACGCAGAAGTCGGCAGGACGAAATCAGGGACCACGACGGCGACGCCGAAGTTCTCCGGCAGGTCTAGACGCACGGCGCGCGCGACGCCGCCCGCGTCGATCGCGCTCGCGACGATCGAGCCGAGAACGCAGGCGGCGACATTATCGGGGTGCCCCTCCAGGCGCGCGGCTTCGTCCAAAATGCGCAGGGGCTTCCATCCCAGGCCGAGCAACTTATCGGCAATCACCACACCGGCAGTCAGGGCTGCCGCGCTCGATCCTAAGCCCTTGCCCAACGGAATCTGGTTCTCGATGATGAGCTCAATGGCCGGCGCCGTTGCGCGCGCGTTCTCGGCAACGTCCAGCACCGTTTTCCAGATCAGATTATCGGACTTGGTTGAAATCAGTCCCGCGTCCTTTCCCGACACCGAAATCGAGAGTTCCGGAGCGGGGCGGAAGCGGCAATCGAGATAAACGCCGAGCGCCATCCCCATCGCGTCAAAACCAGGGCCGAGATTGGCGCTCGACGCTGGAACGCGAACGGACGTCCAACCCATCAAGATTGCCTCAACTTGACCTTTTCGCCGGTCCGGCATGACTCATAAACGGCCATGCAGATTTCAAGCGCGTTGCAACCCTGGTCACCGCTCACAAGCGGCTGGCGGCCGGTGCGGATCGCCTCGCCGAAATCCAAGAACTGGCGTTCAAAGGGTTCGAGCGAAATCGCCATCGGATCAGACGCGCCGGAAGCGACGTCTTTTTCGACCGGCGCGGCCTCGCCCTTGTCGTTCTCCACGTCCCAGGTTGTAAGCTTGTCGCCGGAGATGATCGCGGTGCCTTTGGTTCCGTGGAACTCCGTCCGCTCGGTGTAGCCTGGCCAAAACGCCGTTGAAGCCTGAATCACGCCGGTCGCGCCATTCGCGTATTTCACCACGGCGTTCACCACATCTTCCGATTCGATCTTGTGCAGTCCGCCAAGCTGCCAGTAGCCGAAGACCTCGTCCACGGGGCCCGAGAGCCAACGGAGAATATCCAACTGATGGATCGCCTGGTTGATCAGCGCGCCGCCGCCTTCGGTGGCCCAACTTCCTTTTATGGGCCGTGAATAGTAGGCGGCGCTGCGATGCCACTTAACGTAACAGTCGCACTGAAGGAGCTTGCCGAGCCGTCCCGCGCCAATTGCCCGTTTCAGGAATTGGCTCGAATCGTCAAAGCGGTGCTGGCTCACGACGCCGAAGATGATCCCCGCTTTTCGCGCCGATTCGACCATCGCGCGGGCGGTTTCGATGTTCGTCGAGATCGGCTTCTGCACCTGGATGTGCTTACCCGACTCAGCGCAGATCGCGAGCGGCTGCTGCCTGAAATCCGGGAACGTGCAGACGTCCACGTAATCGACGTTGGGATGGCGGCAAACCTGCTCATAGGAGGGGACGAATTCCGCGCCGTACTGGTCGGCGAAGCGCCGGCCGGCATCCTCGAAGATGTCAGTGCAGACGGTTAGTTTGTAACCGATATTCCTGTACGCCTGGGCGTGTTTGTGGGAGATGGCTCCCGTGCCGATCATTCCGACTCGCATATCGTGTTATTGTACCTTTTACCCAAGTCGAATGAGATTCTGAACATGCGCTCTCAATACCTCTCAGCACTGGCGCTAGCCGCGACGCCTGTGTTCTTCTCCGGATGCTCGAAGTCGCCCTCGACGAACGTTGCGGCAATGGTCAACAACCGGGCTATCACGTTCGCGGAGCTTGAGAAGACCTATCAATCTCAGGTGACGCCTGGCTCCGAACAGACGAGCGACGACCAGGTCTCCATTCAGAAACTTGAGATTCTCCGAAGCCTCGTCGACAACGAGATCATGCTACAGCGCGCCGAAAAGCTGAGTCTTATGGCCGTGGACTCGGATGTGGAGGCCAAGTTTAACGAACTGAAGGCACCCTACACGCAGGAGGAGTTTCAGAAACAGCTCCGGTCGCGCAAAATGTCGGCCGAGGAGTTAAAGAGCCAATTGCGGCGCGACTTAAGCATCCAGAAGCTTTTCAACAAAGAGATCACGTCGCACATCAGTATTACCGACGCAGACGTGACGGCCTTCTACAACGCGAACAAAGCAAGCTTCAATCTGCCCGAGCCGCAAGTTCATATGGCGCAGATTCTGGTGACGCCGTTCAACGATCCGAATGTGCGGAATCTCAAGAACGACAAAGCACAAAGCGAAGACCAGGCGAAGAAAAAGATTCAGATGCTCGAAGCGCGGATCAAACAGGGCGAGGATTTCGCGATTGTAGCGCAGAGCTATTCGGAAGATCCGAATACCGCGCCAAACGGCGGAGACCTGGGTTTTGTACCTCAGTCCGCATTGGAGAAGGCGAACCCGGAACTGCGGAAGATGGTGATGACGATGCAGCCCGGGCAGGTATCGCCCGTGATAAAGACTCAGGAGGGTTACCGGCTGCTGAAGGTGATCACGAAGGAGCCGGCGGGCCAGCGCGAGCTGACCGATCCGAGGGTGCAGCAGAACATCCGCGAAACCCTGCTGAACCGGAAGGATCAGTTGCTGAAGGCCGCGTACTATGAAGTGGCGAGGAACGAAAGCAAGGTAGTGAATCAGCTTGCGCGGACGATCGCAAGTTCGGCTGCGAAGACTGCGAAGTAGATCGGCCCGGGGCTCGGAGTTGGGCGGAGACGCGACGGCGATAGAAGCCTCGGCGGTTGAGAATGGTCGTGAGCAGGCGGGCAGTGCAAGTTTCAGATACGCCGTCGCCTGGCCGCGCTGCCGGAATCAAGACAGTTCAGCGCGCCGCTGCGAGTGCGGTCTCGCGTGATTTCTGGGCTTGAAGAAACGCAAGCAGGTCCGTGAACTCGGCGCGCGTCAGGCTTTCGTCAAGGCCCTCGGGCATCAGCGAAACGTCCGATGCTTTCATTGAAATCATCTTGTTGCGCGGAATCCGGACCTCCGAATCCGGCCCGGTGATCAAGACCACTTCACCGCCGATGCCACCACCGCCGCGGACGCCCGCGTAGGTATCTTCAGCGGTCTCCACTCTATAGATTTCGTGACCCGGCACGAAACTCGCGCTCGGGAAAACGATAGCCTCCAGCAGGTCGTGACCTGACCGGATTGCGCCCACCGCCGTTAGATCCGGTCCCACGTGCCCTCCCTGCTTGCCGATCGTGTGGCAACTCCCGCAGGCGACCTTCTCACCGAAAAAGATGCGCCGCCCGCGCCCGGCGTCGCCCCCCGCCGTCAGCAGCGGTTCCATCTTTTTCAGCCGCGCGACTCGTTCCTGCCGCATCGCCACCACCCGCGCGAGGAGAGGCGCCGCGGCCGCCTTCACCGGCGCCGGATACTTCGTCAGAACTTCTTCGAGACGCCGGCCGTCGGGTTCGCCGATCGAGACTCGCGACTTGCGCAGGCCCGCCACAAATGCGGCCCCAACGGCCTCTGACCGGGAATTCCGGAAAGCGTCAAAGAGGCTCGGCAAGATGAGCGCGTCGGCCTTCGGAAGCTGGTTCGCCGCGAGCGCCAGCAATTGCGGCTCGCTGAGCCTCGCACGTACGAGCGCCTGCACCGAGGAGAGCCGGAGATTGGCGTCGGTTTTCGGATCGAGTCCGCCGAGCAGAAATTCGAAGCCATTTGCTTCGATTGCCTGTTTACGCGGAATCAATGCACCCCACGCAGACGTGCGCAATTCCCGCGACGCCTTCACATCGTTCGCGATCTTCTCCAGCTTGCCGTCGAGAGACGAAACTCCGCGCGACCTGAGAATCGAAATCGCGCGCGCGTCGAGGTTCTCGCCAAGAGCCGCGACCCACGACTCCGGGAACATGTTGATGGAACAACGCTCAATGGTATCGAGCAGGAAACCGCGCTGGCGCCCGTTGAGCAGCCCAGCCACCATCGCCTGAGCGCCAGGATCGCGGCAGAATGCCAGCAGGGCTTCCCTGACGCCGTCGCGTTCGTCCGCCGCGAATTCGATCGAGCGCAAACGCTCTTCGAGAAAAGCGAGCACCTCGGCAGACCAATCCGGGTGATGCGCCACCACCCACAGGGCCGCCGCGCGCAGATCTTTTCTCGGCTCCGAAAGAAACGGCGTCAACTGCTTCCGGCCGAGCGCCTCCAACTGATCGAGTGCGACCAACGCGGTCTTGCGGATACCTGCGTCGGTGTGCTTTAAGGCGGCCTTCAGCGGTTCCACCTGTTTCAGTTCGATGAGCGAGTATATGATCGAGTGCTCGACGAAGCGGTCCGCCACTCCTCCGGCCGATCCGTCAAGCAGCGCGGGAACCGCCCGTGGATCGCCGATTTGTCCAAGCGCAGCCGCGGCCTGCCGCCTGGCCGGCAGTTCGTCGCTCCGCGTCATCTCCATCAGGCGGTCCACGGCCGACCGATCGCGTGCCATGCCTGCGGCCCGCGCAGCGGCCGTTCGTACCCGGAAGTTCGAATCACGCAGAGCCTCGCGCAAGGCTTCGAGCGCTTCTGGGGTGCCTATCCGGTAGAGCGCCCAGGCCGCCATCGCTCGCGTTTCCCAGGATGCCGATTTCTCCCGCAAGCTCTTCAACGGCGAGACTTCGCGCGCCTCGACCAGCGTTTCGACGGCGCGGTCGCGTACTGCGAAGCGAGTGTCGTCGAAGTGCGCGGCGGTCAGCTTCAAATCAAGACCCCGCGGGTCCTTCAACCGCGGCGCCCCCTCTTTGCGAACACGGTAAACGCCACCCTTGAACTCGGGCTTCGACACGCGCGAAATCGGGCACCCGTGGATGAACCACGCTCCCGTGTCTATCACGAGGAGACTGCCGTCGGCATCCGCCATCACGTCGGTCGGATGGAAGTCCGGATCGGACGAAGTCAGAAAGTCGGAATCTTCCGTTCGAAACGTGGCGCCCTCGCGAAACAGGATGTGTCTCTGTATGCGGTGCGGATTGAACTGCGCCGAGAAGAGATTGCCTTCGAATGCGGCTCCGAAGGTCCTGCTCCGATAACGCGCCAGACCCGCAGGCGCGATGCGGGCGAACTTCGTCATCACGGGCATCAGTTCGCCCGTCCGTTTGAACTCGCTCACGACGGGATACCATTTCGGGTAAACGCCGCCTTCGACGAAATGGAGCAGGGCGTCGCGCTCGCCGTCGCGAGGATCGACGAAATACGTCATCGTGCCGATGGTCTCACCTGAAGGGGTGAACGCCAGTTCCACCGGATTGTCGAAGCCCCCGCCCGCGAACCACTCGAGGCCCGTGCCGTCGGGCCGCACGCGCCAGATGCGCGAAGCCTTGCCTTCGAATGTCGTGCCCTCCATGGTCTTGATGTTGAACCCGTGGCGTCCGTCGGTCAGATACAGCCAGCCATCGGGTCCGAAAAACGGACCGTGCAGGCTTGCGGCGTTCGACGACAGATTCCATCCGGTCACGACGACGTTGCGCTTGTCGGCGACACCGTCGCCGTTCGTGTCTTCGAATCGTAGAAGGTCCGGTGGTGACGCCACGTAGAGTGCGCCACGATACCACACGGCGCCCGCAGGCAGGGTCAACTTGTCGGCAAACACGGTGCTCCGGTCAAAGACGCCGTCGCCGTCCCCGTCAACCAGCATGCGAAGGCGGAATTCGGGGTTCCCGGCCATTTGCGCGTTGGTGACATTGTTGCCAGACGATTCGCACAGGAACAGCCGCCCGCGATCGTCGAGCGTACCCATCATCGGATACGTGACAAGGTCAGGACCCGCTACCTGCCGCACTCGGAAGCCTGCCGGAACGCGGATCGCGCCAAGGCCGCCCGGCGCCTCGCTTCGGGGAGAATTTGCACCACCAAAGGCAAGAAACGCAGCCGTGAGGAGCAACGCCCCCACCGCGGCGAATGCCAAGCCTGACCGCCTTAGCGGCATCCTAACCGCTTTGCCTCGTCATCTGATCGAGTTTGCGCAGCAGTCGTGGAACATTGGCGGGGGCGTCCTTCTCCTCATACTCAAGGGCAAGATATCCGCGATAGCCGGCTTTCTTCAGAATCCCAATGACGCGTTGCCAATCGCCCGGCACGCGATTCCCGGCGTCGTCCCGAATTTCGGATTTCACTTGTACGTTGACGGCTTGTGGGGCGAGCATCTCGATCTGCGCCCAGGCGTTCTTATCGAAGTTGCCTGTATCGAGGTTGATGCCAACCGAGGGCGAATCCACCCGTGTCACGATTTCGAGGATGCGGGCGGCGGTCGCCGTAATGCCGCCGTGATTTTCGAGCCCGAGCACGATACCGCGCTTTCCCGCGTATTCAGCCGCAGGCTTCAGCGTTTCCACGCACCATGCCGCCGCCTGATCTTCAGTCGCGTTCTTCGGCACCTTGCCACCGAAAACGCGAATATGACCCGCACCCAGCTTTGCGGCCGTATCGACCCATGTGTTGATCGCCGCAGCCTCGTCCTCGCGCTCCCGTGGCGTGGCCCGGGTCATTTCCGTGCGGATCGAAATACTGTAGATCTCGAGGGCGTGGCGGTAGGCGAGCGAGCGGAGCGGGATCAGGAAGCTGTCGGAGGTATCGGGAAACCAGTAGACGGTCATGTCCAGACCGTCGACCCCGGCTTCCGCCGCGAGCGTCACCAGGTCGCTGTATGTCATCTTTTTTTTCGCCAATTCGGCACGGTAAGAATACGCGCAAAGCGCGGACCGGAGTCGCGGTTGCTGCCCGGGTGCAGCGCTTGCTACCCCTGCCAAGAGCGGCGCCGAAGCGTACTTTAACAGGTCCCGACGGTTCATAATGGAGCTCCTAGTTCGATACTATATCACCGGATTCCCTTTGGCCGTCACCGAAAAATCCGCAATTTTACACGTCGCAGGCAATTTACGGTGCACAATTTTCTACTTGACAACACCCCCGGAACCAGTGATAGTAGAACCTGAATTATGCACGAAAAAGCCTTCGGCGTCGGCTCTTCGTCGGCGCTGCGTGATCCTCGCGTGACCTTTACGATTGGATTGACTCTATCTTTTCTCGCCTCCTCCTGATTCCGTTTCCTCGACCGCCGTCCTCTAA
>SYKU01000257.1 GCA_005808865.1 Acidobacteriota bacterium
ACATGCCTACACAATAGACCTGAAACGGGGATAACTTCATCAAAACAAGCCGTTTCAGGGTTTTAGTAGTGAGAACTTCGGGTTAGGCGTCGTGGCGACTGATCGCGGCAGTCTTGTGGCTGAACGTCAACCCTCGGGAGGCGTCGCCGGAATATAGAGAGCCTGGACATCCTTGGCATCGTTCCGGCAGCACCATATTGGCGTCGCCGGAGACCTCTTGCCCCGCGAGATCACAGACTTTCAACTATTTCTTCCACTTGAACGGCCGGCATTTATCGAAACCCCTGCTCTTTCCCCCACCTCGAACGCCCTATCATGCGACTGAGGAACAACCTCATTGCCCAAACCCAATCAATCGGCAGCGTGCCTGCGGGCCGGATTCTCCAGCCTTCCAGACGAAATCGTGGAAATAAATTCTCTGCGTCACCCAGCACCCAAGGCACTGAAAACCAACTACTTGGCGTCCACGGTCGAAAGCATGTATAATTCCCGGCAGTGCTTCTTGCGTTCCAGATCGCGCTCGCCGGTTTCGTTTCGCTTATGCCACGAACGGACCTGACCGAGCACTGGATCGTCGAAGGCACTCCCGCCTCCTCCTGGTCCATCGCGAACGGCGAGATCGCCTGCACCGGCTCGCCCAGCGGTTTCCTGCGCAGCAGGAAGGTATACCGGAATTTCGTCTTCCGCGCCGAGTGGCGCTTCGAACCGGCTGGATGGGAAGGCGCACCCGGGAAATGGCCCAACGCCGGGTTCTTCATCAACGCCGGCGCCATAGACAACACTTGGCCCATCTCCCACGAGGTACAGGGCCATTTCGGCGAGGCCGGAAGCCTTTTCGGCGTTCGCGGTGGCAAAGTCGCGGGAGCAAAGCGCGGCCCCATCGTTAAAGAACGCCCCCGATTCGGCGACTGGGATCGTTACGAAATTACACAGAAGGACGGAAGCGTCACTGTCGTTCTGAACGGCAAACTCGTGAACGAAGGCCACGATCTTTCGCCTTCGGAGGGCAACATCTGCCTGCAATCGGAGGGCTGGCCGGTGTTTTACCGGAACGTGGAAATCAGGGAGCTCCCATGATCACGCGGCGTCAATTCCTCGCGGCGCCTGCCCTTGCGCCGGCTGCGGCGGCCCCTCTCACGCGCTTCCAGATCGCCTGCATGACGCTCCCGTATTCGCAGTTCAGCCTGGAGCGCTCGCTCGCTGGAATCTTCTCGGCCGGATATCGCTTCGTCGCCTGGGGTACCGCGCACAAGGGTGCTCCCGTGCTCGCCGTCAATGCGCCGCCAGTCGATGCAAAACGGCTCGCCGACCGCTGTCGCGACATGGGTCTTGAGCCCGTTATGATGTTTTCGAACGTTCATCTCGAAGCGAAGGACGCGGCCGTGGCCCATGCACGGCGCATTGAGCAGGCCGCCGCGGCGGGTATTCCGTTCCTTCTCACGTTTGGTAAGACCAGTCCCGGCGAGTACGAATCCGTTATCGCCAATTTGAAGGACATGGGTCCGCGCGCACGCGCCGCGGGCCTCACGGTCGTCATCAAGCAACACGGCGGCAACACCGCGACCGGCAAGGCTTGCGCCCGTGTTCTCACCGAAACAGCCGACGAAGGCATCAAGATCTGTTACGACGCCGGGAATGTTCTCGACTACGAAAACGACGATCCCATCGCCGACATCCAGACCTGCTACCGGGATATTCGCGCTTTCGCGATCAAGGACCATCGCAACACCCCGAAGGATCAGGATTGCGGACCCGGCTTCGGCGAGATCGATCATTACAAGTTGCTGCTGCCGCTCGCGCGCACGGGCCTTACGATTCCACTCGCGTGCGAGAATATCTTTGAGCCGGTTGTTCCACGCCCCCACGCGCCTGAAGGCGTGGACGCGCTCGCGCGCCGCGCCCGCGAATTTCTTGAAACGGTTGTCCGTGGAGTACAACATGACGCCGCTTAGCCGTAGACAACTGCTCGGAACCGCACTCGCGTCAACGGCCTTCGCTCAGAGCGAAGACAAGCCAATCGGGACAGCGATGATAGGCACCGGCAATCGCGGTACGTCCGTCTTGCGCGGCGTCGTCGCCCAACCGGGCGTCAAAGTCGTAGCCGTCTGCGATCTCAAGCCCGACCGCCGTGACAACGCCGCTACCGTCGCCGCACGCGACAAACCCGACACTGTCGCGGACTACAGACTGCTGCTCGCGCGCAAGGACATCGACGCCGTCTTCATCGCGACCCCGTGCGACAGGCACGTCGAAATGGCAATCGCCGCCCTCGAAGCCGGCAAGCACGTTTATTGCGAAAAGCCGGCCGGCATTGACGCGGAATCGATAGGGCGGCTCGTCGCCGTCGCCCGAAAGTCGAAGACCGTGTTCCAGATCGGCCAGCAGTTGCGCTCCATCGCGCGCATGCGCAACACAATCGAAGCGATCCACGCGGGCGAAGCCGGCCGCGTCGTGATGGTCAAAGCGCAGCGTCATGCGGGCGACGATCTGTCGCACGACGGATCCTCCGCAGAGTGGTTCTTCGACGCCTCGCGCTCCGGTGACGTCATTGTCGAGATGTCCGTACACAATCTCGACATCTGCAACTGGGTCATCGGAGGCCGCCCCGAACGCGCGGCGGGATTCGGAGGCGCGCTCGTCTGGCCGAACGACCCTCCGGGCCGCACGAACATGGACGGCTACAGCCTCACCTACGAATATCAGAACGGCGTGAAGATGTCGTACACGCAGGTGTTCTTTCATCCAAGGGGATTGCCCGGCAACGGCCAGTATTTTTACGTCTATACAACGAAGGGAGCGGTCGATTTGAATACGTCAACATTCTATCCGCGGGAGCGCGACGCAAAGCCCGTCGTGCTCGCGCCCGAGCAGCAGGAGGACCCGCACGCCCACACGGCTGCCTTCTACGAATCCATCCGCACCGGCAAGAAGCCTCCCGCCGATATCGAAATCGCGGCCACAGCGGCCTTAACAGCCATCATGGGCCGCGAGGCCATCTACCAGAAGCGGGTCATGACGTGGACTGAAATGGGGGTGCCGCTGTGAGCGCCGGCCGCCGCCGTTTCCTCAAGCTGGGCGTCACACTGGGGAGCGCGCTCACGGCGTGTAATCAGGCCAGGAAGCCCCAGGCGGAACTAGACGACGATGGGCCCAAGCGTCTCGGCAAACCGCTCAGCGAATACGGGGAACGCTCACCGTTCGAGAAGGTCAAGCGCTCCACACCCACGGGGAAGAATCTCGAAATCGGGGCGACCCGGACGCCTCTTGACGAATGCTACGGCGTCATCACTCCGTCCTCACTTCACTTCGAGCGGCACCATTCCGGCGTTCCCGAAATCGATCCCGCCCAGCACCGGCTG
>SYKU01000258.1 GCA_005808865.1 Acidobacteriota bacterium
AAACGGTGCTCCGTCTTGCCTTGGCGGGTCCATCCCTCTAAGGTCTTCATCTCTTCGTCGCTGAGCTGAAATTTCGCGGACTTTCGGCGCATGACTCAACATACAGTAGTACCAGAACTAATGCAACTAGACACTAGCGTGGGATCTCCTGAATCGACGTCCGCATACCGAAAATGTCTTGTTTCTGAAGAATTTGCATGCGGCTGCGGGCGAAGTGGAGGCTCTCAAATGCTGACGACCCACGAAACGTCGAGCCGGCCGGCCGCGCAATGATTTAGCGTGTTGCGGTCTTGAATCCACGGCTCCGAGCCGTTTTTCCGGCGCTTTCGCCTTCCTGCATTACCCTGGTAAGATAAACGTATGGCGCTCGCCCATTCCAAACTCACGACGCAAGGCCAGATCTCCGTTCCCGCTAGTGTTCGCCGCAAACTGGGGATCGGGCCAGGTTCGACGCTGGAATGGGAGGAGCGGGACGGCGACATTGTCGTGCGGCGCGCGGCCCGCTACACTTCTCTCGATATCCATCGCGCCTTGTTCCCGACGCAGCCGGCGAAAGCGAAGACACTCGCCGCGATGAAGGAAGGCATCCGCCGCCGCGTACGGGAACGATATGCGCGCGGTTGATACGAACGTGCTTGTTCGCCTGATTACTCGCGACAACCCACATCAAGCCGCTGCCGCCGATGCATGGGTTGGCATGGGCGCATGGGTGTCCATGCTCGCCCTGGCCGAGACTGTGTGGGTGCTGTCCACCGTCTACGAGATGAAGGCAGCCAGCATCGCCTCAGCCGTGGACATGCTCCTCAATCACCAAGATCTTACATTGCAGGATCCTGACGTCGTTTCGGCGGCGCTCGAACTCTTTCGGGCGCGGCCCAGGCTCGGTTTCTCCGATTGCCTGATGCTGCATTTGGCGAAGAAGGCCGGGCACCTGCCCCTCGGCGCCTTCGACCGCAACCTCGCCGGCGTAGAGGGCGCACGCAAGCTGTAGATTTTGCCTCTCGCCTCATCGGCTTGGCGCAGCGTCCGTACGCAAAGACACTCGCGGTGAAGCACGGTATCTGCCGTCGCGTCTCGGAACGGCATGCCGGCGGTTGACGCGCGCGTTCTTGTTCGCCTGATCATTCGCGACAACTCCCGTCAAGCCTCTGTGGCCGGCGCCTGGGTTGAGATGGGTACATGAGGTTTCCAGGCCTGCCTTGGCTGGGACTGCGTGGGTGGGTATGGTTCGCTCGCCAGCGTGACAGAGCTTTCCACCTCACAGACTTGATTCATGCCGCTGTGTGGCGAGGTCCGAATTTCACTGAACCGCGGGGCCGGAAGTTGCCAATTTACGAACGGGGCAAGCCTGCAAGACGATCGGATACGGGGGATTACCGAAATCTATACGGCTTGCGCGGAAGAAAAGTACCAGAAACGTCGATAAAGTACCAAAACTGCCTTCTCTGGCCTGGGAGATCTTGGCGGCCCGTGATATAGTACTTGTGGATCGGAGGGCAAAGCAGAGATTCTGGTTTGCCGGTGTTTCCGATTCTGATCGTATTCTGAATACGTTTTTTGGAGGAATTAACCACTTGTCACGTTCACGTTCAACTACTCTCAAAGTCCTGGCTGCGGTTCTGTGCCTGGCGGCCTCGGCCTCGGCCGGGCCTCTCACCTGGAGCATCACCGGCTTGTTCAACGACGGCGGAACCGTATCCGGCTCGTTCGTTTTCGACGCCGACACCAACGCGTACAGCTCGATAGATGTTACCACCACCGACGGCACCATCCGCAGCGGGGCTCACTACACCCTATATAACCCGTGCTGCCCCGACGACCCGACCTTTCTTCTGTTTGTGACAGGAGTTGGTGGCGACCTGACCGGCACTCCGGTTTTGTCGACGATTCTTCTGTCGCCGATGACCAACGCCGGCGGCACCATTGGTTTCGATCTGGCAGCGCAATTTCACGGCGAGGAATCCTGCAACGCGCCAGGATGTGGCGGTCCGGCTCCCCCCCAACGGGATTTCGTTTCTGGATCCGTCACCGCGAGCACCGTGCCGGAACCCGGTACGTTCGTGCTGGCGTTGCCTGTCTTTGCCCTGATCGCCTCGCGGCGTAAATGGCTCAGTAACCGGTTCGGAAGCAGATAGTTTAGTTACACTTAGGGCCCGTCGGGAAATTACTGTTCCAGGTCCGCCCACGGAACTGTGGTGGCGGTAGGGCAGGACCACCTTTGAACGGTTGCACAGGCGCCGTCCGGCAAGGGGCGGCGCTTTTTTCATGTACCCCACTGAGCTGAGAACAACCCCGTTCCATTATGCTTGCCCGGGTCTCGATAGAATTTCCGCCCAATGCGTTTCTTGGGGGAACTAACGGGACACCTGCCGCTCGGTACCTTCGACCGCAACCTGGCCAAGGTAGAAGGCTCCCGAAAACTGTAGGCAACTCATGGAGCAACCTGGAGTCGCCAGCGTCAAGACGGCGCGCCCATGCCTACTCGTACCGCAGCACTTCCACCGGGGCCACTCGGGCGGCGGAGCGCGCAGGGTAGATCGTCGCGAGAAAGCTGACCAGAATCGCCGCGGCGGGAACCCACAGCGTGTCCATCATCCTCGGTTCGAACGGTACGTAACTCAGCGCATAGACCTGTTCGTCGAGCCGGAGCAGTTTGTACTTGTCTCCGATGAGGCACAACGCCCGCCCAGCGGCCGCTCCAATGGCGGACCCGGTTACTCCAATGAGTACGCCCTGAAGCATGAATATTCTGACCACCTGTTCACCACGCGCGCCCATCGACATGAGCACGGCGATGTCACGCCGCTTCTCCATCACCATCATGACGAGCGCGATGAAGATATTCAGCGCGGCCACAATCTCGATCAGGCCGATGGTCACGACGGAGACCATCCGCTCCATCTTGAGCGCACTCAACAGTTGCCGGTTCTGCTCCTGCCAGTTGGTCGCCGCAAGCTTCGGCCCGGCGAACGCTTCGGCGGCTTTCGCCATCTCCGGCGCCTGGTTGAGATCCGCGATGCGCAACTCAATCTGATTCACCACGTCGTCTACTGAAAGCGTCTCCTGAGCGGCTTTGAGCGATGTAAACGCCCAGCCCGCGTCAAATTCGTAGAAGCCGGATTCGAAAATTCCCACGACGCGGAAACGCCGGTAGCTCGGGCGAGGACCGAACGGCGTCAACTCGCCTTGCGGGCTTATCACGGTGATCACGCTGTCCTGGAGCATGCCCGTGTCCTCAGCGAGTCGCGCGCCCAGAATGATTCCAGGAAGGCCGGTTCCCGGAAGGCCCGTTGCTTCGCGCAGCCGCGCGGCCGATCCCGATTTCAGCGTCTTCAGCGTGTCACTTGCCTGCAATTCGGCGGTCACGTCGATGCCCTTGAGAATCGCCCCGCGAGACTGCATCGGCCCCGAGAAAAAGACCGCCCCATAGAGTACGGGTGAGGCTGCCAGCACGCCGTGCATCTTTTGAAGGCCGGTAATCAGGTCACGCCAGTTCGCGATACCGGACCCGGGTTCCTTTTCGAGCACGCTTACGTGCGCCGTCGCCCCGAGCAGATTCCGCTGGAGCGTGTTGCGGAAACCGTTGTTGATGGCGAGAGCGACGATTAGTGCCATGACTCCGGCGGCGACGCCGAGAATGGAGATCGCCGTGATCGCGGATATCGCGGCTTCTTTTCTCCTGGCGCTGAGATAGCGGCGGGCGACAAAGAACTCGAACCCCGCCCGTTTGCTCGTCTGTCCGTCAGGTGCCGGCACGATTCAGAGGCTACCGCTTGACGATGACTTCTCTCAAGTGCTCCCGCGTCAGAAAGAACTTAAGGGATTCGAATTTGTGAAAGAGCTTTTCGAGAGTACGGTTGTTCAAAATCTGCGTGGGTGTCCGCGAGCCACGCATGTTCACGGTCATGCTTTTCGAATCCGCGATGCGGAACGAGTAAAACGGCACGGACGACGCTCTCTCCTGGGCGTGAAAAAGAGCCAGCAAATAACTTTTCGGCTTGACGATGCGGGCGAGGCGTTCAATGGTGGCGGCGAGAAGAGGCGGGGCCATGTGCTCCAGCACGTCCCAAACGAGAACGCCGCTGAACGTGTCGTCCTCGTAGTTGAGGTTCTCGTTCAGAAACCGTTCGATGAGTCCGGAATTCATCTGGTCGGATTCTTCCGGGAACGTCGCATACAGGCTTCGGAGAAAGTCTTCCGTGTAGAGCTTGTGGCCAAGGCTCGTGATGAAGTCAACGTTCGACTGCGTGAGGCCGGAGAGATCCAGAATCGCGAGCCCGGTCTCGTCCTTGATGTAAGAGAAAAACTGATCGAGTCCACGGCTCGCCCGGGTTTCAATGACCTCTTTTTCATTGGGTAGCCCGCGGCCTCTGCCCAAATAGATCGGACGCGGAGGGGGAATAAGAGACGCGCGGGGCGGCCCCAGCAGAATCGTCCTCAACCGCTCTGTAAGCACTTGCGTCCTCCCTCTAGGATTCAGGCCGTCCAGTTATCTCCCCTCACTTCGCTCCGGCGCCTGCAATTCCAGCGGCCGGCGGATGCCCAGCCTGAGACGCGGCCGCGGGAGCCTGAGAGGGCAGGGCCGCCTGTACGGGTGCTGGAGCGGCCGGGCGCGGCGTCGCAGCGGGTTTCACGGCTTCGCCCGGCTTGACGATATCTATGCTGCCCTTGAAGTACGCGCCATCCTCGATAATGATGCGGGCCGTCTTGATGTCTCCCTCGAGCCTCGCATCCTTGCGGATATCGATCTTGTCGGTCACTTCCACGTTGCCCCACACCGAACCGAGTATCACGATTTCGCGCGCCTTGATTGCGGCCCGCACTTTGCCATTCGGACCGATGGTCAGCCGGTGCTCCACAAGTTCGATGGTTCCTTCGACCTCACCATCGACCAACAGTTCTTCACGGCTGAAAATCTGGCCTTTGACCGCAACTGACTTCCCGACAGTTGCAATGTTCTTAGGCATTTCCGGCTCGGCATTGCGAATGGGCATGCTTGACACTGGCGTGATCTCCTTCTTGCTGGACTCAGTAATAACCGGCGGCGGTGGCGGTGCCTGCCGCGGCGGTGGCGGTAGCGCTTCCTCGTCTTTTTTCTTACCCCACATGCTCACGGTACGGGTCCTCCCGGCCTTTTTGAAGACATATTCGACATGATGATAGTCTATCGGGGTTCGAGGCGAAAACGCAAACATTGGATGCGCTAAGGCGGGCAAACTCCAACGAAACTCTCCCCCGCGGTCTGAGTCTCGGGCGTCTAGTGACTGTCGAACGTAATTCTCCGCAATCTGGTGAAGTGCCGGCTCGGTGGCAGTTTGGGAGAATCCAGACTCGCGCGCCTGATATTCTTAAGTGCAAGGAGAAACAACCAAATGATGACTAGACACATCGCGAGAAGAGACTTCGCCAGGATGGCGATGGGAACGCTCGGCGCCGCGGCGCTCGCCGGTCCCGCTCCTGCCGTAGTCCAGAAGGTAGCGCCCGGGATCAAATTGTGCGTGCAGTCTCCGGCGACTCCATCGGACGAGCAACTCCTTTTCCTGAAGCAACTCGGCGCGCAGCACGTGAGTGTCGGCTCGACGCCGGAACTGCGGACCGCCGAGGGCTTCGCTCAAATCAGGAAACGCTATGCGGACGCGGGCGTCACCGTCTGGAACATTGGTAATACGAGCGTCCACAACATGCCTGAGGTGACGCTCAACCTGCCCGGCCGGGACGAGAAGATCGAGGAGTACAAACAGTACTTACGCAATCTCGGAAAGGCCGGGATCGGCTACACCACCTATGCGCATATGGGCAACGGCATCTGGACCAGCGGCCGTACCGAGGTCCGCGGGGCGTCGGCGCGCGAATTCAACCAGAACAGCCCCGAGGCTCGCGGACATTGGGCGGGCAAGGTCTTCGCAGGGCCGCTTTCTCACGGGCGCGAGTACACCAAAGAGGAGATCTGGGAGAACTACACGTATTTCATCAAACGGGTCGTGCCCGTGGCGGAGGAAGCTGGAGTGCGCATTGGCATCCACCCGGACGATCCGCCCGTTCCTGTGCTTGCAGGTGTGCCGCGCTGCATTTTTGGGAACTTTGAGGGCTACAAGAGGGCGATGGAGATTGCCAACAGTCCGAACGTCGGCATCTGCCTGTGCTGCGGAACGTGGCTCGAAGGCGGCAAGAATCTGACGGGCAAGGATCCGGAGGAGATGATCCGGTACTTCGGCGCGAAGAAGATCTGGAAGATCCATTTCCGTAACGTCAGCGCGCCGTTGCCGCATTTCGTCGAGACGTTCATGGACAACGGCTACTACGACATGTGGAAGATCATGAAAGCGCTGCGCGACGTGAACTACGACGGCATTGTGATTCTGGATCACAGCCCGGCTATGGTGGGTGGCAACTACACGCAGACCGCGTACGGCTATGCGTACATGAAGGCGCTGCTCGACCGAGCCAACGCTGAAGCGAAAAGGAGCTGAGGGGCGCGGGTTCGGGCAGGGCCGTGCGAAAGTCGATATTCGCTGACCCCACGCGATTTTCTGCCCGGCCCTGCCGGATTTACAACCCGGGAATTCACATCTTCTTCCTTCCTCTTTCATGACTTGGATCGGTCCTCGCCGTCAAGGGTTCGCTCCGCCAAGCCTGCTGGCAGGCCCTTGACCGCTCCGGCCGTTCCCACAGATGAGCTTTGATGAGGGAATGAACTTGACTGATCGCCCCCCGGCATCGTGATACCGCAGGCGTCAAAGATCGCGGTCCGTTACAAAATGGTGTTCCGGCTACGAGCCGCTAGCAGGGGATCTGGCAAGCTTTGACCTGCAAGCAGCCGTCAGAAACCCGTTGCGCTTCGCGCGGCACGACAGCCCCCAAACGCGAACTCCCGCAGTCGGGCACTGCCTCCGGTACGCGTGATCGTGATCGGTTTGCGGTGAAGTGAATGGCAGGGGGGAAGGGTCCCCCTTCATAAGCGCTAAGATAACGATATGCTTTCAACCCGAGCATATTCGAACCGGCCTCGGATACAATTATTGAAGTAACCGCCGATTGAGGGGGCATCGACTAAGCATTGATGGACGTCGGCGGGAATGTTGAAGTAGTTGTAGA
>SYKU01000259.1 GCA_005808865.1 Acidobacteriota bacterium
CCCCGGTGTTGGCCGCGGCGCTGACGTGAGGGTTATCGTGCATAAATTTCTATGCACGACTCGGAACTGGAAGCAGCGAAAAGACATAGTGGCTAGAAATTGCTGAAAAGCAAAACCGGAATCCAGGAAAAGGGGAGACAAAGATGTTCGTGACTTACTAAAAAGAGACGATCAGAGCAGCTTCAGCCCAGTCAATCGGCACCCGCGCCACCGCTCACCATACCGGTGCGCCGAGTCGCGTTCCCATGCATAATCCAGGTCACATATTGCTTTCCGTCGACGCGATAGGTGATGGGTGAAGCGGATAGCGCCTGCCCCATGTAGTAATGCCACAGGTACTTGCCTGTTTTCGCGTCCACCGCGACAAGTTGCCCGTCGTCGTCCCCGAAAAACACCAGACCGCCTGCCGTCGACACCGTTCCCGCCCAGGTCGTTGTTGGCCCCGTCATCGGATATTCCCAGATGCGCTGGCCGGTTTTCGGATCGAATGCACGCAGGAAAAACTGGCCCGGCTCAGTTGGTATGTGCTCCCCGCCCGTGCCGGCAAACCCTTGCATTGGCTCGGGCTCTTTGGCGGAACCGGTGTAGATATCGCACTGCTCAAGAGTCGGCACGTACAGAAGGCCGGCGCCGGGGTTGAAAGACGGTGACATCCAGTTCGCCGCCCCGCGAACTGACGGGCAGACTCTCTTTCCGCCGGGCGAAGGATCCATGTCCGGTACTTCGATCGGGCGGCCCTTGGCGTCGATTCCAGTGGCCCAGTTGAGCTTGTCGACGAGCCGCGTGGACCTCAGAAACTCACCGGTTGTCCGATCCAGCAAGTAAAGAAATCCGTTGCGATTGGGATGCAGCAAGGCCTTGCGCATCTTGCCCTGGTATTCGGTATCCACTAGAACGGGAAACGCCTGAGCGTCCCAATCGTGGGTGTCGTGCGGGGTGAACTGGAAGTGCCATTTCAGCTTGCCCGAACTCAGGTCGAGCGCCACGACGCTAGCCGAATAGAGGTTGTCGCCTTTGCGGTCACCGCCGTAGAAGTCTGGCCACGGGTTTCCGGTGGTCCAGTAAACGAGGTTCAACTCCGGATCGTAAGTTCCGCTAAGCCAAGTGGCCGCGCCGGCCCATTGAAGCGGGAATTGTGCCCAGGTTTCCGATCCCGGTTCGCCCTTGGCCGGAACAGTGTAAAATCGCCACAATTCTTCGCCCGTCGACGCGGAAAGCGCCGCCACGAAACCGCGCATGCCGCTGTCTCCACCGCCGACCCCGACGAGCACGCGCTCCTTGATCGCAAGCGGGGCAAGCGTACCGAAGTAGCCATCCTTGGTATCTGCATACTTCTTCTGCCATAGCAAGGCACCGGATTTCCGGTGCAGCGCCACCAGGTAGGCATCGCCCGTGACGAAAAACACGCGGTCCCCGAGAAGGGCGGCGCCGCGGTTGACGCGCTGCACGGGAGACAGGTCGTCGCGATAGGTCCAGATTCGCCGTCCGTTCCTCGCATCAAGCGCGTGGATCTCATTGCTGTTGGTCACATACATCACGCCGTCAGCAACGAGCGGCGTCGCTTCAAGCTTGCGGGCGGTATCGATGTGGTACGTCCACGCCGGCGCGAGCGATTTCACGTTGGCCGTGTTGATTTGCGTCAGCGGACTGTGCCGCTGGGCCTGATAGTCGCCCGCATAGGTTAACCAGCTATCGTTCGGGCTTCGGCGGATATCTTCGAACCGCACGGGCGAAGCGCCGGTTTCCGGGCTGACGAACGCGCCTGTTCCGTTTCGAGCCGACTGCCTGCTCAGATACGCCACGACATTCTGAATCTCCCCACGGCTGAGCGTCTTGGCATAATCGGCAGGCATCGGTGACTCCGCGCGCAGTGTCAGGCGCTTCAGCGGCGCCCGGTCCAGCAGGTGCAATTCGCCTTTCCCGTCGAGGGCTTGAACGGAGTAGTTGTTCGAGTTCTTCACCACGCCTTCGATCTTGCGGCCGTCCGCTGTCACGATGGAGGCGCTCTGAAAGCCATCTACGAGCCTCCGGTTGGGGTTCACGATCGATTCGTGCAGCAGCGCCTCCGAGCGAAGCTGGCCTACGTTCGCCAGATCCGGGCCCAGGAAACCACCCCTCCCCCTTACCATGTGACAATTCGAGCACCCGGCCTTGCCGAAAAAAAGAGCGGCTCCCGCGTCGGCATCGCCTGCTACGGGCGAGTCGAAGGAGGGTGAACTCAGTCCACGGACGAACGCGGTGATCTGCCAAAGCTTGTCGTCCGGAAGGGCCGATGGTGGCATGTCCGTGCCGGGAACCCCCTTCTTGATGGACGTCATAAGCTCGCGATCATTAAGCCGGCGGACGGCGCGGCCGTCCACGAGATTCGGCCCCCGCCCGCCTTCGCCGGTAGGCCCGTGACAGCCACCGCACGACTGGCTGAAGAGGGTTCCTCCCGCTAACACAGCTTTGGGGTCTCCGCGGAGGGGATTCCGGTCCTCCGGCCGATCCGGACGCTGGCGCTGCTGGCCGAGTAAAGTCGCCACGAAGATCAGCGTGACCTGGGCAATGACGTTAGAAAGAAGGGCGATTCGTCTCATGACGCTTCCAGCCTATCAAAACGGGCAACGCCGGGGAGTGTTTTGCCGTCATGTGTTTAGGAGATGTGGCATGCGCAACTCGTCCATTCTGGCCATGGGATTCGCCGTTTCGTTGGAAGCGGAACCACGTTTCGCGCGAATCGGTGAGATGCAGGGGTCAGTTGAAGTGCAATTCGCGGCAGGAGATGCGTGGCGTCAGGCGCTCCGCAACATGCCTGTTGGGGAGCGATTCTGGGTGCGCACGGGCGCGGACGCGAGAGTCGAAATCGAGCTTGATGAAGGGAGCGTTTTTCGCCTCGGTCCGGATTCGCTCGCCGAAGTCTCGGACTACACGCGTTTGTCGACCGGCCAGCGGATTACGCTGCTTTCGCTCGACCGCGGTCTTGCCTACTTTACGGGCGCGCCTTCGGATCGCGATGCGATGTTACTCGGCATTCCCGGCGCGCAATTGAATGTCCGCCGCGGCACGCGGCTGCGCCTTGATGTCACCGAAGAGTGGAGCCACGCAGCCATTGTCGAGGGCCAGACGAAGTTGATTTCGCCCTCGGCGGAGCTCGATCTGAAGGAAGGCCGGATGGCTCGCTTGAGTCCCTCCAGGGCGGGCAAGTTTTATCTCTACGACGAAATCCCCTCACTCGATATGGACCGCTGGAGTGAGTCGCGGGACAGGGCGCTGGCTGGCGTCAACGCACGCCGATTCCCTGCCTTGTCATATGGTATGGCGGATCTGGAGGCTGTGGGCACGTGGATTGAGTCGTCCCAATATGGCGCTGCCTGGAGGCCTCCGGCTGTCGAAGACTGGACCCCGTTTCGCGATGGGAAGTGGCTGTGGTACGAGGGTTTGGGTTACACCTGGGTTGCCGCCGAAACCTGGGGTTGGCTGCCTTACCACCATGGAAGGTGGGCGCATGGCGGAGAGGGGCTGGGATGGTTGTGGGTCCCGGCCAAGGACCCGGCTTTCCGAGCCGGCGAGGTGTATTGGATGCGGGCGCCGGGAATGGCGGCTTGGGGACCGCTTGCGCCAGGAGAAGAATGGCGGCCTCCTGTCCGGGGCGCCGCGCAAGCCGGCTTGCCGCAGTTGTTCCTCAATGCACGCACGACGTTTGCCGGATTCGCCGCGGACGCCCGCGAGATAGATCCAGCAGGGCTTGCCCGGCGTCCGAAAGATGCGCTCGCGGAAGCGACGTTCGCACGGGCTCTGCCGTCGGTAACGGTGGCTGCGACCGCCGCCGCGCGTCCCGTGCTTCGCGTGGGCAGCACGCGTGTGATGCCTTTGATCGCCGGGGTGGCGTGTGAAACTCCGGCCGCGGTCGCGGCGAGCCTTCCGGAACAGGCAACGGGCACCGACGCCCGCGCGAGGCCTCCCGAACCCGCGCCTGTCGCGGCCGCGCCTGCTGTCTTTGTAGGGGTCCCGCTGCCCCCGCCACTCGCCGCCCCACCGGTCGAGACCTTCTACGTCGCGCCGATTTACACGGGAGTGGTGGTATTGAATCCTCAGGAGCGCGGCAGGGAGCCGAGACGTCCGAGAGAGGCGAAGACGGCAGCGAAACCGCCGGAGCCGGTAGGATCCGCAACGCAGCCGGCTCCGAAGCCGGGGCCGGAACCCGCTTCCCCGGTTCAACGAATACCGCGCAACGACGACCGGATGCAGCGGAACGAAGTGCCGGCGCCGGCGGAGTCGAGGACGCCGAGGCAGAGTGACGAGGTTCCGCGCGCTGAGCGTAACTCGCGAAAGAATCAGTAGGGATGAGTTGACCCGGAGGTCCCGGCTGCTTTTCGCTCGCCGGTTTATGTCGCAGGACTGAGCCGAGGCGATCTCGCAAGCACTTGCGGGCGTGATGAAGACCTTTGACGCCGGCCCTCGGGTTGCGCGGACGTTGCCTGCGCAGCTACAGCCGAACCAGCGAGCCGTCGATCGCCCGGACCGTGACGCCGTCTTCTTTCCCCGAGGGCGGCGTGAGCGGAAACTTCCTTGCTTCGTCTTCTTTGATGTCGATGCCCAGCCCTGGCGCTTCATTGACGTACGCGAAGCCGTCGGGCAGTTTTGGAGCGCCGGGCAGCAACTCGTGAATCGCATCCGGCCATCGATTGTCTTCCTGAATACCGAACGCGGTCGAAGCAAGATCGATAGGACAAGCCGCGCGAAGTTCACAGGGTCGTTGTCGCCGCCCTCCTGCCATGCCGTGCGCACGCCGAACGTCTCACACAGGTTCGCAATCTTCCTGGCCGGGGTAATGCCGCCGACGGTGGAAATGCGGCAGCGCACGTAGTCGATGATGCGTTCCTTGATACAGGGCAGCCTCTCCTGCGGGTTGGTGAAGATCTCGCCCATCGCGAGCGGCGTCGTGGTCACCTGGCGGATATTGCGGAACCACTGAACTGAATCATCTCGGGCGGGAGAAGGTCTTCAACGGAGAACATCCGGCACGGTTCCATGCGTCGTGCCAGTTCCACAGCCATCGTCGGCGACAAATGCTCGTGGACGTCATGAATCAGCTTCACGTCTTTGCCGAGTTTCACGCGAAGGTGTTCCATCAGCTTGGGGATTGCCTCCACGTAGACCTCTTCCTCAAAGGCCGCACCCGCGTAGCCGCCTTTCGGGCGCGTGCCTTGCCCGGCGCGACCATCCCGCCGCCGCCGTAGCCTCCCATCCGCGCGCGCACATGCCGGAACCCGAGGTCGAGGAACGCCTTGACGTTGTCCGCCACTTCGTCCATCGACTTCCCGTCCGCGTGTCCATAGCATGGAACCGCGTCGCGCGCTTTCCCGCCCAGCAGATAGACAGGCATGCCCGCGCGCTTGCCCTTGATGTCCCACAACGCCATGTCAAGACCGGAGAGCGCGTTGTTAAGGACGGTGTCGCTACGGCGGTACGAGCGGTAAGTAGTGGCGTACCAGATGTCGTCGATACGATCCACATCGCGCCCGATCCAGAACGGGCGAGATGTTTCTCGATCGCCGCGGCCACCGTCAACGCCTGGTGTAGGTTGCTCGCCGAGCCGATGCCGTAAAGCCCGGGCTCGCTCGTCACAACCTTCACGGCGATCCATTGATACCGGCCGCCGGGACTCGTTACGATCGGATACACCTGCTTGATGGTAAGTTTGGGTAGGCCGCGAGTCCGGCTTTGGTACTGTGCCGCTGCTGTGGCGGGCTTTCCTTAGTTCTCTCCGCAGCCAATCCCGGCTGCCGGGCCCGGATCAGCCTTGGGTTGCCCTTGCAGACCATGGCGAGGTAGAGGTTTCGGTCGCCGCACGACAGATATGCCGTCGTGCGCGAAAGACGCGGGCTCGCCGTCCTGCGGTCTCGACTGGACGAAGTCTGTAACCCACAACGCTGCTTCGCGAGGCTGCCCTGCGCCGGCGAAGTCTCCAATTGCGGGACTTCGCACGACGCGGGGGATCCTTGGCCGACTTGGACACGGAGCGCAAGAGAACAACCAGACGGCAGGCAGGACCCGGCACGGCACTCGAATGCTCCGGCCTGGGTACGTGGCGGGAGGGTTCCGTTTCACCCGGATTCTATCGGTTTTAGCATCCTGCGGCGCCGGACCTACCGCGCATCCATCGGAATCCATGGCATCCCGTCCGGGTTGCCCAGATATTCCGCGCGCGGACGGATCAGGCGGTTGTTGCGGTACTGTTCAAGCACGTGCGCGGTCCAGCCGGACATGCGGCTTACGGCGAACACAGGTGTGAACAGGTCGATGGGAATGCCGAGTGAGTAATACGTGGAGGCCGAGTAAAAATCGACGTTTGGGTTCAGTTGCTTTTCCTTGCGCACCGTCTGCTCCACTCGCTCGGACATCAGGAATAGAGACTGATGTCCTGTCCGTCTGCCCAGTTCCTCGCTCATCATGCGAAGATGCGTGGCCCGCGGATCGTCAGTACGGTAAACCCGGTGGCCGAAGCCTGGAATCTTGACCTTGCGTGCAAACATGTCCAGCACCCGCTCCACGGCCCTTTCCGGGTCGCCGACTTCGAGCAGCATGCGGATCACGTCTTCGTTCGCCCCACCGTGCAGCGGTCCCTTTAGCGCACCTATCGCCGACGTCACGGCCGAGTAGATATCCGACAAGGTGGCGGCCGTAACGCGCGCGGCGAAGGTGGACGCGTTTAATTCGTGATCGGCATGAAGTGTGAGCGCAACGTCGAAGGCGCGCTCCATGAGTTCGTCCGGGCGCTTGCCCGTCAATGTGTACAGGAAGTTGGCTGCGAGACCGAGGCCGGGATCGCCTTCAATTAGAGTCTGGCCGGTTCGCAGACGGTGGTAGGTTGTCACGATGGTCGCAGTCCGCGCCATCAGTTTCGTGGCCTTCACGGCGTTCGCCGCGGCGGAGGTGTCGCGCGCCAGCGGATCGTCCAGGCTCAGCATGGAAACGGCTGTCCGCAAAACATCCATAGGTGGAGCGCTCGAAACGCCCTTCAGAAACTCCGCCACACGAACGGGAATAGCCCGGTGCGAGACGAGTTCGGCCTTCAGTTGATCAAGTTCGACCTGCCTGGGAAGGCGGCCTGTCCAAAGCAGGTGCACGACCTCTTCGAACGTGGCATTCTCAGCCAGAACGTTGATGTTGTACCCGCGGTAACTGAGAATTCCCTGGTGGCCGTCGATGTAGCAAATCTCGGATTCGCCGGCGACCACACCTTCGAGTCCAGCTGCGGTAATTGACATGTCGATGATTCCCTTTCAACGATGACTGCGGAGTACAGAACTAATTGTAGGATGGGGCGGCGAGAGGCGCAAGCACAATGTTCCGGTACACTTAACGCATGTCGATGAGGTTGAGAGCGAACCAGGGAAAACTGAAGATCGAACATAGCATTATCGGCGACCTGCGCGCGGTTTTGGATAGACTCCTCGCGGGAAATCCGGAGATTCGTTCGGTTATCCCAGGCGTGATCCGGCCGGTTCGCGACGCGCGCGGTCAAATAAGAATCCGCGTCACCGTCCCGGTTCAGAACGGATGGAAGGCGATCGCGCTTAGCTCGGGCGCGCGCCAGGAATTGTTCATCAGCACGGTCCTCGGGAAGGAAGAACTGGACCGGCGGCTCGAGCGAGCGATCAAAGCGGCCGGTTGACCGATTTAAGCCCCTCGCGACGCCAGGCCCGTGTGCAGAGCGGCGATGCCGCCCGTCATGAGGTCAATACGCACTTGACTGAAACCTGCGTCACTCATACGCCGCGCGAGATCATCCGCGGAGGGAAAACGGCTCACCGACGCCGGCAGGTAGGAATAGGCCTCTTTCGACCCGGAAACCGCGCCACCGATGAGCGGAAGAATGTGGCGCGAGTAGAAGGCGTAGAGCGCGGCGAATGCCGCATTCGGCGGTTGTGAGAATTCGAGAATCGCGGCCATTCCACCAGGCCGGAGAACCCGTCGCATTTCGAGCAGCCCGGCATCGTAATCGGCGAGATTCCGGAAGCCGAACGCGACTGTCACCAGGTCGACACAGGCGGCGGGAAGCGGCAATTGAAGCGCATCGGACTCGAAGACGAAGGGGGCGCCTTTCTCTCTCGCGCGTGTGAGCATCGGGTGGCAAAAATCGCTCCCGAATACTCGCGCTGGAGTCCCTCTGGCTGCCGCGGCGAGGGCGAGCGCCAAATCACCGGTTCCGCAGCACAGGTCGAGAACGCGCGCCCCCGGACGGCGCATGATATGACTCACGGCGCGGACAGTTCTTGCGCGCCAGTACCGGTCGATGCCAAAAGATAGCAGGTGGTTGGCAAGGTCGTATCGCGGCGCGATGCGTCCGAACATCCCGCGGACCCAGTTTGCGTCTCGAATGGCTCCACTCACGCGAGTGCGGCCTCAATCGCTCTAAGTACGGTATCGGCAGGTACTCCGGTAACCACTTCCACTTCGCCGATGCGCCGGGGCAATACGAAGTGAACCTTCCCCTGGATGGTCTTTTTGTCGCGGGCAAGCCGGGCAAGCAACCGGTCCGCGGCGATGCCGGCAAGCGAGGGAATAGGGCCGTAGGCGGCGATACAATCGAGCATCGCGTCGCGATCTTCGGAGAGGTGGCCGGTCGCCGTTCCAAGGTGCGTGGCGGCGACCATACCGAACGCTACCGCCTCTCCATGGAGGAATCGCGAATAGGATGTTTCCGCTTCGAGCGCATGCCCGATTGTGTGACCGTAGTTCAGAATCTTGCGAATGCCGCCTTCACGCTCATCGGCGGAAACGACTTCGGCCTTAATTCTCACGGATTCCGCTACGATTTCATCAACAACTTCAGGCGCACCGGCCGATACCTCAGGCCGGCGTCTGGAAAGAAGCCAGAACAACGACGGGCTCGAGATAATGCCATACTTCAGTACTTCAAAAAGCCCCGCGCGGTATTCCCGCTCGGGAAGAGTGGCGAGGACCTCCGGGTCTATGAGGACCGCCAGCGGCTGATGAAACGCTCCGATCAGGTTCTTGCCTGCCACCAGATTCACGCCGGTTTTACCGCCAATCGCCGCGTCCACTTGCGCGAGCAGCGTAGTGGGAATCTGCAGGACTTCGATACCGCGCATGAACATCGCCGCCAGGAAACCAGCCATGTCAGTGACGATGCCACCTCCGAAGGCGATAATCACGGATGTCCGGTCAGCGCCTTTGATGACCATTTCTTCGGCAAGGGCTTCGAGCGGCGCGAGGCGTTTTGTCTCCTCTCCTCCCGGCAGGAACAGCGTTTCGAAAGCACGGCTCCCGAGCCCTCTTGTCAGCGCTTCGCCCTGGTGGCGCCAGACATCCTCGGTCGAGATTACGAATAGCTTGCCCGATCCGGCAGGAATGTAGTTGGACGCGCGCAACAGAATACCTCGATCCACAATCGCCTGGTAGGTGCGCGGCGGCGCTGACACCGCAAAGGAGGGCATAAAAACGTTGTACCACTTTGCGATGCTAAAATCGGTGCTTCACCAATGAAATCCAAATCCGTGACGCTGCGGCAAGTCTCCGCCCCCGTTTTCGCTCTGCTGATACTGGCCGCCGTTCCGATTCAGGATGCCAGTCCGTGGGCGGTGCTCTGGACCGCGCCGCTGATCATGGCTGCTGCGATGCTGATCGCCTGGGCGGCGGAATCGGCGCAGTACTTCATTGCCCAAGGGTTCGCGCTGGCAATACTCGCCTGGCTGCAAACGCTGCCTGAGTTCGCGGTCGAAGCCGTTCTTGCGTGGAAGCAGCAGGTGCCGCTGCTGCTCGCGAATCTCACGGGAGCGCTGCGCCTTCTAACCGGCCTGGGCTGGCCGCTGATCTATGTGACGGCCGCGGTCTTTCACAGGAAGCGGGAGCGCCGGCCGCTCCGCGCAATTCGCCTGGAAGAAGAGCACTGCGTTGAAGTTGTGGCGCTGATCGGGTGTATGGCTTATGTCGCCGTCATCTGCTGGAGGCGCGCCCTTGCGCCGGTGGATGCCGTGGTCCTTGTGATGATATACATCGCGTATCTGCTGATCCTCAGCCGCATTCCTCCAAAAGATGCGGAGGGTATCGAGGATCTGGAATTCATTCCGCGCGCGATTGTGCAGGCGCCACGCCTGATTCGCATTGCGGCTATCGCCGGCCTGTTTCTGGGTGGAGGCGCGCTCATCTACTTCATGGCTGAGCCTTTTCTGGGAAGCCTGCTGGCAGCCTCTTCCGCATTGGGAATGTCGAGCTTTTTCTTCGTGCAGTGGGTGGCGCCGTTCGTCTCCGAATTTCCCGAGAAGGTATCGGCTATCAACTGGGCGCGGACCGTGAAGCACGCGCCGATGGCTCTGATGAACATGGTCTCAAGCAACATCAATCAGTGGACGCTTTTGACGGCCATGTTGTCGCTAGTCTATTCACTCAGCCGCGGCGAACCCTCAGCGATTCCATTCGACGAACAACAGATGGTGGAGTTGTTGATGACGCTTGGCCAGTCGCTTGTCGGGACGCTCTTCCTGGTGAATATGCAACTGGCGTGGTGGGAAGCCGCGGCGCTCTTTGTACTGTGGGCAGTCCAGTTTGGATTGTCCACTCTGACTCCCGGCCCGGGATTGTGGGGCCTTATTGTTCGCAATATCCACTGGTACGTGACCGTGCTTTATTACGTTTGGGGAGGAGTGGAGATAGTCCGCATGTTTGCCGGACGGCGGGAACCGGAAGCTTTCAGGATATTTGCGAGGATCTGGAAGCAGCACGTGTGGCGCGGATGAGCGCTGTCTGCGAAGGCTTTCAGGGAGCCCGCCGTACCGCTCGTCCCGGTCGGGCGCCGTCAACCAATGTTCCGCCGCTGACCACGGCAACTCCGCCCACCAGAACGTAGCGCATGCCTGCCGGGGGAAGCGTTGGTTCGCGGAACGTCGCCCGGTCGATCACGCGCGCCGGGTCGAAAATCGCCAAGTCCGCGTCCGCGCCTACGCGGATACGGCCCTTGCCGCTCAGCTTGACCCGATCCGCCGGCATTAAGGTCATCTTCCGCACCGCCTCCATCAAAGACAGCGCGCCAGTCTGCCGCGCGTAGTAGCCCAGCGCCCGGGTGAAAGTTCCCGCGCCGCGCGGATGGCCTTTGCCATTTTCGATGACGCCGTCGCTCGCCACCATCGCGAACGGGCTTGCCATCGCGGCCGTGACGGCCGAATCCGGGATCATGTGCATAATCACCATACCCCCGGCTTTGCGGTAGTTTGCGAAGGTTTCCGCGGTCAGCCGCTCTCCGGTGAGAATCCATTCGATCGCCCCGTAGCCGACTCCCAATACTTGCTGCCAGCCTTCGGCAAAAATCGCCGATTGTAACTCCGTCATCGCGGCGTTGTAGGGATAGCATTCGGTGGTAACGTCCATGCCGCTCGCACGGGCCTCGCCGATGGTCTGCAACAACTGCGGCGTCTGTTTGAGACCGCTGCTTGTCACGTGCACCACGTGCAGCGGCGCGCCCGAAATCGCGGAGGCCGCAATCACTTCTTCAAGAGCGTTCAACGCATTGGCGGGTTCACGATCCCCCATGTGCCGGATATGTACGAAGGCCGGGACGCGATACCGTCCGGCGATTCGGAACATTTCGAGAATCTCCCAGCGCGACGCCGCGGGAGTGTATTGAACGCCAAAACCGACTCCCAGTGCGCCTGCCTTCAGGCCCTTGTCGATGCGCGCCTTGATGGCGTCGATCTCTTCGCCGGTCGCGGCCCGGTTGGCGGCGTCGCCACTCGGGACAAGGCCCCTGTTTGGGTCCTTCATCACCTGCATGCGGTTCGGCACATGGCCTACGGTCACTCCGTAGTTGATGAGTTGGCCCGGAGCGCGGCCGGCGTACCAGGCTTCCACATCGGCCGTCCCGATTTCGAGTTCGAGAGCGGTGGTTACGCCGTCCATCGCCTGATAGCGATGGTTCTCCGTGTCCTGTCCGTGCGCGTGAAGGTCGATGAAGCCGGGCGCAACGGCCAGACCTGTGGCGTCGATGGTTGACTTTCCCTTTAGAGGCGTCGCGCTCAAGGCGGCGATTCGGCCGCCTGTAATGCCCACGTCGCGGACCGCGTCGAGCCCCGATTCCGGATCGAGGACGCGGCCGTTGCGCACGACCACATCGTAGCTTTGGGCAAAGCACGTTCCTAATGCGAGCCAAAGGATTACGAACCGGAGTCTGGATTCCATAAGACGACAGTATAGCCAAACGGCCGCCGGCGGTTCTGTCGACAGGCGCCGCTCTTTCCGGTCAACCGCTAGGCGAGCGCCGGTTCCTCAATCTCACTGGCCGTGAAATAGGCGCAGTCCGGATGATGAAACACGAGCGCGCTCACGCTCGCTTCGGGCTCCATCATCATGCCTTCGGTGAGTTCGACCCCGATGTCCTCGGGCCGCAGCAGCTTCCAGATGCCCTGTTGGTCGTCCAGATTCGGACACGCCGGATACCCGAAGCTATACCGCTTCCCCCGGTATTTCGAGGTGAACCGGTCATGCATTGTGGTAGTGGGAGCGTCGGGGAAACCCCAATCTTCGCGGATACGCCGGTGAAGCCATTCCGCCGCTCCCTCCGCCGTCTCTATCGCGAGCGCTTGAAGCCCGTGCGCGCTCAGATATTCGCCCCGCTGCTTCGATTCTTCGGACTTCTCCCGAATCCCCGCGCCCGCCGTCACGACGAACATGGCCAGGTGGTCGCGCTTGCCTTCGTCGGCTTCGAGCAGGTAGTCACTCAGGCAAAGGCCGTCTTCGCGAGGCTGGCGGCCGAAACGGAATGTATGGATGGGGCTTTCGCCGCCCGGCGAAAACAGGATCACAGAGTTCCCGTCGCGCTCAGCCTCGAAGAACTGCCACACAGCCTTAACCTGCATGAACTGCGCGGCGTGGCGCTTGATCTCCTCCATCTGGTGATAGAGGTTCAGCGCCTTCTCTTCGTGCTCCGCGAGCGCCTTTTCGAAATTGCCCTTGTATCCGAGATGCCGTCCATAGAGCATGAACGGGTTGATGTAGCTCCAGACTTCGGTAAGATGCTTGATGTCCCGGACCTTCCGGTCGAGGTTCGGCGCGGCGGGAATCGGAATATCCAGGCGGATCTTGGCGCTCCTCCGCTCCGGCAATACCGCCGGCGCAGCTTGCGGCGCGGTATCCGGCGCGGTCTCGGAATGACGGTGCGCGAGCAGCGTCGCTTCGCGCGTGGAAGGGTCCATGATCTGGTTCATCAGGCGAAGTCCTGTCATGGCGTCCTTCGCGTAGCAGACCGCCGCGCCGTAGCTCGGCGCAATCCTGCCTCTGGTGAACTTGTCCGAAAGCGCCGCGCCGCCCACGAGCATCGGGACCTGGATCCCGTTCTCGCGCAGATCGCCCGCCGTGATCACCATCTGCTGCGCGCTCTTGACGAGGAGTCCGGAAAGGCCGATGGCGTCCGGTTTGTGTTCGCGAAAGGCCTGTATCAGCGTTTCCGGCGGCACCTTGATGCCAAGGTTCACGACGTTGTAACCGTTGTTGCCGAGGATGATCTCGACCAGATTCGTCCCGATGTCGGGCACGTCGCCTTTGACGGTCGCGAGCACGATCTTCCCACGCGCCGCCGTATCCGCCTTCTCCATGAACTGTTCGAGATAGGCGACGGCAGCCTTCATGGCTTCCGCCGATTGCAGCACTTCGGCGACGATCAGCTCGTTGTTGTTGAAGAGGCGTCCGACTTCGGACATGCCCGCCATCAGGGGTCCGTTGATGATGTCGAGCGGCGCCGCGCCTTCCTGCCGCTTGCGTTCGAGATCTTCGACCAATCCGTCTTTCGTGCCTTCGATGATGTAGTTGCCGAGGCGCTGGTCGAGAGGAAGGTCGGCCGCTTTCGCCTTCTTCTTTGGAGCGGCGCGGCGGAAGTACTCGGCGATGGCGGCGATGTGGAACTGGTTGATGGCGGCCTTCTGTTGCTGGGTCTGTTCGCGCCAGTCTTCGGGGGCAGCGCGCAGTTCCTCGTCTCCATCGGGCGGCGGCGTGTTGAAGAGCAACTGTTCGGCGAGACGGCGCTCATCGGCCGGAATGGAAGCGAATCGCTCGAGCTTCTCCGCGTTGACGATGGCGAGATCGAGTCCGGCCTTGGTGCAGTAGTAAAGGAAGACCGAGTTGACCACTTCGCGCGCGTTCGCCGGTAGTCCAAAGGAGATGTTCGATATGCCCAGCACGGTCTTCGAATAGGGGAGTTTTTCCTTGATGAGGCGGATGCCCTCGATGGTTTCGACCGCGCCGCCGATGTAGTTCGCATCGCCTGTGGCGCAGGGAAAAACGAGCGGGTCGAACACGATGTCTTCGGGAGGGATGCCGTACTTCTCCGTCAGCAGCTTGTGGGACCGTTGCGCGATAGAAAGCTTCCTCTCGCGCGTGAAGGCCTGCGCCTGAAGCTTGTCCTCGTCGATCGAACCCACGACGAGCGCCGCGCCGTACGTCTTCGCGATAGGGCAGATCCGCTCGAATTTCTCCTCGCCGTCTTCCAGGTTGATCGAGTTAATGAGGGCTTTCCCCTGGCAGTAGGTGAGCGACAGCTCGACTGCACTGGGATCCGTTGTGTCGATCATGACCGGAGCCTTGATTTTGCGGATCAGGTATTCGTAGAAGAGCGGGATGTCCTTTATCTCGTCGCGGTCCGTGCTCTGAAGGCACACATCGACGATGTGCGCGCCGTTGCGAACCTGACGCCGCGCGATCTCGGTCGCCTCCTCCCACTTTTCCTCAGCAACCAGATTCTTGAACAGGCGCGAACCGATCACGTTTGTGCGCTCGCCGACGATCAACGGGCGGTTGCTCTCCTCGGCCTCGACGAGTTCGATTCCCGAATAGTAAGCCCTGCGCGAACGGGCTTTCAAGGTGCGCGGGCGCTTGCCCGCCACCATTCCGGCGATGGCCTTGATGTGCGGCGCGGTGGTGCCGCAACAGCCCCCCAGGATGTTGACCCAGCCGTGCGCGGCGAAGCGTTCAAGCTGCTCTGCGAGAGTTTGCGGCGTTTCCAGATAATTGCCGTCTTCGTTTGGCAATCCGGCGTTCGGATAGCAGGAAATGCGGGTCGACGCCATCTCGCTCAGCGTGCGGATGTGGTCCGTCATGAACTCAGGGCCAGTGGCGCAGTTGAGACCGATGGACAGCAGATCGACGTGCGAGACGGAGGCCCACAGCGCGTCCGCGGCCTGCCCGGCGAGCATGGTTCCCATGGGTTCGATGGTGCCGGAAACCATGACCGGGATCTTTCGGCCGAGCTCCTCCATCAACTGCTGAATGCCAAGCAGAGCCGCTTTGATGTTGCGGGTGTCCTGGCAGGTCTCGACCAACAGGATGTCCGCTCCGCCTTCGACAAGCGCGAGCGCCTGGTCATGGAAGTTCCGCCGAAGGCCTTCAAAAGTGACGCCGCCGGTGACGGTGATTGCCTTGGTGGTCGGCCCCATGGAACCGGCGACGAAGCGCGGCTTCGCGGCAGTCGAGGCGCGGTCGGCGGCTTCGCGGGCGAGCCGCGCAGCGGTGAAGTTCAAGGCGTGAGCTTCGTCCTGGACCTGGTACTCGGAAAGCACCAGGTGGGTGCCTCCGAACGTGTTCGTCTCGATGATGTCCGCGCCCGCGTCGAGGTAGGCGCGATGGATGTCCGACACGACGTCGGGGCGCGTCTTCACCAGGTATTCGTTGCAGCCTTCAAGCAAGGGGCCGCCGAAGTCGGCCGCGGTCAGGTGGACCTGCTGGAGCATGGTGCCCATGGCTCCGTCGATGACGAGGATGCGGTGTTCGAGGGCCTCGTGGAGGGCTTCTTGGCGGTCGGCTGGGGTCATGAGCGCTACCCTGATTCTACCAAGTTCCTGCGAGAGCCCTTGTAAGACAAGCCTTTCTGCGATGCGCGGCATGGAAGCAGTGAAGGCTGGCGAAGCCTTGATAGTTGTGGTTGCGGAAAGGCGTAGGTGATGATTCGTGAGCTGCGTCGCGGTTGGTGGAACTGATTGCGCACCGAGCGAGCGGTTTTCGGGCACGCTCCGGCGGGCGGCGAGCAAGGGGAATCCGCGCTCGGGATTCACCGGCCTGACCCGCGCGGACGAGCGCAGAAGCTTTCAGGAAGCAGATTCGACAAAAGCGACGGCCCTCGCTTCTGGACTTGGCGCACGGCGGTCAATAGACCCCTGGTTTGGCCTTGCGGGACAAGCTCTGATCTAACCAACTCTGGCCGGATCGTCTCTGTAGTCCACATCGCGGGAGCAGATCGACCGGCCTCCTGCAAGTCGGGTGTTGATGCGTATGCGGCGGAAGCGGAGGTGCACGCCTGGAGCGGTTACCTATTTCGGCCTATGGTCACGGTTGCCCCCCCTCCGCTTCGTCAGGCGTTGGGTACGGAGAGTCCGGATCGCCGCTCTGAACGCCGCTCCGGGTCAGGGACTCGACAACGGGAACAAGCTCTCGCGGAATCAACAAGAGGTCGTAGTCGGGGACCCGCGCGAGTTCGAGCAACGTGTCGAACCTGGGTACGACCTTTCCCGTCTCGATTTCCGAGATGTGCATTTGGGGCAAACCGAGGCGCCGCCTCAGCTCAGCCTGGCTCCAGCCGAGCCTGTGACGAGCCGCAATGAGTAGCCCCAACAGAGTGCCGGGCATGCTCTGGCGCCGCGATTGCCGCGATTGATCTGTGATTGCATGTCAGAGCCTTGGTCTTATATGCTATCACCTATCAGGAATCGCGAGAGCCGCCGATCCTCGCGCCATAGTCCGGTGAGCGATCAGCCTGCAAGACGCTGAAAAGAAGTGGTTTAAGTGTTGAATTTCGGATTTCAGGATTAGTCCTAACCCGGTGAAGCCGGAACCAAACAGACCCAGACGCCGAAAATTGGAGCCCTCCCAAAAAGCACACCAAAGGCCTATCAACATTGGCTCCGGCGCATACCTCGGGAGATTTCCTGCCAGAAACGCGCAGAATCCAGATGTTGAGGTACTAAACGCCTTGCGCCAAAAAAAATGCCCACTCTTTCACGAGAGTGGGCATTCCATCCCCGGTTTTGCCGGGTGATGTTGGGAGAATCAGTTTCGACGGCATCGCAGCCGAAAAAACTTTGTAATCGAATCATATTTCCAAGGAGCATTTCAGTCAAGGAAAAAAACTCGGTTTTTTGTTGCTCCGTAAGGCTATTTGGATGAGTGCGTTAGAGACGGGACTGTTTTCCACAGCCACCGTAATACGGGACAGAATAGGCCCTTTTTCCCTGTGGATTTCCGTCTAAGGGGAACAAAAGCTTGCCGCTTAGCGCCCGCCGAGGCGGAGCGACGTGAGCGCGTCCGGATCGTTGCCCGACCGGTTCCGGCGGAAGGCACGCACTCCGCCGAAGGCGACTCCGGCCACGACACCAAACACCAATAGGAACCCGATCAGTATGAAAATATTCACGATAAGGGTTCCGATGTTGTCCCTGGGAGACGGCACATATTCACTCCAGGAAACACTCGCCTGATAGCGAATCAGCGCCAAAAGCCGCTCCGCGTCCTCGGGGTCCGGCGCCGAAGCGACGACGGCCACGAGCGGACCGGTGCGTTTTACGACCGATCCAGCGACCTTTTGAAACGCCGCAGCCCGTTCCCGGGCCATCGACGGGGTGGGGTAGGAGAATATTCCCAGGGTGATTTCTCCCTTAGCGCCGCGGAAGCGGCCGATCTGGGCCTCCGTTCCCATATGGAAGGCAGCGGCCGAAGCCGGCAGCCCGGGCTGAAACCTCTCCAATGCGACCGGCCCGAGCACATATCGTTCAGAACCTGGGATCCGGTTCTGAGAGGGTAGGTATTCCCGTAGTAGCGGCAGAGGTGACTGTTCGAGACGGGGAAGAGCCAGGTAGAACTCGTCCAACTCGGCCTGGGCGGGCTTCCGTCCGGAAAACGTCAGCAGGTAGTTGCCGTGGGCTACCAGGAAGACGCCCGCCGCCTCGACAGCCAATATGCCGGGTGAAGGCCGCCTGGGCTTGGAAGGCCGCGTCGCGGCAGGCGGCGGCTCGGACGGGATGGGCTGTGAAGGCCGCGATCCCTCCGGACGCTGCCACTGGAATGCGGCCATCGCGCCGGTTGAATCATGTAGTCGAACGGCCGTCGCGGTCCAAACCTTGCCGTCCTTTTCGTACCGTGCCTGTTCGGCGTCTTCAAAGCCGTACTCAAGCCAGACGGACCGATCCGCGACGGCGAACTGCCTGGCGGAGGTACGATTGAACTCGCCGAACCGCTCCGGCCAGATCGCCGCGCGGGAAAGCGAGGGAAGGAGGAGAATTGCGGTCAGGACGAAGATGTGTAACCGGGGGAAGCCGCTGCTGAAAGCTCCGAGTCCCTCCGAGGAGGCCTTAAAAGGGCAGGGAGGCCCGTCCCGCGGTTCACGAGGCGCCATGGCACTTTTTGTATTTTTTGCCGCTGCCACAGGGGCATGGATCGTTACGGCCGGTCTTATTCGCATGGATGACCTGTTTTTGCTGGCTTGACGAACCGTCGCCGCCGACAAACTGCAACTGAGCGAGTTCCTTTTCCTTCTTCCGCTCGATGTTACGAGTGAAGTCTTCCATGGAATGCTGTGCCACGGCTCGCTGCTCGGCTGTTGGGCCGGCCAGTTGGGCCGCCGGGCCGCCATCGTCATCGTCCTCCTCCTCGTCGTCCGGGAAAGGCAGGGAAGGGCGTTGCCCCTGCACCGCCTGGAGGAAATACAAGTAGCGGACGGTTTCATCTTCAATCCTATCCATGAGCGCTTCAAAAAGCGCATAGGACTCCTTCTTGTACTCGACCAGCGGATCCTTCTGCCCATAACTGCGCAGACCGATCCCCTCTTTCAGGTGGTCCATTGACAGAAGATGGTCTTTCCACTGATCGTCGATGACCTGCAACATCACCATACGCTCGGTTTGACGCATGATGTCGGCGCCAACCAGATCCTGCTTCTGCTGATAGAAAGACTCCAACTTGCCCAGAATTGTTTCCTCGACCTCGCCGCGGGACATTCTCGCGATCTCCGCCGAGGTGATCCTGGTTCCGAACTGGCTGAGGATATCTGTGCAGAGACCGGCGGTGTCCCACGTATCCGGATGTTCCTTCTCCGGACAGCGCCTGTCGACGAAAGCCGCCAGAATTCCACGTACCATCTCGGAGATGCGCTCTCGCTGGTCCCCGCCTTCAAGCAGGTTGCGGCGCATGCCGTAGATCGCCCGACGCTGCTTGTTCATCACGTCGTCATATTCGAGCAGGTGCTTGCGCGCTTCGAAGTTCTGCACCTCGACCGCTTTCTGAGCCGCCGCGATGCGCTTGGTGATGAGGCGCGATTCGATGGGAACATCCTCTTCCATGCCTAGCCGGAGCATCAGGTTCTGAATACGCTCGCCCCCAAAGATGCGCAGCAGATCGTCCTGCAAGGAAAGATAGAAGCGCGAACTGCCCGGATCGCCCTGGCGTCCGGCGCGGCCGCGAAGCTGGTTGTCGATTC
>SYKU01000260.1 GCA_005808865.1 Acidobacteriota bacterium
CCAGGGCGATCGCGCCGCCGTTCACGTTCACGGATTCGGGATCGAGACCGGCCTTGCGCATGACCGCGATCGCCTGTACGGCGAACGCCTCGTTCAACTCGATCACGGCAATGTCGCTGAGGTGGACGCCGGCTAGCGCGAGGGCCTTAGGAATCGCTACCACAGGGCCGATACCCATGATTTCCGGAGGCACGCCGCCGGTCGCGAAGCTCACGAACCGGGCTTTTGGCCTGACGCCGAGAGCCTTCGCCTTCTTTTCGGACATTACGATAGCGGCGGCCGCGCCGTCGCTTGTTTGCGAGGAATTTCCCGCGGTAACGGTGCCCGTGGCGTGAAACACCGGCTTCAGTTTCGCCAGAGCTTCGAGAGTGGTATCGGCCCGGGGACCTTCGTCTTTGGAGACTACGGTTGTCGTGGTCCTGGGTTTCAACGCGCCATTCAAGGACCCTCCATTCGCGCTGACGGTATCCACCTCGATGGGAACGAGTTCCTCATCGAAGAGTCCGTCAGCCTGTGCGCGGAGCGCGTTACGGTGGCTGCGGAAGGAGAACTCGTCCTGCTCCTCGCGCGAAATGCCGTACCGGCGCTGGAGTTGCTCGCCCGTGAGGCCCATGTTCATGAAGACCTCGGGACGATTGTCCGTGAACCAGGGGTTCGGGGAAAACCCATGGCCCGCGCGCGGGAGCAGGCTCATGGACTCACTGCCTCCCGCGATAACGATTTCGGCGCCGCCCGAGCGAATGCGGTCCGCCGCCATCGCGATGGCTTGCAGGCCTGAACTGCAGAAGCGGTTGATGGTGACGCCGGTGACGGAATCGGGGAGTCCCGCGCGCAAGGCGGCGAGGCGGGCCATGTTCATGCCCGATTCGGCCTCCGGCATGGCGCAGCCGAGGACGACATCCTCGACTTCGGCGGGATCGATCTCGGGATACTTTTCGAGAAGGCGGCGAATTACGGCGGCGGCGAGGTCGTCGGGACGCGTTGTTTTGAGCGCGCCTCGCGGGGCTTTGCCGACTGGAGTGCGGAGGCAATCGATGATGACGGCTTCTTGCATGTCAGGTTCTCAGTTTGGTTCGACTTTTTCCGTTGCATAGGCCGCGCTTCGCGACGCAGGCAGGCGGAACCGCCTGCCCTACAAGGCCGGTCATGAGGGCGGTCGCACCTGGGAGGCATTCGAGCATGGCGGCTTTGGGCATGTCAATCAGTTTCGGAGCGGCTTTCCGGTTTTCAACATGTGCTGGATGCGCTGCTGGGTCTTTGGCTGGCCGCATAAACTCAGGAAGGCCTCCCGCTCCAGATCCAGCAGATATTGCTCGCTGACGGTCTGCTGTCCGGTGAGCCTGCCGCCACTCAGCACGTGCGCAAGCTTCTCTCCGACTACAACGTCGTAGTCGCTGATGTAGCTGCCTTGGCGAGCCATGTAGATGCCGACTTTCAGGAGAGCGAGCGTGTTCTGGCCGCCAACGCGGATGTCCGCGCGGGGTACGGCCGGCACATACGACGGGGCGCCCGCGAGTGCCGCTGCCTTCGCGTCCGCGATGAGGCGCTCGCGATTCATCGTGACGTTATCGGCCGGTCTCAGCAGGCGGAGCTTGCGCGCGTCGGCGGCGCTTGTTGATACCTTCCCGTAGGCGATGGTCTCGAACGCGGCCCCGGCGTCTCCCGCGCGTAGCAGCATTTCCTTACAGCCGCCGCCGCCGGGGATAAGGCCAACACCTGTTTCGACCAAACCCATGTAAAGTTCCGCCGACGCCTGAACCCGCGCCGCGTGCAGCACCACTTCACAGCCGCCGCCGAGCGCCAATCCGAACGGCGCCGCGACAACGGGTTTCGGCGCGCACTTCATCGCCATGTTCACCTGCTGGAAGCGATGAATGGCCGCGTTCAGCTCATCCCACTCCCCTTCCTGCGCGGCGAGCAGCACAAGCATCAGGTTCGCGCCGACGCTGAAGTTCTCGCCGTGATTCGCGACGATCATAGCCTCGAAGTTCCGTGCGGTCTCTTCGATGCCCGCGCGAATCATGAACGTCAGGTCGTCGCCGATGGAATTCATCTTCGAATGGAATTCAACAGCGAGCACGCCATCGCCAAGGTCGACCAGCGAGGCGCCCGCGTTTTTCCTCACCACACGTTGTCCCTTCAGCGTGACGATGCCGGGCCGCGCTTCGAGCGGCCGATAAGCGTTTGAGGCGAAGTCGAAATACTCGCCGTCCTTGTAAAAGGAACTCGCGCCGGCTCCGCGCATCGCCGCAACGTTCTCCGGCAGTTTGCAGCCGTCCTTCTCCATTCGCCGGCACGTAGCCTCAAAGCCCAGGGCATCCCAGAGTTCGAACGGACCGAGCGGATTGCCGTAACCCCAGCGCATCGCGCGGTCGATTTCGACGATCCGGTCCGAGATTTCGGGGACTACGGAGGCGCTATAAATCAGCAGGTCGCGAAAGAGTTGCCACAGGAACGATCCGGCGCGGTCTTCGGAGGCCACGAGCGCGCGGAGCCGCTCAGGGAGACTCTCCACGTTGCGGGCCGAATCGACCGAGGGGAAGCGCACCTTTTTCGCGGGATGGTATTCGAGCGTGGTCCAGTCGATCGCATGAATTTCTTTCTCAGGCCCCTTACCGACGCGTTTGTAGAAGCCCTGGCCGGTCTTTTCGCCGAGCCATTTTCGTTCGAGCAACTTCTCCATGAATTCGGGAAGAACGAAACGCTCACGCCAGGGATCCTGGGGGACGGCATGATGCAAATTCCGCGACACATGAGCCCAGATATCGAGGCCGACGACATCCAGAAGACGAAAGCTGGCGGATTTGGGCATCCCGATCAGCGGGCCCGTAAGGGCGTCGACCTCTTCGACGGAGTAGCTGCCTTCGACGGTCAGCTTATAAATAGTGCCGCCGAAGAAGCTGCCTACGCGGTTGGCGATGAAGTTGGGCGTGTCCTTGCATCGCACGACACCCTTGCCGAGGCGGATGTCGCAGAACGTGGAGATGAAGTCCAGGATCTCCGGATGGGTCTCGGCGCCTGGAATGACTTCGACGAGATGCAGATAGCGGGGTGGATTGAAAAAGTGCGTACCGAGGAAGTGGGCCCGAAGTTCAGGACTGAAGTTTTCGGAAATCCGTGCCAGTGGGATGCCGCTGGTGTTGGTGGATAGAATCGTGCCGGGTTTGCGGACCACTTCGACCCGTGCGAGAAGGCTGCGCTTGATGTCGAGATTTTCGGCCACGGCTTCGACGACCCAGTCGCATTCGGCGATCCGGGCGAGATGGTCCTCGAAGTTGCCAGGTTCGACGAGTGCGGCCGCGGTATCTGAGTAGAAGGCGACGGGCTTTTGTTTGGCGGCGCTCTCGATACCGCGCCGGGCGGCAGCATTGCGGTCGGGCTGGTCCGGAATTACGACGTCGAGAAGGAGTGCGGGAACGCCCGCATTGGCGAAGTGAGCCGCAATGCGCGACCCCATGGTACCCGCGCCGAGGACGGCGACCCGTCTGATTGTTTTCATTCGAACTGTCCCAATGGCGAGTGTAACAGATGACCGAGTTTGGCCGACGGGATCCCGAGCCGCCAGGCTCGGCGCCACTTCAAAGGCCAGGAAACGGAACTCGCCCTGAGCGCGGAAGTGGCGCTCAACGCCCTTCAATATCTCCCGCGAGCTTCCGAACGAACGGGTCCGACCCTCACGATCACTGCTCCACAGCAAAGGAGAACCGGAAATCGCAATTCGACTATCCGCGTCATCCCCCCGGTGGCCACGGCCCGCGACGCCGCCCGCGGAGTGCCGCGCTGGTTTCGCGTTGGCGGCGCGGATGTTGACAACTGGCGTATAGACGAGTCACAAAGTTCGCAAACTTTCTTTGGCCGGTTTTTCAACAGCTTGCAGCCTCGCAGCGTTCACAGCCCGCCTTCCAGGCCGTACACTCCGAATCGGGGGATCTGAGGGGCAGTGGGGGAGCACGACCGCTTCTCGCCGTGCGGATCTCGAAGCCGGGGGGAGTTCCCTTGCGAAAGGTTTTCGCTTCTACCTTATTCCGAGACCGCCTGCCCCAACTGAATTTCATGACGAAAAATCCGCACTGTGAATCCCTATCTGGATTGAGCTGGAAGCCCTCCGATACCGAACGCTCGCTCCAGACTCTGCGCGAGTACGCCGAGTGGGAAGCGCGAAGGCAGGTGGACTGGTACCACTCCCGCAAGCCTGCCGCGCTTTCCTCGCGCCTCCGCCTCGCCGCGATTCTCTTCGGAGCGCTTGGAGGACTCCTTCCTTTACTGAAAGCGACTCTGCCGTCAGGGGCAGCCACCGCCTTGTCTCGCTACGCAGGCATTTCGGAGGCCGGATACCTTTCTCTCGCTCTCGCGGTGGCCATCTTTCAACTCGACCGCTATTTTGGAATCTCCACGACTTGGATGCGCTACGTTACCGCTGCCTCGGCGGTCGAGAAGTCGCTTGAAGAGTACCGGATGGAATGGGCGAATCTGACCTCGCAACTACAGGGCGTGCCCCCCACTGCTTCCCAGATCCATCAGCTCATCGGCTGCACGACGAATTTCAGTCTGGCCGTGAAGAGCCATGTGGAGCAGGAGACCAAGGCATGGCTAATCGAGTTTCAGAGTAACCTCGCGCAGCTTGACGGCGAGATGAAGGCCCGCGCGCACGAGGTGAAAGACCAAGTTCAATCAGCCAGTCAGCCCGGAAATTTTGGAGCCATCAGCCTCACCGTCTCGAACGGCACGGCGGCCGATGGCGGCTTCGATGTCGAGCTTAACGGTAACCGGGTCGAAGGAAAAATAATCGGCGGGAAGTGCGGTATTTGCCCCGTTGCCGCCGGACTGCACCGAGTTCGCGTTATGGCCACGATCGGCGGCCGGCCAGCCGCGGCCTCCGACGTCGTCGAGGTCTCCGCCGGAGCCATCGCCAGGCCGACGCTCGAACTGGCCATTTCAGAAAACCCCGAAAAGTAAGCCCGCTGATTGATTACAATAGACGGGTGGAATCTGAAGCAGCACTTCAATTCGCGGTCTCCAGACTCGATCGGGTCCGTGAGGAAATCGCCAAAGTGATCGTCGGCCAGCAGGATGTAGTCGACGGCGTTCTGATCTGCCTGTTGTCCGGCGGGCATGTTCTTCTCGAAGGAGTGCCCGGTCTCGGTAAAACCACCCTGCTGCGCACGCTCGCCCGCGCCCTGCACCTGAAATACTCCCGTATCCAATTCACGCCGGATCTGATGCCCGCGGACATCGTCGGCAGCATGATGATCGAGACCGCTGAAGGCGGCTCGAAATCCCTGCGCTTCCAGCCCGGCCCCATCTTCGCGAACCTTGTGCTCGCGGACGAAATCAACCGCGCCACTCCCAAGACGCAGTCCGCGCTGCTCGAAGCCATGCAGGAGCGCACCGTGACGAGCGGCACGACCACCCACGAGCTCGATCTTCCGTTTCTTGTCATGGCGACGCAAAACCCCATCGAGATGGAAGGCACCTACCCTCTCCCGGAAGCTCAGCTCGACCGCTTCCTGATGAAGATTCTGGTCACTTACCCGTCACGGGAAGAGCTTGGCCGCATCGTTGACCGCACCATCCAAAAAGACGAAACCCAAATCGAATCCGTGCTCGACCGCGATACGATTCTTCAGGTGCGTAGCGTCTGCCGCCAGGTTCTCGTCGCCCCTCACGTGCAGGACTTCGCGATCGCGCTCGTAATGGCCACTCAATCCGATCAAAAGGAAGCTCACGAGCTCGCCCGCAAGTACATCCGGTACGGCAGTTCGCCGCGCGGCGCTCAGGCGCTGGTGGAGTGCGGCCGGGTGCTGGCTCTCATGCGCGGGCGTTTTCACCTCAGCGTGGACGACGTCAGAGAGATCGCGGCGGCCGTTTTGCGCCACCGCATCATCTTGAATTTCGACGCGCATGCCGACGGCCAAACGCCGGAGACCATCCTCGGCACGATCATCAAGGCCGTTCACGCAAACGCAATGGTGAGTTAGTGCCATGAAATCCGCGGGCGCAGCCCCCCTCCTCGACCGCCGCCTTCTCGAAAAGCTGGAACGCCTCACCATTCACTGGCAGCGCTCCTTCGCCGGCCTGGTCGGCGGACACAACACGTCGCACTTCGCCGGAGCCGGTCAGGAGTTCCTCGATCACCGCAACTTTCATCACGGCGACGATCTGCGCGCCATCAACTGGCGGGCGTACCTTCGCCTGGAAAAGTTGTTTCTGAAGATGTTTCAAGTGGAGCCGCGGGTATCCGTTCGCCTGCTGCTCGACACAAGCATCTCCATGACGGCGAGTTCGCCTGAAAAATTCCTCTACGCTCGCCGTCTTGCCGCCGCTCTCTGTTACGTGGGCCTTGTGCGTCTCGACAGCATCGCGATACAGCCTTTTTCCGACCGGCTCGGCGACCTTTTGCTCTGCGGCGGCGGACGGCACCAGTTCCCGCCCGTAATGGATTACCTCGCTGCGCTTGAGGCAAAGGGCCCCACGCGTTTCCATGAGGTTGTGCGCCAGTTCATGTCGCGGTATCCGCAGCGCGGGCTCGTCATCGTGATCTCCGACTTCCTCGACGAAGCCGGGTGCGAGAAGCCCCTTCAGTACCTCGCCGATTTCGGCCACGAACTGATGCTGATCCAGGTTTACGCCGATGAGGACCGGTCGCCGCCGTGGGTGGGCGAACTCGAACTGATCGATGCCGAATCCGGCGAGCGTCTGAAACTCCAGTTCGACGACGAGGCCCGCAAGCTCTTTACGGGCGAGTTTGAACATTATTCGGACTCATTGCTGAGACTGGCCCTGCGAAACTCCGGGCGATTCGCGAGCGTCCCGATATCAATGGCTTTTGAAGAAGTAATTTTCGGCGCGCTGGTTCGCGCGCGGGGCGTGGTTTGATGGGTCTTTTCAACCTCACGTTTCCGCAGTTCTTCGCGCTGTTCGCCACGGTCTCGGCCGGAGTGGTGGCGCTCTATTTGCTCGACCGCTCGCGCCGGAAACAGGTGGTTCCGTCGTTGCGTTTCTGGCAGCCCGCAGTGCGCGCAGCTCCCGTGACGCGCCGTCGGCACGTTCAACAGCCGCTTTCCCTGCTGCTTCAGTTGTTGAGCATTCTGCTGCTTCTGCTCGCGATCGCGCAACCTCGATTCGGGGGCGCGGAATCAGCCCCGCGCGACCATGTCCTGCTGCTCGAAACTTCGGCGTGGATGGCGGCCCGTTCGCCGGGCGCACGGCCCGCGTTTCCCACGTTGATGGACGAAGCCCGCGCCCGGGCATTCGCCTATGTGCGGTCCTTGCCTTCCACCGACCGCATCATGATCGTTCGCGCTGACGCGCTCTCTACTCCCGCAGGGGGTTTCGAGTCCGACCGCAACAAGCTCCGCGACGCAATCTCCCGCTCACATGCAGGCTCCACGGCGCTCAACCTTGAGCAGGCGCTCGAATTCGCGCGGCACATGCTCGCCATTGGCGGAGGACGCGCGGGCGAGGTTGCCTTCGCGGGAAGCGGAAGAATTTCCGAGCATGATCAGTTGGCAGCCGACGCCGCTCCGCCGAATTTGCGTGTGCTGCCCATCGCGGACGCCGCCGAGAACTTAGGGCTTCGAAAGCTTGGACTCCGCCGCTCCGCCGAGGATTCCGGACTTTGGGAGATTTTCGTCTCCGCCCGAAATTACGGCACCCGCCCGACGACCGCCACCATTACGCTGGTATTCGGCGGGGCGCCAGCCGGCTTACGCAGGCTCGTACTCCCGCCGGGCGCCGAGCGGGAAACTTCATTCGAATACCGAACGCAAGCCAACGGGCTTCTGGAAGCGCGCCTCCTTCCCGACGACGCTTTCCCCGCCGATAACCGGGCTGTGCTTGAATTACCTGAGCAGCGGGCGCTCAACGTCGTGGTCTATTCCAACGAACCCGAACTGCTGCGCCCCATACTATCAGCCACGCCGCGCGTGAAAGCAAGGTTTCGCAAGCTGGACGAATACGCTGAGCCTGGAAGTGACGTAGGTCTTGTGATTCTCGACAGGTTTCGCCCGCAGGCGCCTCCCGCCGTCGATTCCGTTTGGATCGATCCGCCTTCGCCGGGCTCGCCTCTCGCCATCTTGCGAAGTGTCACCGGCGCGCAGATTACGAGTTGGAACACGACGCATCCGCTTGGCTCAGGTCTTCGCACGCGCGATGCGCGTCTTGAGTCCGTCAAGGTATTCGAGACCTCTCCGCAAGATATCCGGATCGCGGAAATCGACAGTGGCGCTGTCATTGCCGCGCGTCCAGGGAAGGCGAAGACCGTCGTGATGGGCTTCCATCCCATGCACTCTCCCTTGCGCTTCGAACTCGCCGCGCCGCTCCTGTTCGCGAATATTCTGGACTGGGTTTCACCCGGCATTTTCAGGCGGTGGGAAGTAAACGGCGGCAGCGTTGGCGCGGTCAGTGTCGCGCTCGAAGCGGGCCAGAATCCCGAAGACATTCGCGTCCTCCAGGCCGACGGAACGCCTCTGCCGTTCTCGGTCCGGAACGCGTCGCTAAGCTTCTTTTCGGGCGCGCCCGGCACCGTAAGGGTTCTTACGGGAAATCGCGAGTCCGTGTACTCGTTGACGATTCCGGAGCTTGGATTGGCAAAGTGGGAACCGCCGCCGGGCGCGAAGAGCGGCATTCCGACGGCGACTCAGGCCGGGCAGGCTCCGCGCGAGTTGTGGTACGTGCTTGCAGTCCTCGGCGCATTCGGTCTGCTTGTCGAGTGGATGATTTACGGGCGTTTAGGCGCGCGCCTGATTCGAAGCCGCACCGGAGCCGAGGTGCTTGCGCTGTTCAAGCTGAGGAAAGCCTCATGAAAACCGGGAATCCGGCTATTGTTGGACGAACGCCCCGGTTCGTCCGGGTCGCCCTGGACCCGTGCCAACGGCGGACCGAAGAAGGCGCCGGCCGCGGACCCTCGGGTCCGTCCCAGGACGAATGCAGGAAGGCCTCATGATCTTCGAACGCCTCTGGCCGCTGTTGTTCGCGTGGCTCCCGCTAGCGTGGGCGTCGTGGGAGTGGCGCGGGTCCTCGCGTCGCGTCGCGCTTGCACTCAAAGCGCTGGCGCTCACCTGCGTACTTGCGGCGTTCTCGCAGCCGCGCCTTAAAGTCTTCGAGAGTAAGATGGCGGTCGCGATCCTCGTGGACACATCGGCGAGCGTACCGGCGGCGAGTCTCGCCGCGGCTTCCACGCTGGCCACCAATATCGAGAACGGCCGCGGCCGCCACTGGACGCGCGTAATACCGTTTGCCCGGTCCACGCGGAACGCAGCAGCCGGCGAGTTGAATGGATCCTCATGGAACCTGAGGCCCACAGCGTCGGCAGGCGGGCGCGCGACGAATCTTGAAGCTGCGTTGCGCGAGGCCGTGGCCGCACTTCCCGCCGGTCTGATCCCGCGAGTTGTGCTGATTTCGGACGGCAACGAGAACCTGGGAAGCGTCGTGCGCGCAGCGTGGCAGGTACGTCAACTGGGAGTTCCCGTCGACACGTGGCCAATTGCAGGCAAGCCGCAGCCCGCGTTGCGCCTGGAATCGGTGAATATGCCCGCGGAGGTCTTCGCGGGAGAACGCTTCCCCATCGACATTAGTCTCATCTCGCCTGCGAAGGCATCGGTTTCGGTCGAAATTCGCGCCGAGAACAAGCCGGTTGGTTCAAGCGCGGTGGAGATTGTTCCGGGTGTCAACACGCTCAAACTGCACACGAGCCTGTCCGCCGTGGGCGCCACAGATGTCGCCGGCAAGATCTCGGCTGCCGGTTTGGGCGAAGTGACATTCGAGCATGCCGTCACAATCAGGCGGCCCCAAGCCGCTCTGGTTTCGCAGGACCCCATTGGCTCGGAGGCTCCCCTGCTCAAGACTCTGGAAGCCAACCAGTTCGACGTGCGCCGCTTCCCGAACGGCCTTCCGGACGAGCTTTCGAATTATCAACTGGTGTTGATCAACAACTGGGATGCCGAAGCCATCCCGCCCGCGCGCAAGGCTCGTCTCGAGGAGTTCGTCAAACAGGGGGGTGGACTGCTGTGGATTGCCGGCGAGCGCAACGTTTACATCGAGAACAAGAAGATAGAAGACGCGCTCGACCGGACATTGCCCGCCAAACTCGCTCCGCCGCGCTCGCCCGAAGGCACGCTGGTGATCCTGATCGTCGATAAGTCGTCTTCGATGGAAGGCAAGAAGATGGAACTCGCGCGCCTCGCCTCGATCGGCGTCGTCGAGAATCTCCGGCCCATCGATCTGGTCGGCGTACTCATTTTCGACAACTCCTTCCAGTGGACCGTGCCAATCAGAAAAGCCGAGGACCGGCCGCTGATCAAGCGCCTGGTAGCAGGCATTACGCCGGACGGCGGCACACAGATTGCACCGGCTCTCTCGGAGGCGTACCGGCGGGTCCTCCCCCAGAATGCGGTGTACAAGCACATCGTGCTGCTTACGGACGGTATCTCGGAGGAAGGCGACAGCATCCCGTTAGCCCGCGAAGCCGCGGCGAATAGGGTCACGATTTCTACAGTTGGACTCGGGCAGGACGTGAACCGCGCGTACCTGGAAAAGGTCGCGTCGTTCTCGAAGGGCAAGTCGTATTTCCTGAACGATCCCTCAGGGCTTGAACAGATTCTGCTGCGCGACGTGATGGAGCACACCGGGTCGACGTCTGTCGAGAAGGCCGTGCGGGCGGGCGTGGCAAAATCCGCGGAGATTCTGGACGGGGTCGCGTTCGACCAGGCGCCGCCGTTGCGCGGCTACGTTCGCTTCATCGCGCGCCCCACTGCCGACACGATTCTGAACGTCGACCAGAAAGATCCGCTCTTTGTTCGCTGGCAGTTCGGCCTCGGACGTGCGGCTGTTTTCACGTCCGACATCAAGAATCGATGGGCCTCGCAGTGGCTGACGTGGGGAAGCTTCGACCGCCTTTGGGCGAATGTGTTCCGCGACCTGCTGCCTCATGCGAAGGCGACCGAAGCGGTATCCAAATACGACAGCGCGAACGACGAACTGGTTGTCGATTACCGTCTGGGCCGTTACGTTGAAGAGCCGCAAGCCATTCCCGATATTTTTGCGTTGGGGCCGGATGGTTTCCAGCAGCCGGTGAAGGTCGCGAAGATGGCCGCGGGCAACTATCGCGCGCGCGTGCGCATCGGACGCCGTCAGGGATTGTTCCGTGTACGCCCGCTCGCCGATTCGCCAGCTTTTCCCGAGGCGGGCTTTTACAGGCAGGAGGACGAACTGGCCGAGTTCGGCTCGAACGAGTTCGTGCTCAGGAAGATCGCCGAATCAACCGGCGGAGTGTTCAAGCCGAGTGTGCGCCGGATCTTCCAGGCGGATGGCCGGAGCATTCCTTCCACGCTCCAGCTTTGGCCCGGACTGCTAGCCGCGGCCGTCGCGCTGAATCTCGCCGAACTGATCCTAAGAAAACTCGCATGATTTGGGGGAGTCGAGTGCCGCCTCCATATAGACTTCGCGAAAGAACCTGACAGAGCGCACGGGGGCTCTCGCTCGAGCAGTGGATCGCCCGGGTCAAGAAGGAAGGACCGCCCAAGGGATAGGAACGCCGGGCCTGATTGAAGGCCCAGGTCCATTACGACGAACTGCGCGATGTGCATCGCGGAGCGCGCCGAGGCCCGTGACGAGTCTTCACCGGAAGCGCAAGTCGACGCTATGTACGCGGGGCCAAAGGCACACTTCCGCCCGATTCATGAATGAAGCGCTCGCCAAGCCGGGCCTGAAGACGGGCCAGGACGTCAGGACCACAGTCTGCAGCACGATCGTTCCGTTCTACCGGCGGCACGTAATCACGCCGATCAAGCCCACGACGAATACGCGCGTCGATTTCAGCTTCGCCCTCGACCGGGCGGAACCTTCCGGGCGCCTGATCAACACCGGCTGCTACGCGAAGAAGGGCCGCCTGACGCATCGCATTCCGATCGCGTCGCCAGCGGAGATGAAGAGGGATCCCGGAATTGCCGGGCACATTACTCTGAGCCGGATCGCGAGGTGAGCGTTTTATTGGAAGCTTCGCGGACCGGCGCAGAGGGCGGCAAATGTGAGAAAATTCCCAAGCAGGCAGAAGATGGCTGGCTGAGAGGCGCATGCCGATTCGACCCGAATTCCGCAAGTATTATCGAGCCGATTGGCGGCGGTTCCGCGTGGCACTCATCGGGAGCGTGGGGAACGTCTGCGAATCCTGCAAACGTCCGCACAAGATGCTGAACGTCACCCATCTCAACAACGACCCCGCGGACTGGCGCAACATCGCAGTGCTGTGTCCGAGTTGCCATTCAAAGCGCGACGTCGGGCAGAAAGTCGCCGTTGCCCGCCGCACCCGCGCCTACCGCCGGGGACAGCTCTGGCTTTCCGATGAGCTTGAATTCGCGCACCTTCCCGCGCGGCTGCTTCCATTTGAACTGCGGCAAATGCGGCTATTCTAGATCATTATGACCCGGCGCACGTTTCTCGCACAGGCCGCGGCGGCCAAACCCGCCCGCCTCATTATCGACACGCATCTGGAAGTCTGGACCCTCGACCCTCGCTTCCCCTTCCGACATCCGGAGCGTCCGAATCTAAAGGTGGAAATGGCTGCGCCCATTGAGAATCAGGTCGAGCAGATGCGCGAGTTCGGCCTCAAGTACACCGTGCTGGTGAATCCCCGTTATTTCGGATGGGACAATTCCTACATCGCCTACTCGCGCGAGAAGTATCCCCACCTGTTTGTGGCCCACGGCCTCATCGATCCCGAAAATCCCAACGTAGCCGAGCGCCTTCGCTACTGGGTGAAGGAGCGCGGTTTCCAGGGCATGCGATTCAGCCCGATTTATCATCCGAAATCGACGTGGCTAAATTCGAAGGAGCACTACCCTTTGTGGCGCGAGGCTGAAAAGTTGGGCGCGGTGTTCAACTACTACATTCTGCCGCACCAGATGCCGATGCTCGAGGAGATGGCTGGCCGTTTCCCGGGAGTCAAGATCGTGGTGGATCATCTCGGAAAGCCCGATCTCAAGCTCTCCGACCCGTGGCCTGAGTTCCGCAAGATGTTCGCACTGAAGAAGCATCCGCAGGTATGGATCAGCGCGAGCGAGCCCTACGAACTTTCATTGACCAAGGAATTCCCATATCGCGACACGTACCCGTTTTTCAAAGCTGTCTACCAGGAATTCGGGGGCAGGCAACTGATCTGGGGCACGGGCTATCCTCGTCCGCGCTGGGAACTGCCGATGGATAAGGAACTGGAATTTGTCGACTCCGCGCTTGACTTCTATACGGCGGCAGACCGCGAACTGCTGCTTGGGAAGAATGCGTTGAAGATCTGGAAGTTCCCGGCGGCATAGGTGGACTTGCGGATGGCTGTTTCGAATAGGAGAATTGCTGCATGAAGGTGATCGCTGCTTTCCTCGTCCTTGTTGGCGCGTCCTGCGCGCAGGAACCGCCTGCCGGGGAAATGACCACCTACTACATGGCGTTCCTGTATCGGGGCGCAAATACGTCGATGCCTCCGGCGGAGGCGGATAAGGTTCAGGCCGCTCATATGGCGCACATCAGGAAAATGGCGGACTCCGGTAAACTGATCCTTGCGGGACCTTTTTTGGATAAGGGCGACCTCCGCGGTATTTTCGTCTTCAAAGTCGACTCGATGGAAGAGGCAGAGGCAATGAGCGACAACGACCCTGCCGTGAAAGCCGGGCGGCTGAAAGTGGAGATCCGTCCCTGGTACTCGGCGAAAGGGATACACGTTGTGAAGGAACCCGCGCAAAAGGCGAAATAGTGACCCGTACTGTGTCGTGTTGCCTGGCTTCCGCCGATATGTCAGAGTAGAGGGCAAATGGCGACGATATGGCGAAAGGTTGCAACGCGTGGCTGACACCGTGCATCCATTGAATGGGAGATCGTCGGATTCTCCGGTCTGGGGGGCCCAGGAAGGGGGCATGGGTTGGAAGAGCGTATGAAGAACTTAATGCAAGAGCTCGGAAATGCAATAAACGAATCTCTGTCGGATTCGGATCGCATCGCCGAGGCGATCGGCGACATCAAACGTGCCGGATACGACGTGTTTCGGGTTCTCGAAGCCACCAGCGGCTTCAACAAACGCGACTCTGACTCAGTTGACGACGACGGCGCGTCCGAACCCTCGCCATCCTTCGAATCTTCGGGAAAG
>SYKU01000261.1 GCA_005808865.1 Acidobacteriota bacterium
CAAACGGTGCTCCGTCTTGCCTTGGCGGGTCCATCCCTCTAAGGTCTTCATCTCTTCGTCGCTGAGCTGAAATTTCGCGGACTTTCGGCGCATGACTCAACATACAGTAGTACCAGAACTAATGCAACTAGACACTAGCTTATGTGGGAACGAATCCTGGTCATTCTCCGGAAAGAACTCCTGCAAACGATGCGGGAGCCAAGGATGCGGGTCCTGGTGCTCGTCCCGCCCATGATCCAGTTGGTGATCTTTGGATACGCGGTCAATCTCGATGTCGATCAGGCGCGCATCGCCTGGATGGATCGCGATCAGTCGCCTGCGAGCCGCGAGTTGAGGCGCGCGTTTACCGGTTCGCGCCGCTTTGAAATCGCGGCCTATCCGTCGAACGACGCGGAGGTGTCGCGTCTGCTCGACCGCGGCGAAGTGCAGGCCGCGGTGAGCGTACCCGCGGGATTCGACGCGGACATCAAGCGAGGCAAGACGGCCGCGATCCAGATTCTGATCGACGGCGCGAATTCAAATACGGCGTCGATCGTCGCGAGTTACGCTTCGCAGGTGGCGGCTCGCTTTGCGGCCGCGGTCCGCGTGGAGAGACTGAATGAGCGCCGTGTCGGGCAGTTGGAACCGGTCAATCCCGGGATTCCTTCGATCTCGGCGAGGACGCGCGTCTGGTTCAACCCGGACTTGCAGAGCCGCAATTACTTCGTGCCCGGCGTGATCGTGAACATCCTGATGATCGTGACCGTGATGCTCACGTCCATGGCGATCGTGCGTGAGAAGGAGATCGGCACGATGGAGCAATTGATGGTGACGCCGATTCGTCCTCTGGAATTGATGATCGGAAAAGCGCTGCCGTTCGCGGGTGTCGGGATGCTGAATCTGACAATGATCACCGTCGCGGCTCGCCTGGTGTTCGGGGTGCCGATCAAGGGCAGCCTGCTTCTTCTCGGCCTCTGCGGCGCGTTGTTTCTGATGACGGCCCTGGGTGCGGGTCTGTTCGTTTCCACGGTCTCGGCCACGCAGCAACAGGCGATGCTGTCGTCGTTCCTGTTCTTCATGCCCGCATTCATGCTCAGCGGCTTCGCCTTTCCTGTCCGGAACATGCCGCTGGCGGCGCAATATTTGTCGCGGGTGAATCCGCTGCGGTATTTCCTGGAGATCGTCCGCGGGGTTTTTCTCAAGGGTTCGGGCGTTGCGGAGCTTTGGCCGCAGATGACGGTGCTGGCCCTCTCCGGCGTGCTGATTCTCGGCGCGAGCGCGCTGCGTTTCCGCAAGCGGCTGGACTGAAGATGTGATCCGCATCATATCGGCGCTGCCGCCCCGGCAGGCGAATCGAAGGGCGGCGGCAGCCTCGGCCGAATCGGCGAAATCCCCCGTGATCTCAAGCCGCGGGAGCGATATCGGCTCGCGATCCGCGCCGCGACTGACGGAAAATGACAGGGATGATTACTTACCGCCTTGGAAACGATCTCGACCTCGATCAGGTCGTCGAACTGTACCGCTCCTGTTCGCTCGGCGCCCGCAGGCCCGTCGACGAACGCGAGCGCATGGGCCGCATGCTGCGGAATGCGAACCTTGTCGCGACGGCCTGGGACGGGGACCTGCTCGTCGGGATCGCCCGCTCACTGACGGATTTCTCCTACGCGACCTATCTCTCCGACCTGGCGGTCCGCGAAACGCATCAGCGTTTGGGGATTGGAAAGGAGTTGATGCGGATTACGCAGCGCGAAGGCGGCCAGGCGCGCATTGTGCTGCTGTCCGCCCCCGCGGCCGTCACGTACTATCCTCAGGCCGGATTGACGCAGCACCCATCCGCGTGGATTTTGGGCTCCGAAGATAGGATCCGGTAGACTGTCAGGTGGGTATCCCTTTCACTCAGCGATTCGCGCTGATTCCGGCTGGCGGGCGCCCGCCCAACCAGGCTTTGCCGGGGACATCCGGCTCAGTCAGGCGGATACCCGCTTGCTGTCGTTTGCCGATGTAGCGGCGTGCGGCCCTTAAACCGCCACTTGAAGGAAATCCGCGTAGCTGCCTTTGAAGTCCTCGATCCGGCCGTCGTCGAACCGCCACACCCGCGTCGCGACTTCGTCGATCAGGTCCTCGTCGTGCGTGACCAGCAGCACCGTTCCTTCATACCGCTGGAGCGCGATATTCAGAGCGTTGATCGATTCAAGATCGAGATGGTTCGTAGGTTCGTCGAAGATCAGGAAGTTCGGCTTCTGGAGCATCAACTTGCACATGATCAGGCGCGCCGCCTCGCCGCCTGAGAGAGCTGCCGTAGGCTTGGCTCCCTCTTCCCCGCTGAAAAGCATCTGCCCGAGCAGGCCCCGCAGCTCTTCGTTCGAGGCTTGCGGGTCGAACTGGTGCAGCCAATCGATCGCAGTCATGCCTGCCGGGATCGAGGCCCGGTGATCCTGCGCGAAGTAGCCGACCTGAACCTCGTGGCCCCAATCGACCTTCCCGCTGTCGATCGAGGCGTCCGGCTCGGCGGCGCCGGGCGCGTTCTTCAGAAGCGCCTTCAGGAGCGTGGTCTTTCCCGCTCCGTTGCGGCCCATGATGGCGACCTTCTCGCCGCGTGGAATGCTGGCGCTGAAGTTCGCGACAATGGCGCGGCCGCCGTAGGCCTTGGAAACTCCGGAAAACTCCAGCGCGGTCCGCCCGGAGGGCCGGGTCATCTGGTAGCGGATAAAGGGGCGTTGGATGTTGGACCTTGCAAGTTCGGCGGTCTGGAGACGCTCGACCTCCTTCTTCCGTGAGGTAACCTGGCTCGATCGCGTACCGGCTGAGAAGCGCGCGATGAACTCGCCCAACTGTGCAATCTTCTTCTCGCGCTGAGCGTTTCCCGCCTCGATCTGCGCGCGGATCTGTGTCTTCCGCAGCACCATGTCGTCGTAGCCGCCGGGGTACGTAATGATGGTCTGGTAATCGATGTCGGCGATATGCGTGCAGACGTTGTTGAGGAAGTGGCGGTCGTGCGAGATGACGATGAGCGATCCTTCGTAACGGTTCAGGAACTCCTCAAGCCAGTGG
>SYKU01000262.1 GCA_005808865.1 Acidobacteriota bacterium
CATCTCGGCTAGCGTGAGCCGTTCTAAGTTCTCCATGCGTAGTGTCATTCCTCCGCAGCATCCTACGCTTTGGTTTCAGGCTCACTCCGCATTGGAAACGAACTCCTCCTTCAGGCTCATTTCGCATTGGACAATTCTCCGCCTGGCGGACGCGGCCAGGACAGGCTATAATTGAAGGACCGCACGTTCTCGGATAGATATCCTTTATGTTCCTCAGTGTCAAGGAGATGGAGTTCAGGAAGGTCCGTTTCGACGAAACCATTCCACCCGGCAAGATCGACTATTCCCACGCCGATGTCCGTCAAGTTTCCTCCCTGACCGCCGTAGGTTCAGCCGTGATGGTCGAGAACGCCGAAGGCGAAGTCCACATTACGGGCAGGCTCAAGGTGCAAATGCAGGCCGATTGCGACCGCTGTCTCGGGCGCGCGGCTTTCCCGATCGAAAGCGCCTTCGACCTGTTCTACATGCCGGCTCCCTCGGCCAAGCCCGAGCATCATCACCGGGCTCCTCGCGAAGAGGAAATCGAACTCGACGAGGGAGAATCCGAGGTTGGTTTCTACGAAGGTTCCGGTCTCGAACTCAACGACGTCCTGCTGGAGCAGATCCTGCTCGCTCTACCCATGCAGAAGATTTGCAGGGAAGATTGCATGGGGATCTGCCCGGTTTGCGGCAAGAACCGCAACGAAACCATGTGTTCCTGCCGCGAAAAACCGGCGGACGACCGCTGGAAAGCGCTCCGCGATCTGAAGTAAACTGTTACAGTTAAGAGAGAAACATGCCGAATCCAAAACGCAGACACTCGCAGGCCCGCACGTCCAAGAGACGCGCCCACGATAGCCTCAAAAAACAGGGTCTTTCCGAATGCCCAAGCTGCCACGAACAGAAACTGCCGCACCGCGTGTGCCCTCATTGCGGCCAGTATAAGGGTCGAGAGGTAATCGAAGTCGCACAGGCTTAGCGCACCCATATGTCAGGCGCGGCCATTGCATTGGATGCCATGGGCGCCGACCACGCGCCGAAACCGGAAGTCGAGGGCGCGATTCGGGCAGCCAAGGACCTGGGCATCAGGGTCATCCTGGTTGGACGCGAGGAAGTCCTGCGCCGCGAATTGGCGCTGCACCCGGGGTGGGAATCGCTCCCCATCGAGATCCATCACGCAAGTGAGTTCATCACGATGGAGGACAGCGCGGCCAAGGCCGTGAGGTCCAAGCGCGACAGTTCGATGCGCGTCGCCTCGCGTCTGGTGCGTGAAGGGACTGCGCAGGGCTTCGTGTCGGCCGGTAACACCGGAGCCGTGATGGCCACGGCCAAGATGGTCCAGGGCGTGGTTCCGGGAGTCGAGCGGCCCGCGCTCGGCGGTGCATTCCCCACGCTCAAGAATCCGGTCGTAATGCTTGACGTCGGGGCGAACGTCGATTGCACGCCGCGCATGCTGGCTCAGTTCGCGGTAATGGGAGAGATTTACTCCCGGGTCATTCTGCACCGCGAAAACCCGCGGGTCGGATTGCTTTCGATCGGGGAAGAAGAGCACAAGGGCAACGAATTGACCCGCGCCGCCATGGTGCTGCTCAAGACGCTGCCCATCAATTTCATTGGGAACATCGAAGGCAGCGACATGTATGCGGGGAAGGCCGACGTCATCGTGTGCGACGGTTTCATCGGCAACGTGGCGCTAAAGGTGAGCGAGGGGCTGGCCGAGATGATCCGGCACATGCTGCGCGAATCGTTCGAGGCGTCCGTGACACGCAAGATCGGGTATATTCTGTCTCGAAGCGGCTTCGCCGATTTTCGCAAGCGGGTGGATTATTCCGAATACGGCGGGGCTCCGCTGCTCGGCGTGCAGGGCGTCTGCATCATTTGCCACGGCCGGTCTAACGCGAATGCGATACGGAACGCAATCCGCGTCGCTGCCGAGTTCTCAACGGGGAACATCAACCTGCGGATCGAACACGGGCTGCGCTCGTGCTCGGCCGAAAAGGTGGCACAGCCGATTTGACGCCAGGCTTGGCATGAAGCGCGCCGCCTTATTCCTCGCAGTCCTTGCGCTGCCCGCAGCGGGGCAGAAGCTCGATCCGATCACCTGGTCCGCGACTCTGACGCCGTCGAAAGCCGCGCCAGGGTCGAAGATTCTGGCCCGGGTTTCGGCGAAGATCGAGCCCGGCTGGCACTTGTATTCGCTCAGCGTACCGAGACCGATTCGCGCAACCGCAATTCTTGTGGAGCATGAAACGGTGGCTTCCTCGACTGTGTACTTTTCGCCCCCGAAGCGGGCTTTCGATCCCAATTTCGGATTTGAGACGGAGACCTACGAGAACTCCGTGGACTTTCTGGTGGAAGTGGCTCTGAAGGCGGATGCCGCGGCGGGAGCCGTCGAACTTCCGGTTAAGGCCCGCTATCAGACCTGCAACGACAAGATGTGCCTTCCGCCGGTCACCCGGACCGCGCTTGCGGCGCTTGCGATTGACGCGAAGGCGCCGCCGTCGCAACCGGCGATCCCTGCGGGATTCGCGAAATACGTCCCCGGCGCTCAGAAACCATCGGCGCCAGCCGCGGCGCCGAAGGCCCCTGACGCGGAGGGATTGGGAGAGTTTCTCGGTATCGCGTTCGGATTCGGTCTCCTGGCTCTGTTCACGCCTTGCGTATTCCCGATGATTCCGATCACGATGTCCTACTTCCTGAACAAGCCCGCTGGGGGCAAGGCGGCGAGCCTGATCGACGCCGGGGTGTTCTGCCTGGGAATCGTGGCGCTTTTTACCTCGCTTGGGATTGCGGCGACCGCCCTGCTGGGTCCTTTCGGCGTCGTGCTGATCGGGTCAAACGTCTGGGTAAACACATTCATCTCCATCGTTTTTCTGGCTTTTGGGTTGAGCCTGCTCGGAGCGTTTGAGCTTACCATCCCATCGTCTGTTCTCACAAAGCTGGACGGCGCGTCGCAGCGCGGCGGCTTCGCCGGGACACTGCTCATGGGCCTCACATTTTCGCTCACCTCCTTCGCCTGCGTCGGCCCGTTTGTCGGGCCGCTGCTTGCGGCTTCAGTCACCGGTGGCAAGATCCGTCCGGTTCTCGGCATGATGGCGTTTGCGTCCGGTCTGTCGCTTCCCTTTTTTCTGCTTGCCGCCTTTCCGGCCTACCTTAAACGCCTGCCAAGAAGCGGCGCCTGGATGTCGCGCGTCAAGATCGTGATGGGCTTCCTGATTTTGGCCACCATGCTCAAGTACCTGAGCGGCGTCGATCAGGTAATGCAGTGGGGCTTCCTTACGCGCGAGCGTTTCCTTGCGGCGTGGGTCGTTCTGTTCGCGATGGCCGGCCTGTATCTGCTCGGATTCCTGCGCCTTGAAGGCATCAGGCCGGAAGACTCGCTGGGCGTGCCTCGCCTCCTGATCGGAGCGGCTTTTCTGATTTTCGCGGTGAGCCTGATTCCAGGGATGTTCGGCGGCGCGCTGGGAGAGTTGGATGCCTATGTGCCGCTCTCGGCGAAGAGCGCGGCGTCGCCGGGAAGCGAAGCCGGCCTGGTCTGGATGAAGAATCGATACCGCGAAGCGCTCGACCGGGCCAGGCGCGAGAGCAAGTTCGTCTTCGTGAATTTCACCGGCTACGCCTGCACGAATTGCCACTGGATGAAGGCCAACATGTTCCCGCGCCCGGAGATAGCCGCCGCCATGAAGGATTTTGTGCTGGTGGAACTTTACACCGACGGCGCCGACGAAACTTCGCGCGCGAATCAGGAACTCGAAGAAAAGAAATTTGCGACCATTGCGATTCCGTTCTACGCGATTCTCGATCCGGATGAGAAAATAATAGCTACGTTTCCCGGCCTGACCAAGAAGCCTCCGGAGTTCCTGGCGTTTCTGCGGACACCGGTGTCATGAAGCCCACGGATCCCTTGTTGTCACCGCGCAATACTCGAAGCGGAGCCTCCGGTCGCGCTTTCCCCGTCACAGAAGGAGGAAGAGCCGAAGGCCCCTCCTCCACAAAGGTTCCATGCGTAAAATGACCTTAGCCTGTGTCACGCGGTGGTGCGGTCCAAAGTCCGTGGCCGCGCTTCTGACGAGCGCATTCTGCCTCGCCGCGAACGCTGACGAAAAACCCATTCGCGGTTTTCCGGCGTCCGCGCTGAAGCAGCGCCACGAGCTTGAAGCGCGTGCGCGCGCGATCCCGCGGCCGGATCTCATTCGCGACTACATCCAGCGTATCTCCGCCGAGCCTCACCACGCGGGGTCTCCCGCATCGAAAGCTGTAGCCGGGCATCTGCTCGGCCTGCTGCGCCTGTGGGGCCTCGATGCGCGGATCGAAGAGTTCGAAGCGCTGCTCCCCACTCCGAAATCGCGAACGCTCGAACTTATCGAGCCCGAGCGCTTCGTCGCGCGGCTTGCTGAGCCTGCGATTCCGGAGGATTCCGACTCCGGCGACGCTGGGCAGCTTCCCTCCTACAACGCGTATTCGGCCGCCGGCGACGTCACGGGTCCTCTTGTCTACGTAAACTACGGCGTGCCCGAAGACTACGAGTACTTGAGAAAACTCAACGTCAGCGTCAAGGGCAAGATCGTGATCGCGCGTTACGGTGGAAGTTGGCGCGGCGTGAAGCCGAAAGTCGCCTACGAAAACGGAGCCATCGGATGCCTGATCTACTCCGACCCGCGAGACGACGGCTACTTCGCTGGAGACGTGTATCCGGCAGGTCCGTTCCGGCCGCGCGACGGCGTGCAGCGGGGGAGCGTCATGGACATGGCCGTCCACCCTGGGGATCCCCTCTCGCCTGGCTTCGCCTCGGAGAAAGGGGGCAAACGCCTGACGCTCTCGGAAGCGGCCACAATTCAGAAGATTCCCGTGATGCCGATCTCTCATGCCGACGCGCTCCCGCTCCTCAGGGCTCTCGAAGGGCCCGTCGCTCCCGAGCCCTGGCGTGGCGCGCTGCCGATCACGTATCACGTGGGACCTGGACCGGCGCGCGTTCATCTCAAACTTGATTTCGACTGGTCGACGCGCCCTCTTTACAACGTAATCGCCCGCATTCCAGGGGCTGAAACGCCCGATCAGTGGGTGCTCTACGGCAACCACCACGACGCCTGGGTCAATGGCGCGGCCGATCCCGCCAGTGGCACGGCCGCGCTGCTCGAAACGGCCCGGACTCTCGCGGAGCTGTTGAAAACCGGCTGGAAGCCGAAGCGGACCGTCGTGCTCGCGATCTGGGACGGCGAGGAGTTCGGGCTCGTGGGGTCCACGGAATGGGCCGAGAAGCATGCGGCTGCTCTCAAACGGAACGCCGTGGTCTATCTGAATTCCGACATGAATGGGTCCGGCGGTTTCAGCGCCGGAGGAGCCCACTCGCTTGAGAAGTTCATCGAGGAGGTTCTTCGGGACATTCCCGCTCCGCTCCAGCCGGGAAAGAGCGTTCTCGATACCGTCGAAGAGGGAAGCAAGGACCGGAAGTTCCTTTTGGGAGCGCTCGGATCCGGATCGGATTACACCGTTTTCCTCCAGCATTTGGGTATCGCCTCCGTCAACGCCGGATTTGAAGATCCGGGTTCGAAAGGGATCTACCATTCGATCTACGATTCGTTTGCCTGGTACACCCGGTTTTCGGACACAGACTTCTCCCGGGGACGAGCGCTTGCGCAGTTCATGTCGACGGCTCTGCTCCGATTGGCCGACGCTCCCGTCCTGCCTTTCGAATTCGGCGCGCTTCAGGCGACGGTCGCTCGATACGCGGACGAAGTGTCGAAGCTCGCTTCGGACCGCCGGGGGAATTTGGCGCTGAAAGAGCTTCGCGAGGAGTTGGAACAACTGCGAAAAAACGCGTCGGCCTTCGAAGGGAAATTTCGCAAGGCGGAGCAGCGGGCGGCGCCGAAGGGCGAGGCGAACGCGGTCCTGATGCGAGCCGAGAGAACGCTCGCACCGGATGGCGGCCTCCCCCGGCGTCCCTGGTTTACTCACCTGCTTTACGCGCCGGGGATGTATACCGGCTACGCCGCGAAGACCTTGCCTGGAATTCGCGAGGCGGTTGAGGCCGGGCAATGGGACGTAGCGGAGGAGCAAACCCGGAGGGCAGCTTCGGCGCTGCGAGGACTGAACTCCTCGCTCAAGGCCGCGACTCGCGCACTTGATCCCGGGCGGCCGTGACGGTTTCCCGTTCCCGCCTGGCCAGAAATAGCTCACCCGCAAGGATTTCCAGTTCGCGCTCGAATTCAGAGGTCCACTCGCCAAGTCTGCGCTTTCTAAGTCCGTCAAGGAGCTTCACTTTTCGGCGTGCCTCAAGAAGAACCCGGGTTTGGGCGTCGATTCGGTGTTCGCAGTCGCCCTGACGAACCAGGAGCCCCTTGCGCTTTCCAAGCAGGTAGTCGCGGTAGGAATCTCGCGCAGCCAGATCCTGCGCCTGGTGGGCGGTCTCTCCCTCGGGCACCCCGCCCACCAGGTCGCGCTCCATGTCGAGCCGCGCGATCGCGGCGGCCCCTTCGGCACGTTCAGCCAACAGACGTTGGAGCTCGATTTCTTCCGCCTCGGCCTGACGGCTTCGGAAATCGCGAATCCGCTCCAGTGGGAAGGTGAATTTTTTCAATCGGTTAGCTCCAGCCGCACGGGGTGTCGATGGCAGCGTACTGTGGACCGGGCGCCCCAGCCCGAGCGGGGCTCCCTGCTTCCTCGTACGGCGGCGCGGAGGGGACGCGTCAAAGGGAAGTCAGTCCTCGAAGCCGATCGAAGGGAATGGCTGTCTTTCTTCATCGCCGCCGTTACTTACACCTCGCTTACTCAAGCATTGCGGCCACAGCTTTCATGCTCTGGAGTGTCTCCGCAAGCGGGGCCTTACGGCTCGGTTCTTGCCGCAGGAAGCCCTCGAGAGTCGGCCGCGCACGAATGGCTGCATCAATCTTGGGGTTCGATCCCGAGGCGTAAGCTCCAAGGTTGATCAGGTCCTGCGCCCGTTGGTAGGTCGCCATCGCCTCGCGTATCTTGAACGAGGTTTCCTTCTGCTCGGGCGTCGCAATCTGAGACGTGAGCCGGCTGACCGAATTGAGGATATCGATCGCAGGGTAGTGTCCCGCCATGCCCAAATCGCGCGACAGAACGACGTGGCCGTCCAGTATGGAACGAACCGCGTCGGCAATAGGCTCGTTGAAATCGTCGCCTTCCACAAGCACGGTAAAGAAACCTGTGATGGATCCCTTTTGGAAGTTCCCGGCCCGTTCGAAAATTTTTGGGAGGAGGTTGAACACAGAGGGCGTGTATCCTTTCTGGCTGGGCGGCTCCCCGGCGGCGAGGCCGATTTCCCGTTGCGCCATCGCCAGGCGCGTCACCGAATCCATCACGAGAAGCACCTGGGCGCCCTGGTCGCGGAAGTACTCGGCGGCGGCGAGAGCAACGAAGCAGGCGCGGATGCGCAACAGCGCCGGCTCGTTCGATGTCGCGACCACAACCACCGACCGCTTCATCCCCTCCGGCCCCAAATCGTGTTCGAGGAACGCCCGCACTTCCCTGTTGCGCTCGCCAATAAGCG
>SYKU01000022.1 GCA_005808865.1 Acidobacteriota bacterium
CTCGGCATTCGCGACAAAGTACGCTCAGCAGCCAAACGACGCCCCTCTGCTGTCAGACTGGATGTCCGAACTCCAGAATTTTGCAAGAGCCTCAACCTGCTGGCCGCCGCCCTTGCTGCCGCCGCCGGCAAGCGAACCTGAGAACCGGAACAACAACAACGGGTTCCGGTGCGTGCGGGATGTGAAGTCTTGGACGCGCAGGCGTTCATGGGCCAGTTGGCTTGGCGGTTACGGCCGCGGGGCGCGAGCCATCTTCAATTCCGGACCGCGATCCCGGCGTGCAGGCATTTCGCGCGCCGAACACAAAGGCGTCCCGGCCTCGCAGTAGCCGCAAGGCGACCCCCGGCCGGGGCGCACCCTCAAGCCCCACGCTGGAAATTTATTCGTGGCGCAGGCTGCCAACGCCCGATTTCATCAAATGTGACATCGAGGGTCACGCCGTTGCAACTATTTTCCACATTGATTTCAAAAACCTTAAGCCCACTCTGGTCCTCCCCGGCCGCTAGCGGTCTGTACAATCCGAAATGGGTGCCGGAAATGAGCCGTTTGTAAGCTGTGTGCGGGCCGTCTGACTCAGCCACGCCAGTCAAACACAATATTTCATTCTCTGCGTCACCCTGTCGAAAATACATGATAATACGTCGCTTACAAATCGAACCGGAAGGCTTGACCCGCATTCCGCCTCCGCAACCGCCATCCTCGCTTCACGGACGTCCGCCGGGACACCGCCGGAAATCGCATACCCTCTGGGTCCGTCGCTCGCACCGCGAAAACACAAAATTAATCCTCTGCGTCACCCAATCCCAAGTGATTGATAAAAAGCCGCTTGTAGGTCCGTCTGGCTATTCTTCCGAATTTTCCGCTCCGCCTTCGCCAACGGAGCGGTCGAGTGGGGTGGGCTGGTTAGTTACGTTCACACGATCACGCCGGCAACGGCCAACGACGTATTCGACGCCAACCTATGCGCGAAAGAAGCGCCGCTCTCAGCGGCGCTCGGAGGAATGGACACCATTGATGTGCTGCTTCGCGCCATTCCGCTCCCGGTACTCCCGCGGACTCTTGGGACCGTTGACCCTGTTCGGGAGGGCTGCGGCGTCCCGCGAAATTTCATGAAAAACCTGCGGAGTGCGGTGGGGCAGACGATCGCCTTTTGTCGTCTGCCGCCCTTGGCCGCTCGCTGGAGCCGACGGGTAGAGGGTTTTTCGATCCTGCCGACACGAGATTGGAGCGGGGAGAGGCGTTCCAACAACGAGCGCCTCATAGCTTCCGTCTTGGTTTCATGGGCCGGTTTTACCACTTCGCCGGCCAGCCTTCCCGCTTCGTCGTTCGTGATGTTCAATGCCATGGCATGGTAGAAACCTGCCTTATCGGCGGAGCTTGGGCGCGTGGGCAATCCGTCGGACTCACGCGGCATTTGCGCTACGCTAACAGAAGGATCCCGTCATGACTCGCCGCGCTCTCCTCTTCACTCCCTTGGCTCCCATGGCCGCTGTCGCGCAAACCCGGCGTCCACGCGTCGCCGTGATCATGAACGTCTATTTCCCGAACTCGCACGCGGACGTCTTTGTCGGCCGCCTGCTTGAAGGCTACAGGCTGAACGGGGAAAGTCACCGGCCGCGCGTGAAGGCAGCTTCGTTCTATGTCGACCAGTTCCCCACGAACGACATGGCTCGCGAGCAGGCCGAAGAGTACGGCGTCACCATCTACCCGGATACCGCGAGCGCGCTCCGTCTGGGAGGCGCGAAGCTCGCGGTCGACGGCGTGGCCATCGTCGGCGAACACGGCGACTATCCACGCACGCCGCGCGGCAACGTGATGTATCCGCGCGCGAAGCGTTTCGACGAAGTTACCTCCGTATTCAGGCAGGACGGCCGCGTGGTGCCCTTGTTTCACGACAAGTACTTCGCGTACGACTGGGACGATTCCACGCGCATGTATCAACGCATCCGCGAGATGAAGATTCCGCTGTTCTGCGGCTCGTCCCTGCCGCTCACGTGGCGACGCCCCGCGCTCGAATTTCCCAGTGGAATCGCGCTGAACGAAGTGATGGCTGTGAGCTTCTCCGACCTTGAGGAACATGGCTACCATGCGGTCGAGCTCATGCAGGCGATGGCCGAACGGCGCGCGGGTGGCGAAACCGGCGTCGCGTCGATTCGCTGCGTCGAAGGCGACGAAGTGTGGAGGTTGGGGCGTCAGGGCGAATGGTCCCAGGACCTGCTCGACGCAGCCCTCGCCCGCCGCATCAACAAAGGCTACGGCAAGGAGTGCGGGAACCCGCAGGCGATCCTGATCCGCTATCGCGATGGCTTGAAAGCGTCCGTGCTGAATCTGGATGGAATGACGAGAGACTACTTGTTCGCCGCGCGGGGCAAGGACTTGAAAGTCCACTCCTCCTGCTTCTACATCCAGCTTTACGTACACAATCACTGGAGCTTCATGGTGCGGAACTTCGAGAATGTCGTGCTCACGGGAAAGAGCCCGAATCCGATTGAACGCACGTATCTCTCGACCGGGATCACGCTGTTCGGCCTCGAATCCCGGTTGCAAGGACAGAAATGGCTCGATACACCGCAGCTCGCTATTCGCTACTGACTCACCTTCTGATCACCGGGGCGAATTTGTACGCCCAACCTGTGGAACTTGCCGACGTGGATGCGGTGAGGGCAGAGGGCGATCCCCGTTCCTTCCTGCACAGCGTCAGCGTACCGGCCAACCCTCCTGAAACCACATGTGACATTCTGGTTGCGGGCGCGGGCGCCGGTGGATTCGCCGCGGCCCTGCGCGCGGCCGGCCGCGGACACTCGGTCTGCCTCACGGACGAGAGCGATTGGATCGGCGGCCAGATCACGGCCGGCGGTGTCTCCGCTCTTGACGAGAACAAGTTCATCGAAATCTCCGGCGCAACACGCACCTATTACGAGATGCGCAATCGCATCCGCGACTACTACCGGACGCGCTTCTCGCTCTCCCCCGCGGCCGCCGCACTCGAAAACTTCAATCCGGGTTCGTGCTACGTGTCGGCGTTGTGCTTTGAGCCGAAGGCCGGGTTGCAGGCTCTCAATGAGATGCTCGCGCCGCTGCGGCCCCGGGTCCAGCTCATGCTGCGCACGCGCGTGTTCGCGCTCGACGTGAAGGCCGGCGAAATTCGTTCCGCGCTCGCCTACCGCTTCGACAAGCGCGAGGTGATCCGCATCGTGCCGCGCTTTGTCCTCGACGCGACCGAAACCGGTGAACTGTTGCCGCTCGCCGGAGTCCCCTATGTCGTGGGGTCCGAGCCCAAATCGGAAACCGGCGAGCCGCACGCCGCCGCCGAAGCGAACCCGGCATGCGTGCAGAGCTTCACGTATCCCTTCGCGATGGACGTGCGCCCAGGGGAGAACCACCGGATTGCCAAACCGTCTCAATACGAGAAGTTCCGCGATGGCCAGCCGTTCAGCCTGCGCGTAAACTATCCCACCGACCTCGGATGGCGCGGCACATATCAATACAAAATGTTCGGCGACGACCCGCCGATTCCGAACAACATGTCGCCGCGCTCGATCTTTAATTGGCGGCGCTTGCTTGCGAAGGCAAACTTCACGGGGCCCAACGCGCCGGACGATCTCGCGCTGATGAACTGGCCGCGGCAGGACTACCACGACGAATCCCTGCTCGACCGGACTCCCCTTGACCAGGCCCGGATTCTTCAGGCGGCGAAGCGCGTCTCGCTCTCGTTTCTTTACTGGCTCCAAACCGACTTGCCGCGCGACGAAGGCGATGGCAGTGGCTATCCTGAACTGCGTCTGCGCAAGGAGGTGATGGGCACCGATGACGGCCTGTCGAAGTACCCGTACATCCGCGAGTCGCGGCGGATTGTGGCGAAATCCGGCCGCGTGGTCGAGCAGGACATTGTCGCGGAGTATCAGACGGGCGTCCGCGCGCGCTGGTTCGCCGATTCCATTGGAACGGGCTTCTACATGGTGGACATCCATCCTTGCGGAGCGAATGAACGAGGGCGCATGATGATGCCGCGTCCGTTTCAAATTCCCATGGGCGCGATGGTTCCGCAAAAAGTCCATAACCTGCTTGCCGCTGGGAAGAATATCGGCGTCACGCATCTGACGAACGGTGCGTTCCGGCTGCATCCGGTCGAGTGGAACGTGGGGGAAGCCGCTGCGATGATGGCGAGCCTGGCGATTCGCGGCGGTCGAGTTCCGGATGCGTCTGCCGTACAGGACGAGTTGGCGCGGGCGGGAGTGCCGCTCGTCTGGTTCGACGATCTGCCCGTGACGCATCCGGCATTCGCGGCCATCCATCGGGCAGCCATCCGCGGCTGGTACCCTCTAAACGACCACGACTTGCACGCATCGCCGGACGCACCAGTAACTCGCCACGAGGCGGCCGTCATCCTTTCGAAGTATTTCGAAGTCCCGGCGGCCGATTCGGAGCAGTTGGCGGTCGCCCGTGGCTGGATGGCGGTAGATCACCGGAACTGGTTTCACGGGAATCTACCGATGTATTGGACCGACTGGCGCGAGGGACAATTTCCGAAACCGATGCCCGCTCTAACCGCGCGGCGGACCGGACCGGTGACGCGCTCCCAACTGGCGACCCGGCTGACTGGCAGTTCTCAATGAGATGTGCGGCGCGTGTTTCTTCGCAAATTCAACGCTCACGCACATCTTTCCCAGCGGTGTCGCAGGCGAATCTCGGGAGCAACAATCATGGTGTGGGTTTTGATATACTCCTCAAAATGTCCGCACCACAAAGCGCCCCAAGCACCTCATGGCTCCCGACCAACCAGCAGAGGGATTTTACGTTTGTCACTAGCACCGCCGACACCGGCGACACCGTGGATTCCAAACCAATCAGTTCCGACAAACCTAAGAGCGTTACGAAAGGCCGAACGTTTCAGGACGTCATCGCCGGACATTCCGTTCGCGTTCAAGCATGCTACTGTTACGAAAGCCGAGCCCGAAGCATCACCGTCCGGTCCAAGACGTATTCGTTTGCTAAGCATCGGACAATCAGTCCGCCAGACTTCAAGGTTTACAAGCTCGAATGCTCGGGCTATCAACCGAACCCGGAGTATTCCAGTAAATATTTGGTCAGCGTATACGAGACTTGCCGCGCCGTTTTCCGCGCGCTTCGCCTTTCCGACGACCCGGTAGCGCATGGATTCCTGATCATCTCCGGCAGCACCAACAGCATGAAAACCAACCTCGCCATGGGTTTGATCCAAATGCTGCTTGAAGATCTCATGAAACACTGGCTCAAGGAACCGAACAAAAAGCGCAAGCCGCACCTCGTTACCTGCGAAGACAATATCGAGGAATATTTCATCGGGCTGCACCAGCTGCGTTTTCTGGAGCACTGCTACGAGCTATGCAACGAGTTGCCACAAGCCGCGCGATCATGGCTCGGACGTCTCGATATGCCTGACTACACTCCGCGCCTTCGCGGCACAGATACGGAGGACCTCGGGGATGCCGTTGACGATGCCCTCCGCATGACGCCTTCAGTCTTCTACGCGGGCGAGATCCGGAGATCGGACGACTGGGAGGAACTCAGACGCCTCGCTGAATCCAACCTTGTTGTAGTCACTACGCATGCGTCTAGCCTAATAAACACTTTCGGTATCCTCCGCAGGAATCTCAAAGCACATTCACCGGCCCAGCGGAGTGAACTTGCGTCCGCCTTGCGTGCAGTGGTGCACATGCGAGGCGAGAAACTCATTCTCAGTTCCGCTAGCACGGTCGAGTTCGTGCTGCCAAGTTGCTGGGTGCGAACGCCAGCCGCCGTCGCGGCATTCACGTCTGACGGGATGGCGTCCATAATTCCTAAGTTCGTCAATTTGGCTGGGAGCCCAGAAGGTGGCGACGTGTTCTGCCTGGGACGCCGTTCATTCGCCTACGCCTTTGCAGGGTTCTCCACTGCGAAGGCTCCGGTCAGGCCGGAGCCTCCACTGCGGGTATGGAAAGCAACAGGCGAACGAATCGCTTCAGGTCCGTCGGGTGATGCCGATCCTGATACGCGTGTATTCTCGACCGAATCGGAGTTGTGTAACCCAAACTTGCGACCAAAACTCCCTGATGAAGGAAGCCAGCTCAAAGAGCTTGCGACCGCTTGGGATCTTCGCGGAGAATGACACCCAATGAACGGAGTTCCTCGTATTTCCTGCTTGCGCTTCGGCGTCCCTTCGCTGGACGACCTGTTCGGTACGTTTAGTCTCTCTCACCGCGCCTACGGTATTCCGATCAATAATATCCAAGAACAGACTAAGCTTACACTCATCGGCCCCGAAGGCTCCGGCAAGTCGATCCTCGCCCTGCACCTCGTTTCGCGCTACGCTGCGGATGCCCATTCGCGCGCGAAGGCGTCGAAGGGTCAACCGCCGTTGGCAATTTACATCTCGACTGACCTCACGCTTGCAAAAGCTATGAGCATGTGGCAGGCATTCCGGCTCGACCGGCCGAACCTGCGCGAGGTGCCGTTTTACCGGTCTACCGTCGAGGGAGCAAACCAGATTTCCGTTGAAGCAGAGGATGTCAGCCTTAAAATCGAACTTTCTCGCCTCGACCCCAACGCCGACAAGGGCGAGGGAAGCGTGGCGCACTTCCTCGAGAATCGTATTGCCGGAGTCGTCTCGGTCGGTTTTATTGATCTGTTGACCCACCCCGTCGGCGATACCTGGACATTCACCAGCCGGCTGCTCTCAATGCTGAACGAGCCAAAGAATGATCACGATCAGCCTCTCATCATAATCGATAACGTCGATGGCTTCGAGGTCCTGGTCGGTGAACTCAACGCGTTTGGAGAACCCTCCTCGGTGAGGGCCCGCATTATGCAAGCCATCCAGGCCGCCCAGGGCAAGGCCCACTTGGCGTTTGTCGCCGAAGAATCCGGCACGGGTGCAAAACCGTTGGCCGATGTTTCCGACGTCGTGGTGCATCTGCGCATTGTCGAGGAGTTAGGGTATCTGAATCGCGTAATCGAGGTTACCAAAGCTCGAGCCCAAGCTATCCATCGCGGTCCACATTGCTTCCTCATCCGCACTGGCACCGGCTCCACGACCGGTCTCCAAGAGAATGTCGACGACCCTCGCACTACCAACGCCTACGTCCAGGTGATCCCGTCCCTTCACACTGTCAGCCGCCGCATCATGAACGAGCCGACAAAACCCCCTTCCTATTTCGACTTCACTCGCTACCGGCGCGCCGGTTTCGGCATCAAGTATCTCGACGATCTCTGCGGCGACGCCCCGCAACTGCCCGCGGGCGATCGCTCCGCCTTTCAGTCCGACTCGAGCGGCCTAGCCTACGGTACTCTCACCGCCATCATCGGCGATGCCAATACATCTAAGACGGATGTCGCACACAAATTTTTGCGTCGCGGATTCGAGCTTTTCGCCGAAAACCTCGACTCCCTTTTCAGCGATTGGATCAAGACCGGCTCCATTGGGAAATCGGGTAGAATCCGCGAAGCGTTGGCCGCCATTCGCGCGGCTCGTGATACCACGCAGAGTTCACCCAGCGTACCTCGGGACGGAACGAGCGGGCACCCGTCCCGTCCCACGATCGAAGACGTCAAAAAGCGATTTGGGAACGCCTTTAAGCAGGTCCGGGTTCAGGCGGAGTTTCTCGCGGACGTGCTACTGCTCGGGCGAAACAACGTCGACACGCTTTGGACGCGTGAGGCTCTGGCAAAGGAGCTTGAGAAACTGCACTCGCCGACGAATCTCAGCCCGGCATTAGCTGCTGTGTGTAGGGAATGTGCCGCCCGAATCCTGATCGCCCATGTGCGGCGGTTGCCGGCGAAGGAGATCAACGATCGCCGAGAACTGGCCTATCTTCGTGAGGCATCTATCCCGGATGCGTCCACTTATAAAGACTTGGGTGACAAGTTTTTCGACAATCGACTCGTAACTGGCATGGACTTTCTCAAGGCAGCACCTCGGCAAGCCCCAGAGGGCGAATTTCAGCGCCGGACCGAAGCCGCGTTTCTTAATCCCGCCATCAGCAGGTTGGAAACTGTGCGGGCCGTCATTGCCCACTACGGACCCGGTAATAATGGGGGCAACGTTATGATCGAACCCCTGGCGGCGAAGCAAGATGCTTACAGTTTTCTACGTTCGCGTTTTCGCGGGAGTACAGACATAATAACCTCGGAACAAGAGAGCGAGCTAAGGTCCTGCACGATCTCGAGGTGTAGGGCGTTCAAGGAGTCCGACCTGCTTATTCGAGTCTTCGCGGGCATCGCCATCGGTTGGATCGACGCACAGGTCCAGGAGACCCAACAAGATCCCAGCATCTGGCTTGCTAAGGTTCCTTTTTTGGCTAGTACCTAGTTGCATAAGTCAGAGTACTTGGCTTTGGGGCCGGAAGGGAACACGACTGCCTTCTTCCATTCAAACGGCGCTGCCTTTTCGTTGTAGACTTCAACAAAGTCGTCGATCGCTTGCCGCACTTGCCGC
>SYKU01000263.1 GCA_005808865.1 Acidobacteriota bacterium
CCGCTTTTGACGGAAGCACTGTCCGATGAAGGCAAGAAATTCAGGGTCTGGCGCCACGTCCGGGCGAGGCCGCAGACGAACTACGGCCGATTCCACCTTGGGCGGAGGTTGAAAGGCCGAGGGCTTGACGCGGAACAGGACGGCGCAATCCGCTACGAGTTGAGTCCTCACGCTCAGAAACCCGTATTCGCGCCCGCCTGGGCTGGCCGCCATCCGCTCAGCCACTTCTTTCTGAATCAGGAAAACAGCCCATCGCAGCCCCGCGCCGGAATCGAGAACCCGCTCGATGATGGCCGTGGCCGCATAGTAAGGCAGATTCCCCGCGATCACGGCAGGCCCCCACTGCGCGAGATCCGTCGCGAGCGCGTCGCCTTCAATAACGGTGAGCCTAGGCTCATCCCCATATTCGTGCCGAAGTTCCGCTGCGAGCGCGGGATCGAGTTCGATTGCAATGACGCGTTCGGCGTGTCTCAGCAAATGCGCGGTGAGCGCACCCTTGCCGGGGCCGATCTCGATCACGACGGGTTGCGGTTCAGGGCATACCGACAAGGCGATACGTTCGAGAACGGCCTGGCTGCGCAGAAAATGCTGGCCGAGTCTTTGCCTTGCCACTGGACGCCGGGTTAGCCCTTCACCACGATGTTCGGGCCCCGGCGGAACGAGATGCGAACCTTGCCGAGCGTGGGTTGACCGAACGCGGTCGCCGGGCTGAAGGTCGTAAAGAGCAACATGTTGCCGATACGCGCCATCGCTTCCCGGCTCAACCCGCCGCCCTCGACTGAGTAATCGACCAGTGTTCCATTCTGATCGATTGAAACTACCACTTCAAAGTCCTGTGAGATTCCGAAGGGAGCGAAATCGGCAACCGCCGCTTCGGTATTCAGTAAACCCAGCACTCCGTGCGGTTCCGTCAATATGCGCTCAGACATAGGGACGTAGGATCCCAGCGTCGGAAGGAGCATTGCGAACAAACCCAGCGTGGAAATCAACCCACCGGCGAAGGGAAGAGCGAGCGGGCGCATCAGATTGTCCGTCGCTAACCGGATTGCGCTACCCCATGCTGCAAACAGCGACGCCCAGGTACGGTGCCGCATATGCCGGGCATGCTCGTGGGAGGCCAGCACCTGAAGCTCCGACGCGAGGATCGCGGGCACGCTGGGAACGCTTAACGAACGCAGCGCTACACTGACCCCGAGCAACTCCTCGGCATGCCCGGTACATTCCCGGCAGTGCGCCAAGTGCCGTGAAAAGGCTACGCGCTCGTTCTCCGTCATCGTACCTTCGATGTAGTCCGAACACGACCCTTCAAAATGGCAACGCATGCTAATCGCCTGCCTCATTCACCCAGCCTGTCAGCAACCCAACCGAAACCGCGAACCGGAGAAATCCGCCGCGCGGTTTCAACGCGTCCGGTTAACCGGGAACGCAGCGCCTCCCGTCCACGCAGTATGCGCGACTTCACGGTCCCCATCGAGACGTCGAGGACTTCCGATATCTCTTCATAACTCAACTCTGAAATGTCCCTCAGCACAACCGCGGCCCGGAAGTTCGGGTTGATCCGTGAAAGCGCGTCCTCGATCAGGGCCTGCCGCTCACGGTCAAAAACGTAGTCGTAAGGCGATCGTCCGGCGTCGGAGAGCGTCCGGCCGATACCCTGCGCGCCGCCATCTTCGTCCTCAAGGCCAACCTCGCGCCGTCTGTGGCGGCCAAACCAGCGCCTGTGATTGAATGCTTCGTTGACAGCGATCCGGTAGATCCAGGTCTTTAAGCTGCACTGGCCGCGAAACCGGCTTACGCCGCGAAAGACTTTTAAGAAAACGTCCTGCACAACGTCCGAGGCTTCGTTCGGGTCGTCCAGGAGCCGGTAGACCAAGCTGTATACGGGTTGCTGGAACCGGGCGACAAGAGTCTCGTAGGCCTTCTCCGAGTTGGCCTGCAACTCCAGGAGCAGCGTTCGGCCGTCATCGAGCGGCGCAGGCTCCGCCTGGTTATCGGGAATTGCCAGAGCTGGCAGCAGGGACTCCATTAACGGCCCTCACGTTTCATTATAATCCCGTCACCTGAGAGCTTAGACTCCGGATCCAGTGAAAGGTTCCCGCTTTAATTTGGCTTCCGCGCGACGGGCTGGATGGGACCGGTGAGCATCATTGATCCCCAGGTGGAATCGTCGTCCCCGCGTCCGTAGAGCAGGAAGTGGCCGCCATAGTCCCCGCCGTCCGGATCCGTATGGACGATTTCGAGACCGTACACATCCCCCGGCCGCGGGGCACGCCACTTGGGACTGCTTACGCCCAGCGTGGGCGCCATCTCCACGCGGGCTTCGAGGATGAAATCGCCCCCGCCGCCACCCCAGGGATTCCTGCGGATGGCGTAGGCCACGGCTGTTTTCGGCAGGGGTTCTTCCACATACGTCTTGCCGGGGGCGCCGTGACGCCACCAGGCTCCGTAGGGAGGCCGGGCCGCGTCGATGACGAAACAGAAGGCGTTATCACCTTCACCGAATTTTTTCGCGGCCCCGCCGCGCGGCGCTTCAATAAACCAGCAGATGGCGTCCTTGTAATACCAACGCTTCGGTTCATGCTGTGGATCGGTCACGTCGTTGACGTTGTCCCGGATTTCGGCCCCGAGGTACAGATATTTTTCATCCCAGGCTGTGTAGTAACGGGCCTGCAAGTCTTCCTCGGCCGGAGGCTCGGCGCCGTGGACGGTAAGCCTGTTGATCGCCGGGTCGTACCAGGGCGTTCGCCGCAATCGCAAAATGTCCCACAGTCCGTCGGTGAATGCCAGGTACTTCCATTCGGTGAGGTCGCCATCGATCACCGGCGATTTTTCAAGACGTGGCACGGGGAGAGGCTGATCATAGGGATCCGGCTTCTGACCCGCCGCGGCGAGGGCCAGCGCACTCGCGAGGAGGAGTCTACCTGGCAGTGATCGCGCCACGCGGTTTCCCTTGGGTAATCTCCTCGAAGATGTCCTTGATCTGACCGGGCGTGCGCGTGCCGATCCAATTTTTCACGGCAGCCGGCAGCGGCATCTTCAGTTCGGAGGGCTGGCCGTTGGCAATCGTGACAAGATCTTCGAGTTTCTTTCCACTGGCAATCGCTTTCTTGACACGGCCGTATATCTCCGTCAGGTACTGCTCCTGGCCCGACAGAATCTCCGGACCGCCGGCGGGTCCGTGAGCTGGGAGAACGTGTCTTGGCTTCAGCGCCATTGCCTTCCGGACCACGTCTGGCCAGTTCGCGGCGTTACCATCGCCGAAGCCGTTGTAGGGTCCGTTGACCACGGCGTCGCCCGTGCACAGCACTTGTTCTTTGGGGAGGTAGGCGAAGGTATCGCCGCGCGTGTGCGCCCAGCCGAAGAAGTGGAGTTCCACGCGGCGCGTGCCATCGTCGATGACGAAAGGAGTCTGATCGAAGGTTTTCTTCGGCGGTTCGGCGGTATCCAGACCGAGTTCGGCCACGTCCCTGCGGCGTGCGGCGTCGGAGCGCCAGCGCGCGGGTTCGACACGCCGCATTTCATCGGCCACCGCCTGGTAGGCGAGCGAGGTCGCGCCCGCTTTCGTCCATAAGGCGTTGCCGTAGGCGTGATCGCCGTGGTGGTGCGTATCAACAACGTATCTCACGGGCTTCGGTGAGATTCGCTTGATATCCGTCATCAGAGAGCGCGCGCCGCTCGGATAGTTGGCGTCCACAACGACCAGATAATCTTTCATCTCGATCACCGCGTTGTTGCAGTGGCCGAACTGATCGAGATCCCCCTGCCGAAACCACACGCCCGGGACCACCTGCTCGATGGTCTCGAGTTTCCCGTCGGACCGCGTGGCCACCAGCGCCGCAAGCGCAAGAGCCGCGAAGGGAGCAGCCGGCCAGAGCCGTCGGCGCATCCTACTTTGCCTGCGGATCGTTCTGCATGATGCCGAAAATATGACCGTCGAGATCCTTGCAATAGGCCAGCCAGCCGACACCAGGCACGGGCATCTTTGGCACGACGCATATTCCGCCGGAGGATTCGATAGCGGCCAAGGATTCGTCGACGTTCGCTACGTTAATGGTGTTTACACAAGGCTGAGCGGGGTCGCGCCGAGGCATCAGACCGCCGTCGATTCCTGGCCCGTCACCGGTCGAGATAAGCCAGTATTCCATGGGCCCTTCCCACTTTTGGAACTTCCAGCCGAACACCTTTTCGTAAAAGGCGATAGCGCGTTCGGGGCTTGCCGCCGGGATTTCGAAATGTACAGGTCTTGATGACATGATCTGACTCCTTCCGAATCATTCTACATGAGCCGGTATTGACTTGGGAAGCCGCGAGACACGAGGCGGGCCCGGGCGCGTTTGGAGTGAACTTCGTGAACCGGCGAGTATTATTCATTGCCTGGAGATGTATCGCAGAAGTGTACTGATCCATGACTGTTCATGGCAGACGGCAAGTATGCGCCGTGGCTCTGCGTTTCGAATGTCCGCGTGATATAGTCGCCGTTTATGGATATGAAGTGTGTTGCCACACTACTGTGTTTTGCCACCCAGGCGGCGTGGGCGCTGGATTTGTCGCGAGCTGTTGTGGTTGCCCCGCCGGGGAAGGCCGCGCAGACCCTGATCGAAGAGGTCGAGAAGCGGACCAGCATCCGATGGACCTTGGGCGCTACGGCGGCAGCAGGCGCGCCGTCGATCCGTCTGGAAGTCAGTCCGTCGGCGGGTCCAACTGAAAGTTACCGCATCCTGGTGAACGCAGGTGGCGTCTCCGTGACGGGAGCGGACGCGCGCGGTTTGCTCTTTGGCACCGGCCGCCTCCTGCTCACCATGGACATGGGGAGGGGCGGAGTCTCGATCGCCGATTCGACCCGGATTGCCTCGTCTCCGAAATACCCGCTGCGCGGTCATCAGTTGGGCTACCGGCCGAAGACCAACTCCTACGACGGGTGGGACGTCCCGATGTGGGAACAGTACATTCGGGATCTCGCCGTATTCGGCACAAACGCGATTGAATTGATCCCGCCGCGTTCGGACGATGATGCCGACAGCCCGCATTTCCCGATTCCGCCGATGCGCATGATGGTCGAGATGTCACGCATATCCAAAGAATACGGCCTCGATGTCTGGATCTGGTATCCGGCGATGGATAAGGACTATTCCGACCCGAAGACGGTCGAATTCGCTCTCAACGAATGGGAGCAGGTATACAAACAGTTGCCGCGCATCGATGCGGTTTTTGTGCCTGGCGGCGACCCCGGACACACTCAGCCAAAGCATCTGTTCGCGCTTCTCGAAAAGCAGACGGCGCTGCTCCACAAATACCACCCGAAAGCGCAAATGTGGATGTCTCCACAGAGTTTCAATCGCGAGTGGATGGACGAATTTGTTGACTTGATGCGAAAGGGCCCGGCTTGGCTTTCGGGCATCGTGTTTGGGCCCCAGACGCGTGGGAGTCTGGCTGATTTGCGCGCGGCGCTTCCGGCGAAGGTCCCAATTCGCCATTACCCTGATATCACGCACAGCCGTCAGTCGCAGTATCCCGTTCCGGACTGGGACGTGGCATACGCCTTGACCGAAGCTCGCGAAACCATCAATCCGCGGCCGCTCGGACAGGCTCGCATCTTCCGCTTACTGCAACCGCTGACGATGGGTTTTCTAACCTACTCTGAAGGCTGCAACGACGACGTGAACAAATTTGTCTGGTCGGCGCTCGGGTGGGATCCGGATGCGAATGTGACGGATGTGCTTCGGGACTATTCCCGCTACTTCATCGGCGCCGAATATGCCGATACCTTCGCGCAAGGTCTGCTCGCGCTCGAAAGAAATTGGCGGGGTCCGCTGTTGACGAATGGAAATGTCGAGACGACGCTCTCGCAATTCCAGTCGATGGAGCGGAGCGCGAGTCCTCACGTACTGTTGAACTGGCGCTTTCAACAGGCGCTTTACAGGGCCTATTACGACGCGTACACGCGCAGCAGGCTGATCGCGGAGACTGCGGCGGAGGAGTCCGCAATGAGCTCGCTGCGAGGCGCAGGGGCATCGGGCGCGCTCAACGCGATGTCGCAGGCGGAAGCAATTCTGAGCCGCCCCCTACAGGCCGCGCCGGCGCTCCGGGCGCGCATTTTCGAACTGGCGGAAGGGCTATACCAGAGCGCCAGAATGCAGTTGAGCGTGCCCAGGTACAAGGCCATCTCGGTCGACCGGGGCGCGAACCTCGACACCGTCGACGCGCCATTGAACAGCCGTCTGTGGCTTGAGGCGCGCTTCCTGGAGATCCGCAAATATGGGGATGAAAAAGCCAGATTGAAGGCGCTCGACGAAATCGTCAACTGGACTAATCCAGGCCCGGGCGGCTTTTACGACGATCTGGGAAGAACAGCGCGGCAGCCCCACCTGGTGCGTGGCGTGGGCTTTGATGGCGACCCTGCGTTCCTGCGCTCGGCGCTCACCGGATTCGGCAGGGCGGGAGCCACCCGGTCTTCATGGTGGGATCATGCGGAGTCGCTCAACGACACGCCGCTCGAGATGCGTTACACGGACCTTGATTCGAAGGCCGGCTACAGGATCCGGATCGTCTACGCGGGAGACGCGTCGCGCGGAAAGTTGCGGCTCACCGCGAACGGAGTTGAAGTGCATCCCTGGATGGAGAAGCCCATCCCGTTTCGTCCGCTGGAGTTTGACATCCCGGCGGGGGCGGTGAGCGGGGCAGGGGAACTGAAGTTGAGCTTCACGCGTGAAGCCGGGCTGGGCGGCAACGGCCGCGGCTGCCAGTTGGCGGAAGTCTGGCTGATTCGAAAATAGCAGGTGGATAGGCTACACTGGATGAAAGTAGCCTTCTGTGGCGGAATGGCGGAACTGGCAGACGCACCAGACTCAAAATCTGGCGTTCTTCACTGAACGTGAGGGTTCGACCCCCTCTTCCGCCACCAACTCCCAGTACGTGCTAAGGACCTGTGCCACAACTTTGCCGTTGCCCTGATCCGCATTCATTCAGTTCAGTTGCGCTGCCGTATTGGCGCGTCATGACCAAGCAACTGCACCGAGCAACTGCACCGATTCCCGGCCGCTGGCATCGCTTCTCCGGAGAATGTGCGAAGTTCCTTCGCGGAATTCCCGAATCTCTGCGCTGTGCCTGCAACGCCATCAACTTAAACCTCAGGCAGGGAACGCGGTCTCCCTGCTGGAGCTGCCGCCCTGAGTTCGACTCGCTGGACTCAAATCAATTTGCAGCTCAGCCACGATGCCATCGCGCTCGTGTTCGGGGATTTGCGCGAGCAGATACAAAATCAGATCCTCCTGCCGACTTTGGCCGAAGACCATGCGATAGATCGCCAAAGAGCGCCGCAGTCCGTACAGACGTTCTTCATCACGGCTGAACGGAAGCCTCGGAACATGCCGCTCGATTTTTGCATCCCCGGAAAAGATCCAATAGGGAACAAGGTCATTCTGCCCCGGAGGGCGGCTGGCGCAGCCAAGCGCAAATACGTTCTCCCAGATATCCGGGTCGGTCCGGGCGACCGCCTCAGCCGAGAACGCCGCAGCCACGTTTTTCCGGACCGCATGTCCTTTATAACGGTGTATCCGGCCCTCGCGCTGCTCCAGATCGACGGGGTTTGACGGCAGGTTCCAGTGCGTAACCGAATGACAGTAATGGTGGAAATCGAGGCCTTCCTGGCCGACGGAGGTTGAAACCAGCACAAACGGCCAGAATGGCGAATTGAACGCCGCGCGCACGCTCTCCTTGCGAGTCCTCGTTGGTCCGCCGTTGACGCCGGGAGGAGCTTCTTCATCATGACGATCGTCGCCAAACCGCATCGCGAAGCGAATGCGCATTGGTTCACTTGTGAGCTTTACTTCGCGAGCATACGGGGGCGCGGTGACTTCATCGACCCGGAGCGATGCGGCCCGGATGGCAAGCGCCGCGATCAGTTCTGAACCAATCTGCTCTGCGGTCTCGGCGACGGGAGCAGCCGCAAGGCCGAGCGACTCCCGGAGCAAATGGGTGTACTCGTCGAGCACAGCCTGGAGCCCGCCAGCGTGTGCGTATTCCAGCACACGCTCCCAATAAGGTTCGCCGCCGAATTCCGCGCGGACCGCTTCAATGACCTCCGCATGGTTAAAAAGGGTGAGGAAGGCTCTTCCGGTACGTGCCGCTGTATCACGCAGAGGAAGAGACCGCGCAGGGTCGCCGCGACTGGCGCGCGCGTAAGCGCGCAACGCAGCGGTTGCCGGAGCAGCGGAGGCAGCGAGGGCCAGGACGTCGAAGAGATCATCCGGAGGCACGCCAAGGTGTTCTTTTCCGCCGCGAATGTCGTCTATTACCTTCGTCGCCTGTTCCACGTGATTGGACCAGCCTGCATCTTCTTCACCTACCTCCACACCGGCCCACACCTGCGCCAGCTCGGTGCGGTTCCACCACGCCTTCGCGGCGTCGGGGAATTCGGCAAAATCAAGCAGCATTGGCGCAAGCCAATACCAACGCTCATCGGTAGGGCTTCCAGTCTCTGGGACAATGCCCAGTTTCTCGATAGCGACACGTAAACGTGAAGCCAATCGTGACCTCGCCTCGTCGGCCGTCAGTTTGGCTTCCCGTGCCAGGTCTCTAGGATCGTAATCGCGTGCAAAGGTAAGACAGGGATAGACAAGCAACAGGAGCGGCATCCCCGTGAGACGGCGCGAGGACGTCCCAAATCTCAGCAAACCACGCTGCTTTTTCCAATCATCTTGTGTCAATCGCGCACGCGGATGCGGCGCGCGCATCATCCGGCGCTCGGCTTCGTACGACACGAGCGATGCCGCCGCGCGGGGAACCATATGCCACGCGGAGAAGACGAGCTGCTTTGTGACGCCAGCCAATTCTGGAGCAGCGAACGGCCCAGCTGGTTTGTAGTAGCTGAGCGACGGCGGAATCCAGAGCAGCCGCCACATTCCCCGGTCCAAAGTGTGGCCGAGTAACTCTCGGAGGCGCGGATTCGCCGGCTCTAAAGGCAAGTAGTTGCGCGCATTTTCCAGATCGAGGAACGCTTCGGGGAACTCTCTGACGATCCGCACCATATCGCGCTGTTCGGGTGCTTCCTTGAACGCCCGTTTCAGGGCGTAGTCGTCCATGAAGTTAAAAAGGTAGGGCGCGGATTTCCAGTATTCGACGACATCTCCCTGATCCAAAGCGGTGGCAATCTTCTGCGAGCCCAGGAAGGCGCGAATATCTCTGGCATGCAGGGACGGTTTGCCGGGTGGCTCATCCAGCAGCATTCCCCCACGCACGGCCGAGGATGCCAACCGTTCGGTGCGCGCCATGACCCGCTGCAGACGCTCTTGAAGAGCGAGTTTGGCCTTACGCAGCCGCTCCAAACCATCCGGCGTCATCACGGCAGGCAATGCCGCGCGATACTCGGCCAAGATTTCCTTGCACCCCACCGCGTCTCCATCTTCGAGAAAGCGCAGCAATGCGAGAAAATCGCCATAGTGGTCGTCGTCAGTCTCGTGATGAAGACTCAGGCCGCGATACGGCGTCGCCGAAAGTAGAAGAACGCGAGCGCCCTGTCCTGCGTCTGAATCGAACAAATCGCGGGCAAGCTCTCCCGCTTCTGATTCTTCGTCGAGAAGATGCTTGAAACGCTGAAACTCATCAAGAATGATTAAGTCAGGCTCCAGGGTAGCCAGGCAGACACTGGCAAGCAGCCGCCTCAACTCGCCAATCCATTGTGTCCGTTTCTTCGCTGCACCGGGCGGGACCCGTGCGTCGCTCCGGCAGAAGATTCCCCGCAACTCTTCAAAGCGTTCACGCATATCCGGTTTCCCGGCAGCCTGTTCCTCCTTCACGCGCGTTGCCAGGGCGGACACAAACTCCGCCACGATCTGCTCATTCACCTGGGTGAAATCAAAGGCTTCCACCCATCGCCTGAACGTATCTGTCTTTTTTACGTAATCCTTCATGACGTAAAGTGACGCACGCGAGCCGTGAATTCCCCACGCAGAATCCAAAAGCCAATAAAGCAATACCCTTTCATCAATACGCCCGCCGCCCCCGGTCTGCTCGAACGATGTGGCCGGCGTCAGGGCAACGAAATTGATGTGACTCCGCCGAAGGTCATCCATCCTCAGAGGGAGCAACGTGAGACGGGTCGCCTGTGCCGCATCCGCGCATCCGGGAATGCGCAGCCGCTGGATATTCTGACGCGCGATGTCCGCGTTGGAGCAAATGTAGACAATGTCGATCCGCGGTTTCTTGCCAAGGTGGTCGATCGTTCTCGCAATAACGCCGCGGGCCACGAGTGTCTTCCCTAGTCCGACTTCGTCCGCGACAAGAAACCGTCGGGTCGAATCCGGTCCATAGAACCGCTCGAAAGCGTAATCGACCGTGGCGCGCTGAAAGTCCTTCAGGCCCGCAAGAACTGACCGTGTATCGGGACCTGCGCTCATTTCTCCATGACCTGCTGGGCGGTGTCCCAGATGGGTTCCCAGATTTTCTGAAAGTCGCTGCTGAGCAGCTCCGAGCTGCTTGGCTCCTTGCGCAATACTTCCAGCAGGGAAGCCACGCGAACAAGCTGCGCCGGGCCGCGATGCAGGGCGCGGAGCATCGTTTCAAGCAAATGATGCGGCAGGCTGTGGCCTGCGCCGTCCTGCCCGGAGGTGGGCAACTTTCGCAAGTCGCCGGAAGAAGCGGCAGCCTCATCTCCTGAAGCGAGCAGAAACAGGATGTACCGCAACAATTGGTCGCGGTTTTCGATCAGCGACCGGACAACGCGATCCTGCCGGTCTTCCGGCGCGCCATGAAGCGAAAGGTTCATCACGAACACTGTCTTGCCGGCCGATTCGCCAACTTTGGCGGAGATCGAGAAGGCGATCAGCGGTGTCAGCCCCGCGTGCGAAAGCCTGGGGAAAACGATCGAATTGGCCTCAAAAGCTTGCGCGCGTTCGGCTTGCTGCGTGATCGGCCAGGCGCGTACTTCAACGGACGAATCCGCCCAACGGGGGACACGCGCGCATTCAAGGCGGAGGTCGAACAAATCTGTTTCACCCGCGGATGTGACAACCAGCCGCGGACCCGCTTCCGCCAGAGCACGTTTCGCGGCAAGCAGCAATTCATCGAGCTGGCGCGCTGCAACATCCGCCGGGACGGACGGAGCGGCTAGTACCTAGTTGCATAAGTCAGAGTACTTGGCTTTGGGGCCGGAAGGGAACACGACTGCCTTCTTCCATTCAAACGGCGCTGCCTTTTCGTTGTAGACTTCAACAAAGTCGTCGATCGCTTGCCGCACTTGCCG
>SYKU01000264.1 GCA_005808865.1 Acidobacteriota bacterium
CAAACGGTGCTCCGTCTTGCCTTGGCGGGTCCATCCCTCTAAGGTCTTCATCTCTTCGTCGCTGAGCTGAAATTTCGCGGACTTTCGGCGCATGACTCAACATACAGTAGTACCAGAACTAATGCAACTAGACACTAGCTGAGGTGTTGTGTTGTCCGCGCCCGTGGTTCCCATGCTCTTCAATAGGAGGATCGATTCGAAAGAAACCGCGCTTCAGCCGTTCTTTGTTTCTGGCACGGCGATAGACGCCCTGGAAGTCTTGCCACTCGCAAGCCCTGAGCGAATGGACGCCATACGCGGTGCTGGCTTTGGATACGCGGCGGGAAATCTTGATCTGGCGCAAACCTTCCGTTCGATTCGGATCGAATCCGGCTGACGATGGGTATCGTCGCTTCCAGGTCGCGCAGCACTGGGGGAAGAGCGAAGGGATCTCGATCGAATATTGGCTTCATGCCGGGCGTTGAAGAACGCGGCGAGCGCCGCCGAGTGGGTGTCGAATCTGCCGGAGCCGGAGCCCAGGGTGCGGCAATGACGGTACTTATTAGCGTTCCGGCAGGTTCTGACCCGGACGCGGCCGCGAAGCGGGCGCTCGATTCTTCCGGCAGCAACTGAGAGCGCTGATATGAACACGCTGCCACGTCTGAGAATGGGTTGAGGAATTCTTATTCCTGGCGGCTCGGCTCAACCGGGACGGGCGCTCCAGATTGCCGGCTTCGAGCGGCCGAAGAGATGCAAGCAGAGAGCCGCTGCGCGCGCGGCCGGACTGCCAGGCGCCATAAGTGAAATTACTTCCGTGACGGGGATGGTCTAGAGAGTGCCTACAACGAGATGAGCGATATGTCATTCAAGAAGACCACCGTCCTTGCCGCCGGCCTCTGCGCCGTGTTTGTCTGCTGCGCGACTGCGTCAGCACTCGATGTCACAGTAAAGGGTGTAAAGGTCGGCGAACTGACCGTGGCTCAGACCAACAAGACGACCGGCGTCAGCGTGAGCGTCGACATCGACGGCGATTTCCGGAAGACGAATCAGGCGGCAGGCGGGCAGGCCTTGCTGAATTCGGTTGCTCCAAAGGGTACGACTTTCATGCAGGTGTTGACCTTCAACACTAGCCTGAGTCAGAACATCTTCTTCCCCTCTGACCACACGGCACAGAACTTCACTACTCTCTCCGGCACATGGTCCGATCCGCCTATGGACGGGTACGTACTCTTTAACGGATCTAAGCAATTGAGTCCGGATCCGAGACCCTATTATTCGACGATTACTCCCAGCGGCGTTACCGGAGACATCCCTCCGGATAACTATGCCGGACCTCACCAATTTAGCGATTCTCCGACGATTCCGTGGGGGAACCTCAACGCCAACACGTTCGGCATTGCGAATCTGCTGAACGGCCTTAACGGGTCCATTCAATTTGAGACGGCTCTCGTCGGTGTTTGCCAGGAACCTTCCATGGCGGAAGCGCGAACGGGCACCTACAAGGTCTGCGTACTGAAAGACTTCACTTGGGGACTGGATTTTACCTACACTGGCCCAGTCGGGGGCCGCTCGACCGGCGGCTACGCTTCCGCGGACTACGTCAGCTCGCTTCGGGCGCTCACCTTCTCAAACGATGTATCCTCAGCATTCCGGAGTGCGTTCGATATGTCGGGCCCCAACTCGCACGTTGAATGGAATGTGCAGTTCGTTCAGGCGGATAGTGTCCCCGAACCCAGCACGCTGGCGATGATGGCACTGGCCGGGATCGCGGTGCTGACGTTGAAACGGCGCGGCGCGCACGGAACCGCGAACCAATAGCGGAACCGCACCGGACGGGCATCGCGGTAAAGTAGTAGCTTGCCTTCCGGATTCCTTTCCTCCTCCGCGACCGTAATGTCTGCCTGGGCCGCTCTGGCGGCAGTGGCCGGCGCGGTCGCCGGGCTCAGCCTGACAGGGGCGCGCCGCGGCACTCGCGCCATGGTGCCATTCAGTGGCGGGGTGTTGCTGGGCGTCTCGCTATTCACCATGTTACCTGAACTGGCCCGTGAGATCGGATGGACACCCGGAGTCGCTCTCTTCGCAGCGGGCTACGCGGTCCTATTTGTGCTGAACCGCACCGTGTACCCGGTCTGCCCGGCTTGCTCACACGACCACGATCACGCCGGCTGCGCTTCCGCGCTGCACGGGTTCGCCGCTCCTTTGATTTCCGCAGCTTCGCTTCACAGCCTCCTCGACGGATGGAGCATCGCCACCTCCGAATGGGGGCCGGCCGATCTCCGACTGGCCATACCGTTGGCCGTCGCGCTGCATAAAGTGCCCGAGGGCATCGCGCTCGGGGCTATTCTGCGGGCATCGGTACCGTCCCGGCCCCAGGCGTTTTTCTGGTGTGTATGCGCCGAGTCCACCACGATCGTGGGAGCTGTTCTTGGCGGCCTGGTTGCTCCGCGCCTCGGCGCCGCATGGCTTTGGTATCCGCTCGCACTTGCGGGAGGATTCTTCTGCTATTTGGGGTTTCACGCCGTGCACGAGGAGTGGCAGCGACGGGGCCAGGCGCATCCGGTCATGGCGGGCATTGCCGGTATGGCTGGCGCGGCGGCATTCCAGCAGAGCCTTAGGGCGTTTCTCCGCTAGGCTCGCGTTTATCCTGAAATCCGAAGTTTAACACTTAAACCAATTCTTTTCAGCGGCTTGCAGGCTGGAAAGCCAACTTCGCCGAAGTTGGCTTTCCACAGCGTAAACCATTCAAAATACGTCGGATAGTCTTTGAAATGATTGCAACTTCGGATTTCAGGTTCAAACGGACTTGCGGACGGAAGCGAAGACTGTTGCAGGGCGATCTCGATCAAGGAAATAGGGCCGGGGTG
>SYKU01000265.1 GCA_005808865.1 Acidobacteriota bacterium
CTGCAAGAGTTCGGGACCGAGGTTGGGCCCGATGTGGAGGTGCGGGTGTGGGACAGCACGGCGGAACTGCGGTATATCGTGATTCCAGTGCGTCCTGCGGGGACCGGGCATCTGGATGAGGAGGGGCTGGCGGCGCTGGTGACCCGGAATTCAATGATCGGTGTGGAAAATCTCCCTTCTCCGAAGCAGGCGGCCAAATGAACGGCATCCACGATATGGGCGGCATGCACGGTTTTGGACGCGTTCCGCAAGAGCCCGAGGCGACCGAACCGGTTTTCCACAAGGTCTGGGAGGGGCGGGTGTATGCGATCACGCGTGCGATTGCCCCGTGGCGGAAGTGGAATATCGACACCGGACGTTACTACATAGAGCAGATTCCGCCGGCCGAGTACCTGCGGATGAGCTACTACGAGAAGTGGTTCACGCGGATGGTCACGCTGTTGATCAAGACGGGGACGGTGACGCGCGAGGAGGTGGAGTCGGGCAAGGCGGCCGCGGGAAGTCAGAAGCTGAGACCCGCGTTGACGCCGCAGGCGGTTCCGGCGATGGCGCTGAACCGCAATATCCCTTCGAGCCACGATCCGGGGATTCTCCCGAAGTTTCGGGTGGGTGTGCGGGTCCGGGCCCGCAACATGCACCCGCTGGGGCACACGCGCCTGCCGCGGTACGCGCGGGGGAAGACGGGTGAGATCGACCGGGACCACGGGGTGCACAACTTTCCCGACACGAACGCTGACGGGCGCGGTCCGAAGCGGCAGCATTTGTACGCGGTGCGGTTCCGCGCGCGGGAGCTGTGGGGGCCGGAGGCAGCGGCGAACGACTGGGTGTATCTGGACCTTTGGGACGACTATCTTGAGCGAGCCTGAGTTTCCCGCGGCGTTTTGCGAACTGCCGAGTCTGCCTCGGGACGAAGATGGGCCGGTGTTTGCGGAGCCCTGGCAGGCGCAGGCGTTTGCGATGGCGGTGCGGCTGTCGGCGTTGGGCTACTTCAGCTGGAAGGAGTGGGCCGAGGCGCTATCCGAGGAACTGGCGCTGGCGGTGGAGCGGGATGAGGCCGACGAAGACGGCAGCGAGTATTACTTCCACTGGGTGGCGACGCTGGAGAAACTGGCGATGGCGAAGGGGCTGACCGGGGCGCCGGAGCTGTTCGAGCGGAAGGCGGCGTGGGCCGACGCCTACCGCCATACGCCGCACGGGCAACCGGTTCAGCTGCGGCCGGGGTTCCGGATCAACTACGCCTACCGCCTAAGTCCGCTCATTTCTGTGACGCGCGAAGATGGGGTTTCGAAACAGATCCGGGTGCAAGACGGCCAGCTGTTTGTGTGTAACGGGTGTTGTTGCGGGCAGACGGAGAAGGGGTTTCCGGCGTTGCCGCTGGCAGAGTTTAAGAGGCAGTGGAAAAAGCGGGGGATGCGGCGGCGGTTTCATCTGACGGTGTCGGGGTGTCTGGGGCCGTGCCCGCTGGCCAATGTGATTCTGCTGCAGATACACGGGCGAGCGATGTGGTTTCATTCGATCAACCACACTGGTGACGTGGACCTGATCTACAACTACGTGGAGCGGATGCTGGTGGACGAGACCGATGCCGAGATGCCGGCGGAGCTGACGGCGCGGCAGTTTCAGCGGTACCTGGAGCCTGCCGCGGGGGCGATGTGATACAAAAAAGAGAGGCCTTGCGATGAATGACGCCGTTTCCATACCCGCATCGAGAACGCTGCCTCTGGCGGAGTGGCTGCCGGCGATTGCGGTGCTGGGTTTCGGGTTGATTTTGCTGTACTGCGTGGGCTTTTCGACTCCTTCGGCAGCGCACAACGCGACGCACGATACGCGTCACGCCAACGGGTTTCCCTGCCACTAGCGGGCGTATGAAACCGTTTCAGCAACTGATGCGCACGGCGTTGCTGGCGGGGGCGATTGGCGGGGCGGTGCTGTTTGTGCTTCAGTACTTCGCGGTGGTTCCGCGGATTCTCGCCGCGGAGGCATACGAGGTGGAAAAGGCGCATGCGGGCCCGGGCCGTGAGGGGCGCCATCACGACGCCGAGTGGAAGCCCGGCGAGGGGTTGGAGCGCCACTTCTACACGGCTGCGGCGACGCTGGTGACCGGGATCGGGTATGCGGCGTTGCTGGTGTCGGTCGCCGCATTGGCGGGAATTCCGATTACGCGGCGGAACGGGTGGGTGTGGGGGTTGGCGGGATTCATCACCTTCGTGGGGGCGCCGGCGCTGGGGCTGCCGCCGGAGCCACCGGGGGTTCCGGTAGCCGCTCTGGGGGCGCGGCAGGTGTGGTGGGTGCTGACAGTTGCGGCTACGGCCACGGCGTTGTTGCTGGTGGCGAAGGGACGGCGGCGGTGGCACTTTACTTTCGCGGCCGGGGTGTTGATTTTGCTGCCGCACCTTGTGGGCGCGCCGCAGGCGGAGGGGATTGCGGCGGTTCCGGCGCATTTGATTCACGAGTTCAGGATGGTTACGGTGCTGGGGAATGGCCTGTTCTGGCTGGTCATTGGCCCGGTGGCGGGGTGGCGGGAGTGAAAGCGATCGTTCCGTGGTTGCGGAGACCGGCGTCGTTTCCGTTGGGTTTGTTGACGATCGACTGGTTTCATTGGGTGTGTGAGCGGGTGGATCCTTCAGGCTCATTCTCCGTTAGAATGCGCCGCCCCTTCAGGCTCATCCTCCGTTAGGCAAGAGTAAAGATGCGCCCTTCCAGCGCGTTCTGGTAGACTCACCAATAGTATTCCTTACCAGCCTGAAAAAAGCCCATGCGGACACTTTTTCTGAACCCTCCTTCTTTCGAAGGCTTCGACGGCGGCGCAAGTTCGCGCTGGCCGGCGTCGCGCGAGATCGAATCCTACTGGTATCCCGTATGGCTTTGTTACCCCGCCGGAATGCTCCCCGATAGCAAGGTCCTCGACGCGCCTCCGCACAAGGTTTCGATCGAGCAAACCGTGGAGATGGCGAAGGACTTTGAGCTACTGGTCCTGTTCACCTCGACGCCGGGCTTCCACGTCGACGTCAAGATGGCTGAAATGATGAAGGATTCGAACTCGAAACTGAAGGTCGCCTTCGTCGGTCCGCCGGTCACCGTAGAGCCGGATAAGTGCCTTCGTACTTCGAACGCCATCGATTTCGTCGTCCGACGCGAGTTCGATCATCAGATCGTCGATTTCGCCAACGGAAAGCCGCTCGAAGAACTCCCGGGCGTCAGCTTCCGCAGGAACGGCGCCATCGTCAACAACCCGGAAGGCGGCGTCATCGAGAACCTCGACGAACTGCCCTGGGTCACGAAGGTCTACAAGCGCGACCTCGACGTCTCGCGTTACAACGTCCCGTTCCTGCTCAACCCGTTCGTCTCGCTCTACACCTCGCGCGGTTGCCCGGCAATGTGCACGTTCTGCCTGTGGCCGCAGACTCATTCCGGCCATCGCTGGCGCTTGCGTTCCACGGACGACGTCGCGAACGAGGTCCGCTACACGAAAGAAGCATTTCCGCAAATCAAGGAAATTTTCTTCGACGACGACACGTTTAATTATCAGAAGGCCCGCACCATCGAGCTCTGCCGGAAGCTCAAGCCGCTGGGGATGACGTGGTCCTGCACCTCGCGCGTCACCACCGATTACGACACGCTCAAGGCGATGAAGGAAGCCGGCTGCCGCCTGCTTATCGTCGGGTACGAGTCCGGCGACCCCGAAATTCTCAAGAACATCAAGAAGGGCGCGACCATCGACATGGCGCAGCGCTTCACGGCGAACTGTAAGAAGCTCGGTCTGCTCATCCACGGCGATTTCATTGTCGGCCTGCCGGGCGAGTCGCACGGAAGCATCCGCCGCACCATCGACTTTGCGAAAAAGCTCGACACGGAGACGATTCAGGTTTCGATCGCTCACCCGTATCCCGGGACGGAGTTCTACGATTTCGCAAAGAAGAACGACCTCATTACGATCGACTCCATGACCGACGAAGTGGGTCACCAGTTACCGAACGTCATTTATCCCGGACTCGACCGCGGCGCGCTTGTCGATTGGGTGGAGCGGTTCTACGGAGAATATTATTTCCGTCCCCGCGTGATCTGGCGCGTCGTGCGGAAGGCCATATTCGATACCGCGGAACGCAAGCGGCTCACGAAGGAAGCGCGCGAGTACATGGCGCTGCGCGCGAAACGGAAGAAATTCGTATCCGATCACAACAGGAAGGTCGCGGCAAGCACGGCCGGCGGGGATTGATCCGTTGGACGGCGCATCCCGGCTCGTGTTTAAGACCCGCGTCTTCACAGTGATCGTGGTGCTTAGCAATGTTCTCGGAAATTTTTCACTTTCGTTCGGCATGCGGCGCGTCGGACGTGTTGTGAGTTTGTCGCCCATAGCCTACGTCGAAGCCCTTTTCAATCCCTGGGTTGCGTTTGGCGTAGCATTGCTCATTCTGTGGACGCTCTCGCACATGGCCCTGCTAAGTTGGGCGGACCTCAGCTACGTGCTTCCCGTCACCGCCATCGGCTACGTCCTCGTCGCGCTTGCGGGCTGGGCTTTCCTCAATGAGCAGATTTCGACCGCGCGCGCGGCTGGAATCACGCTGATCGTGAGCGGCGTCGTTCTCGTGAGCGCCACACCGCTCGCGACCTTTGGCGGAGCGGAGAAGCACAAGTGAATCCGGATATGACGAAATGGGCGATCGTCGCCATCATCGTGGCAGCGACCACCGCAGGCGAGTTGCTCCAGGCGCTTGGCATGCGTCACATGGGCGAGATTCACGACTTCCGCCCGAGTGCGCTTGGGCGCTTAGCCGCGTCGCTTGTGCGCAACCGGTACATCGCGGCGTCCTTCGGCGCGATGGCGATTTCGTTCTTTGCGTTCATGTCGCTCGTGTCCGTTGCGGACCTCAGTTTCGCCGTGCCCGCGACCGCCGCGAGCTACGTTTTCGAAACGATTCTCGCTAAGTACGTGCTCGGCGAGCATGTGGCGTGGAAGCGTTGGGCGGGCGCGTCGCTCGTCGCCTGCGGAGTAGGATTGCTGTCTTTCTAGTCAAATCCGTGATTCCACCGCTTGCATGGCCCGCGCTGATCGCGACGGCATATTATCTCCTTGTAATCGCCGCCGCCCTCCGATGGCACGGACGTTCGGTCGACCCCGCGCGTCCATTCACGCCGCCGGTCTCGGTTCTGAAACCCGTGCGCGGGCGCGACCCGCGCTTCTATGAGGCGATCCGATCCCACGCGACAATCGATTATCCGGAGTATGAGGTGCTCTTCGGCGTTCAGGATCCTGCCGACCCCGCTCTCGACGACATCCGCCGTCTCATCACGGAATTTCCCGGCGGCCGGCTGCGCATCGTGATGGTCGATCCTGCGATGCCAAACGCCAAAGTGGGGGTGCTCGCGGACCTGGCGCGTGAAGCGAAATACGAAACGTTGCTCGTCAATGACGGAGACATCGCAGTGGAGCCGGACTATCTGCGTCAAGTCATTGCACCGCTCGCGGATCCCGCAATCGGCGTGGTCACTTGTCTCTACCGGGCGCGCGCGAGCAACCTCCCCACGTTGTGGGAGGCCATCGGAATCGCGACCGATTTCACGGCGGGCGTACTCGTTGCTCCTCTTGCCGGCATTGGCGAGTTCGCTCTCGGATCGACAATGGCGTTTCGCGCCGAAGATCTGCGGCGGATCGGAGGCTTTGCGGCCGTCGGCGATTACCTCGCCGACGACTACCAGCTAGGCAGCCGGATCACGGCGTTGGGGAAGCACGTGGTGTTGTCGAGCGTGGTCGTCGAGACGAACCTCTCCGGCGCAACCTGGGGCGATGTGTGGCGGCATCAGTTGCGCTGGTCGCGCACAATCCGCGTTTCGCGGACGGCGGGCTACTACGGGTACGTGGTGACGCAGGCCGCCGTCTGGGCCGCGGCCGCAGCCTGCGCCGGAGCCTGGTGGATTGCGGGCGCGGCCGTCGCCGTCCGCACGATGGCGGGACTGGCCGTTGGGTACGGCGTGCTGAGGGATAGTCAAGTGGTCCGTTGGTTTTTTCTGATTCCGCTAAGAGATCTTTGGGGCTTCGGCGTATGGCTGCGCGGCCTCACCGGCAATACGGTGGAGTGGCGCGGGGATGTGCTCCGGCTCACGCGAGACGGGAAGATCGCGCCGCGAACGAGGTAGTTGCGGGACCGCCCGGCGCAAATGACGCCGGTCACATAGTGCGGAAACGCGATAGTACCGGGAACACGGTTCCGTCAGCCCGGAGGACGGCTCGGAGTTCGAGGAACGGGCATCTGCACTCCACGCGAGCGGCAGTTCCATTTTGAATTCACCACTGGCGCTATGAATTATGATCCTGGACGCGTGGTTCGCGTCGTGCCAAATCGTGTTCCGCGCCACAAACATACGCTTCGACGGCTCGATCGTCGCCGGTTCACCAGTGTTCGGGTTCGGCTCGAAGTGGTCCGCCATCGTACTGGCAATCGTCACGCGAATCCGGTGCCCCGGTGCGAAGACCTGGCTCAGCCAACCCACATTCACGATCATCTGTAGATCTCGCCCTTCTTCATCAGGGCCGGTTTTTCGAAACTGTCCCGATAACGCGCCCGCCGCGGGGCGTTGATCAACAAGATGGATCGCCCCTTCCGCGTACACGTCGTTGGCCCGAACGATGAAATCCGTGTCCGGCGCGGTCGAGGAAACATGCAGTTCCGCCGGTACCTTTCCTGTCCTCTCAACCGGTTCGGTGAGCGGCCGTCCTGAAGGTCCGCACTTCCGGATGCGCTTCGAAGTCGAACCATCTGGCGAGGGCGAAGGCCGGGGGCGTACATCGCCTCGAAGCGAGGTCATTACCATTGACTCCAAAGTGTCCCGAGTGTAGGCTGGTGCAAGTCGAGGCATAGAGATGCGCACACGTAACGTAACCCTGTTTCTCCTGCTAGTTGCCACCGTCTTGGCCCAGCAGGACACCGGAATGATCACTGGTCAGGTGACGGATCCCTCAGGGTCGCCGGTCCCTTCCGCGAAGATCATTCTCGTCAACGTTGCGACCAACGTTCAGACGAAGGTGGTCACCAGCAATGACGGACTCTTCGTCGCAACACCGATACGGATCGGGATCTACTCGATTGCCGTTGAGGTGAGCGGCTTCAAAAAAACCGTACGCGACGGCATTTCCCTTCGAGTTCAGGACCGTCTGCGCGTCGACTTTCGCCTGGAACTCGGCGAAGTGAGCGAATCCGTTTCCGTCACCTCCGAGGCCCCGATCCTTCAGTCTGAGACGTCGTCGCTCGGCCAGGTCATTTCAACCAAACCCGTTCGGAGCTTCCACTCAACGGGCGCAACTTCATCCAACTCATAGCCCTTACGCCAGGAGCCTACATCCCGCAGCGGAACAACTCGCTGTATCAGGATTTCCTGATCGGCATCAACGGAAACCGCATTCAGAACAACAATTTTCTTCTTGACGGGATCAACAACAATACTACCGATAACAATCAGGCTCCCGTGCTGCCGAGTCCGGATGCCATTGCGGAGTTCAAGGTGCAAAGCAATCTCCTGCCGGCCGAGTTCGGGCGGAGCCTGGGTGGCGCTATCAACATCAGTCTTCGATCCGGCACCAACCTATTCCATGGAACGTTGTTCCATTTCCTCCGGAACAATCGCCTCGACGCCAATAATTTCTTCAACTCCGGCAGGGCGAGGCCCGCCTTTCAGCAGAACCAATTCGGCGGCGCCTTGGGCGGGCCAGTCTATCTGCCGAAGGCTTACGACGGCCGCAATCGCACGTTCTGGTTCGCCAACTACCAGGGAACGCGTGTTCGCAAGGGCCTGACGCGTCTGTTTACGGTGCCGACCGCCGCGACGCGGGGCGGCGATTTCACGGGCCTGTCCACCATCTACGACCCCGAGACCACATCCGGTAACGCGCGCCAGCCATTTGCCGGCAATCGCATTCCCGCGGCGCGGTTCGATCCGGTGATGCAGCGGTACTTGCCTTTTTACCCGCTCCCGAATCGAGCTGGTCTCGCCAATAATTACATTTTGAATCCCAAATACAGCGACAACAACGACCAGGGCGACATTAAGCTCGACCACAGCTTTTCGGCGAGCGATTCGGTCATGTTCCGCTACAGCCGCGGGGACCGCGAGTTCATTGTCCCGCTAAACGTCCCCGACGTTCCGTTCAACGGCTACTTCGCGGCCAACGAATTTCTGCCGCAAGTGATCAACAATCGCGGCGCGGTGCTCAGCCATACGCACACGTTTTCGCCGAGAGTGATCAACGAGGCGCGGGTTGGTTTCAACCGCCTGTTCGCTACCGTCACCCCGCGCAGCCAGGGCAAGAATCTCGCCACCAAATTCGGCGTCCGCGGCGTGCCGGACGACCGCCAGTCGAACGGGCTCACCTCGGTCGGCATAACCGGCTACTCCGCGCTCGGTGACAGCTTCGACACACGGCGCGGACAAAACGTGTTCCAGGTACTCGACAACCTGACGGTGATTTCCGGACGCCACACGTTCAAGATGGGTTTCGACCACCGGCGGACTCAGTTCAACCTCGGGCAAGGCAGTTCGCCGCGCGGTTCTTTCAGCTACAACGGAGTGTTCTCGCAGAATCCGGCCGGACGCGCCGGTACCGGGAACCCCTTCGCGGACTTTCTCATGGGCTATCCGGACGGCGCATCCATTGGCACCAACGTCCGCGCGGGCATTCGAGTCCGCAACTACAGCGGCTTCATCCAGGACGATTGGAAGGCCACGTCGCGGCTGACCCTGAACATCGGACTGCGGTACGAGTACACAACTCCGGTGACGGAAGTTGCCAATCGCATGGCGAACTTCGATATCGCCGGCAACGCCGTCGTGCTGGCCAAGCCGGGTAGCATTCGGGAGCGCGCGCTTGCGAATCCCGACCGTAACAATTTTGCCCCGCGGTTCGGTCTGGCCTATGAATTAAACAAGAAAACCGTCCTGCGCACCGGTTATGGTATCTTCCATACGCTTGAGGACGCGGGTCATCACAACCCTGCGTTCAACCCGCCTTATTCGGCGAGCTTCTCCTATCCGAGCGATCAGCTGAATCCCGGCACGTCGCTGCGTCCCGCGCGAGGGTTTCCGCCCGTGGGATTCCCGGGCGGCAATTTCAATAACTTGTTCATCAACATAAACGGCCGGCCATTCGATTTCCCCGCCGCTTACAGCCAGCAGTGGAATTTTACGCTGGACCGGCAGATAGGCCAAATCCATGTGGAGACCGCCTATGTCGGCAACAAGGCGAACAAGCTGATGGCGAACCGCAACATCAACCAGCCGCTACCAGCGGCCGGCGCCGTCAACGGCCGCCGCATCTTCCCCGGTTGGGGTAACGTTAACTTTCAGGAGCCTCGCGGCAACTCGATTTACCATTCCCTCCAGACCAAAGTGGAGAAACGTTTCTCCAAGGGCCACATGTTCCTGCTTTCGCACTCATGGGCCAAAGCGATCGACGATTCAGATTCCACGCAACTCTCGACAGCGAGCGGCACGGGAAACCTGCAAGATCAGCGGAACCTGCGCGCTGAGCGCTCGCGTTCGTTCCAGGATGTTCGCCACCGGCTGGTGCTGAGTTACCTCTACGAACTGCCGTTCGGCCGCGGCCGCAGCTTCCTGGATGGTGTCTCGCCGGTGATGGACAAAATTGTGGGCGGCTGGCAAGTCAACGGGATTACTTTTTATCAGAGCGGGCGGGCGTTCACCATATCCTCGCCATCGGATCATTCAAACACCGGCTCCTCCAACATTCGTCCGAACGCTACAGGCATATCGCCGGACTTACCGTCGGATCAGCGCTCGCCGCAGAGATTCATCAACCCCGCCGCGTTCGCGATTCCCGCCGGGTTCGCTTTTGGAAACAGCGGCCGCAACGCGGGAACGGGTCCGTCCCAAACCAATTTCGATTTCTCTGTGTTCAAGGATTTCGCCTTTGACGGGGAGGGCCGCCGCCGGCTTCAGTTCCGGGCGGAATTCTTCAACATTATGAACACGCCGCAGTTCCAGATTCCGAGCCGCACGTTCACCACCCCGCAGTTCGGGACCATCACCGAGACGATTAACGACAACCGGGACGTTCAGCTCGCGCTGCGATTCGTCTGGTAGGAATCGAGCCGTCCGGCGGGAATTTTTCCGATGCGCCGATCTTGGCGAGCGGCGTTTTACTTCCCGTTCACCACTGGCGCTATGATCCTGGACGCGTGGTTCGCGTCGTGCCAGATCGTGTTCCGCGCCACAAACATACGCTTCGGCGGCTCGATCGCCGCCGGTTCACCAGTGTTCGGATTCGGCTCGAAGTGATCCGCCATCGTACTGGCAATCGTCACGCGAATCCGGTGCCCCGGTGCGAAGACCTGGCTCAGCCAACCCACATTCACGATCATCTTGTAGATCTCACCCTTCTTCATCAGGGCCGGTTTTTCGAAACTGTCCCGATAACGCGCCCGCCGCGGGGCGTTGATCAACAAGATGGATCGCCCGTCCGGGTACACGTCGTTGACCCGAACGATGAAATCCGAGTCCGGCGCGGTCGAGGAAACATGCAGTTCCGCCAGTACCTTTCCTGTCCACTCAACCGGTTCGGTGAGCGGCTCCGTGGTGAAGGTCCGCACTTCCGGATGCGCTTCGTAGTGGCGCGAATCACGCGCGGTTGGCTCGTTCGCGCCCGGCTGTGGCGCGGGGTTCGTGGGATCGGCGACGTAGCTGGTCGCGCCGCCAGTCACACTCCCGGTGACTCCTGGCCGCTTCCTGTCAAGCGTCTTGAGGTGCAGGTAGTAGGGCGTCGCAACGGACGGGACGGGCCAGTCCTTCGCGGTGCGCCATACGTTCGCACCCATGACGTAGTAGCGGATGGCCGGGTCGCCGGTGACGCCGGTCTGCTTCCCCTTCAGATACCCATCGAACCAACGGATCATGTGTGCATCCAGGTCGAAAGCGGCGTTCTCTGGAAACTCCAGTTCGGCGATCTTGTTGCTCTTGGAGCCGCCGTGGAGCCATGGACCGATCAACAACTGTTGGCTTCCGCGAGCCTGCGGGCCGCCGCGATGCTGTCGTCCGATGTAGGTCTCTATCGAGCCGTCGGCCATGAAGTCGAACCAGCTGGCGAGGGCGAAGGCGGGGACGTTCATCGCCCCGAAATGGATCGTGCAGTCCTCCTGCTGCCAGTAGCTGTCGTAATTTGGATGAGCGAACTGATCCTCCAGGTGACGGCGGCCCTCGGCAGGGTCGCGCGCAACGGACGCCATGGAACTGAGGAAACGCTGCGGACGCGTGACGCCACCGCGCCGGTAGCCCAGATGGAACAGGCTGAGACCGCCATCGGTGATGTACTGCGCGGTGAGGTGCGGCGGGCGCGTGACCGCGAGAAAGTTCTGCGCGTAGCCTGCCTGAGAGCCGCCGAAGGTGCCGATTTTCCCCGTTGACCACGGACGCTTCGCAAGCCATTCGACCGAATCGTACCCGTCCTGGAGCTTGCCCCAGCCAAGTGCGCGGTACCCTTGAAATACTCCCTCGGATAGCTGCGAGCCGCGGAAGTTCTGCGCCGCGACCACGAAACCCGCCTCGGCAAGTTTTGCGTAGCGTTTACGGGCGGCCGTGCCGCGGAGGCTGGCATAGCGCTGCTCGTAAAGCACGGGCCAGGGACCGTTGCCTTTCGGCGTGTACAGATAGGTGGAAAGCCCAACACCGTCACGCATCGGGACCATGATGTGGGTCTCGGTGACGGGGCCCAGATCGAGAGGTGGCGCGGTATCGGCGGCTAACGCAGCGAGAGGTAGTAGAAGGCAGCGCAGTTTCATAGGCCGCAGCTCCCAGACGATTGCTTCATAGACGGCATCTCCCAATGGCGGTTTTCCATCCGCTCCACATTCGATCGCGATCGCTGCTGGACATCCCGGGTTCGAAGCGCCGGCCGGCGCGCCAGAAGGATTCCACTTCTTCGACCGACTTCCAGAATCCGACAGCCAGTCCCGCGAGGTACGCCGCGCCTAACGCCGTTGTCTCCGTGTCGGCGGGACGCACGATGGGGCAACCGAGAATGTCGGCTTGAAACTGCATCAGGAAATTGGTCCGCGCGGCGCCGCCATCGACGCGCAGTTCGGCCAGATGTTCGCCCGTGTCGGCTTCCATCGCTTCGACAAGTTCCCGCGTCTGGTAGGCGATCCCTTCGAGCGCGGCGCGCGCGAAGTGGGCTGGTTTAGTGGCGCGCGTGATTCCACTGATCAGGCCCGTCGCGGCGGGGTCCCAATGCGGTGCGCCCAGCCCGACGAACGCCGGTACAAAGTAGATGCCGCCGTTGTCTGAAATGGAGGAGGCAAGCGCGTCGGAATCCGAGGCGGATCTGATCAGCCCCATGTCGTCGCGAAGCCACTGAATGGCTGCGCCCGCGATGAAGACGCTGCCCTCAATCGCGAACTGCGGGGCCGTGGTGGCGGACGCCGCCCGCGTCGCGAGCAGGCGGTTCTTCGACACGGGCCGCTTCGCGCCGGCGTGAAGCAAAGCGAAACATCCTGTACCGTAGGTGTTTTTCGAAAGGCCGGGGCGGAAGCACGCCTGTCCCGCGAGCGCGGCTTGCTGATCGCCCGCGATGCCCGCTATCGGAATCTCCACCCCCAAGTGCTCCGCCGCGATCACCCCGATCACCGCGGACGACGGTGCGATTCGCGGCAGCATTGGGCGAGGGACGCCGAAAATTGACAGCAGCTCCTCATCCCATTCGCCAGACTCGAGATTCATCAACATGGTGCGCGATGCGTTGGTTGGATCAGTCACGTGGACCGCGCCATTGGTCAGTTTCCAGATGAGCCAGGTGTCGATATTGCCGAAGAACAGGTCACCCTGACGGGCGCGCGCATGGCCGTCGGGAATGTGGTCTAAGATCCAGCGGATTTTGCTCGCTGAGAAGTAAGCGTCGATGACGAGGCCGGTCTTCCCGGCGATCGTGACGGAGTGGCCCGATGCGCCGAGTTCCGCGCAAAATGGCGCTGTTCGGCGGCATTGCCAAACAATGGCTGGCGCCACTGGCTCTCCGGTCACGCGATCCCACACGACGGTGGTCTCGCGCTGATTCGTGATGCCGCACGCGGCGATTTTTCCGGCGGGGAGGCGTGCCACAGTGCGCCGTGCCGCGTCCAACTGGCAGCGCCAGATCTCAAGAGCGTCTTGCTCGACCCATCCGGCCTGCGGATACTGGCAGGCGAACCCGGACGATTCCATGGCCAACACGCGGCCATGTTCGTCGTAAGCGGCGGCTCGCGCGCTGGTCGTGCCCTCGTCGAGCGAGAGAATGAAAGCCATTGGGGCATTATAATGGTTGTGATATGTTTTTTCGCCGTGAAACCGCCGTAGCGTTGACATTTGAGAGCAGGCTTGATGGTTTGAAGAAGCTCGGATTCACCACTGACGGGTTGGGGGCGGGCCGTGTGCGGGTCGTGCGCAACGGCTGTGCGGCGGTGATCGAAGACACGCCGAAGTCGGGTCCGAGCGTGGCGGAACGGGCCGGCGTGTGGGACGGCAAGGCGATCGCGACGCTGGTGGACGGCGGATTTCAGAAGTTTCTGCAAACGGCCGATGGGAAACGGCGTCCGGCTCTGGCGGCCGATCTCCGGGCCATTCATGCGTTTCAGGAAGATCTACGCGAAGGGCTTGGCCTTACGAGCTTGTACAACGAATCGCTTGGGACGGTTTCAAACTCGTACTTGTACGACCGCGTGAAGGATCGCGACCGGGGTGTGCCCAAGCGGGCTTGGGAATAGGGCGTGCCCCCCCCGGCGACGGACATCGCCGCCGCGCGCGCCTCAACCCGCCATCGGCCGTGAACGAGTATTCTCCGTCGCGCGTTTCCGGAAAACCGCCTTACGTGAGCGTGCTGGCGGCCGTCGCGAGTATCGCACACGTGTAGTTGACAATACGAGACTCGTCGAACGACCTTCGAAACCTTGACCGTGGGCCGGAACCGCATCTTAGCTTAAGGCGTAATTAAGTGAAGCCGCATCGGGCGTCGAAGCGTGTGTTCTTACGGCGCCAGCACCCAGTCCGCAAACTGTTCCAGGCGGTCCACCAGAAGGTCGGGCGGATGCAACTCGAACGATTCCGGCTGAAAACCGTACGTGACTCCACAGACGGGCACGCCGGCATTTCTCGCGGTCAGCACGTCCACGGAACTGTCGCCTACCATTACGGTTCGTCCGCGCCCCACTCGATAGGTGGCGCGCAACGTATCGATGCCGATCGGGTCCGGCTTTTTCTTCTCGAAACTGTTCCCGCCGTACACATGTGGAAAATGGCCGCCAAGCCCCAGCCCGTCCATGATCGCCTGACTGATGCGCACTGGCTTGTTTGTCAGAACCGCCATCGGGACGCGTGCCTCGTGAAGCCTGTCGAGAGCTTCCCGCACGCCCGGATACAGCACGGTGTAGTCGAGCATGTGATCCCGGTAGTAGGCGAGAAAGAACTCCAGTGCGCGCGCAAGCTCTTCCTCTGAAGTACCCGCGCCCATCGCCTTCCGGATCAGCACCGGCGCGCCGTTTCCTACGTACGAATACACGTCCTCGTGTTCAATCGGCGGAAGCCCCATGAACGCCCGAGTGTTGTTTACGGCATGCGCCAGATCGAGACGCGAATCGATCAACGTACCATCCAGATCGAAGATCAGCAGAGCGGATTGTGCCACCGCTACTTCGCCCGTGCTCGCAGCGCAGGTCCCGCCTTCTGCGGCGGCTTGCGCGGAACAGCCACGGCGTACTCTTCGAGCTTCGACTGAAGCGTATTGCGGTGGATCCCCAGAATCTTGCTGGCTTCTGTCCGGTTCCCCCCGGCCGTCTTCATGGCGCGCGCGATCATCGCCTTTTCCAGAGTCTTCACGGCGTCCACCAGGAAAAAATCGCACGCCGCCATGTGCTCCACCAGGTCTTCCAGCACTCTTCTAATCTCGGTTCTCAATGGGTATCCTCACATCTCGCTGCTAGGCAGAGCCTTCGCCCCGCCCTTGACTGTACCGCGCCAGATATTCTGAAGCTGCTCATAAGTTCGACGAAAGCCTTCCTTCAACTCATAGGGTGCGATGCGGCTGACCGCGTGCGCCACATCCATAACGTAGGGCGCGATACTGGATTCCGCAACCGCAGCTGGAGGTGTGCCTGGCAGGAACGCCGAGATGACCAGGATCATCGCCACGGCGATCGCCGTTCCCTTCACCAGCCCGAACGCTCCGCCAAGCAACCGGTCGACGATAGAAAGCCCCGACCACTTCAGCAGCTTAGCCAACAGCTTTCCTGCAACCGCGCCAAGCAGAATGATTCCAAAGAAGACGATGAGGAATCCACAGAAATTCGCGACGCCTTTCGAACTAACGTAGGGAATCAGAAACGCGCCGGCGCTCCCATAGAACCACAGCGCACAGAACAAGCCGGCGACCGTTGCGGTCAAGCTGATCACCTCGCGGGAAAATCCCTTTGCGACGCTCGAAATCAGGTTCGCGACCATAATAAAGATCAGACAGTAGTCCAGCCAGTTCATAGCGGCCTGCCCGTCAGTACTTCAAATGCCTCGCGGTACTTGCCGCTCGTGCGCGCGGCCACCTCCTCGGGCAGCGGCGGAGCGGGAGGCGTCTTCGTCCAGTGGATCGACTCCAGATAGTCCCGCACGTACTGCTTATCGTAGGACGCCTGCGGCCCGCCCGGAGCATACGACGCTCCCGGCCAGAAGCGAGATGAATCGGGAGTCAGGACTTCATCGCCCAGAACCAGAGTGTCACCGGCGAAACCAAATTCGAATTTCGTGTCGGCGACGATCACGCCGCGGGACTCCGCATAGGCGGCGGCGCGCGTGTAGATCTCAAGCGTAAGGTCTCGCAGGCGGTACGCCAGAGGCTGACCCACGGCCCGCGCCATCGCCTCCAGGGAAATATTCTCGTCGTGGCCCGACTGCGCCTTTGTAGCGGGCGTGAAGATTGGCTCCGGCAATCGGTCGCTTTCGCGCAAGCCTCGCGGCAACTCGATGCCGCACACAGTCCCCTTCGCGCAATATTCCTTCCAGCCCGACCCCGCAAGATATCCCCGCGCGACGCACTCAACTTCCACCATATTCGCGCGCTTCACGAGCATGGACCTTCCTTCGAGTTGCGCTGCAAATGCCCGCAGCGGTTCGGGGTACTGGCTCACGTCGGCAGTCAAAAAATGAGTGGGTACGATGTCGCGCAGCAAATCGAACCAGAAGATCGAGATCTGCGTCAGCACGCGGCCCTTGTCTCGGATGCCCGTCGGCAGAATGTAGTCGAAGGCGGAGATGCGGTCGGTCGCGATGATGAGCAGTTTGTCGTGGTCCACTGCGTACACATCCCGCACCTTTCCCCGCGCGTGTAACTTGACAATGGGGATGTTGCTCTCAATCAAGATACTGGATGAGGCGGCGTTCACAGTCTGGTCCAGGTTCGCTCGGGGGGGGGGAACTCAAATGATACCGCAGCCGGGACCGTTTTGCGCCATGGTTGGGGCAACCCGGAGACCTGCCGGAGCGACGCGCAGGAAGTAGGCCTATTTCAGGTGAAATGCCATTTATGCGTAGCGCCGACGCCCGCGGCACGCGAGCCCGAGCATGATGTATAAAGGGTGCAGTACAAGTACGATCTTCGAACGGGAGGGAACGAACATGCGCCGAATTTATGAGTCCTCTCTTGCTGTCGCATCGCTGACCCTACTCCTAACCGCTTCCCAGGCGCCGGTTCTCGCCCAGGCGCGAAACGCGCAGTCGCCGGAAGCACGGGAGGCAGCCGCCCGCTACGCCGCCGCGGACATTCGAGTGATGACCCCTGGCGTCGTATATAACGCCGGCCTATTAGACCTCGCGGCCGCTTATACCTGACCAATGCATCATATCGCCATGCCCGTGAGGGTTGAGGCGCGCCCAACCATTTGGATGACCCCATAAACATGGGGTAAAACTGGAATTTGGCGGAGTGCGCGCTTCGCCAACCCACCCCAATCGAGGTCACCCAA
>SYKU01000266.1 GCA_005808865.1 Acidobacteriota bacterium
TCGTGCTGAACGCGGTGTCATTTCTGGCCTCGGCGAATTTAATCCGGAGAATGAGGTTTGAGGAACCGCATGCGGACACCTCCGCGGCCCTGCGTGCGACTGAACTGTTGAACTTCACGCCAATGCGCGAGGGGTTAGACTACATTTGCCGCAATCCGCGGCTCACGGCGACCGTGTTTGTAAAGTGCGGCTTGGGCTTCATGGGATCGAATTGGGTAATTCTTCCTATCCTGGGCGACCGCGTGTTCCCGGTGGGTGTTCCGTCGAACGCGGCGCGGCATGATCCGTCGCTCGCCATGAGCGTGCTGATGGGCGCGCGCGGAGTGGGCGCGCTTCTGGGCCCTTTCATTAGCGGAGCGTTGGCGGCCGGCAAACCCGAACGTCAACGGATCGGGATCGTCTTCGGATATCTCGCGGCCGCTGCCGGCTACCTCGCGCTCGGATCTGCTCCGAACACTTGGGTTGCCTTCGGGGCAGTGGTGTTCGCACACGCCGGCGGCTCCACCATTTGGGTGTTCTCCACCACGCTCCTACAGAGCCTGACGGAGGACAAATACAGAGGACGCGTGTTCTCGGCTGAGCTTGGCTTGATGATGGTGGCGATTTCCGTGACGAGTTATCTGGCGGGAATGTGTGTCGACCTGGGAGTCTCGCCGAAAACCGTGGCCGCATGGACCGGCGTTTCCATGCTTATCCCGGCGATCGCGTGGACATGGGCGCTTGGACGTTGGAAAGCCCGGCCGCATTGATCCAGCGCCAGGAAACATACCCCAGAACCGGAATGAGCGACGCGAGCGCGAAAGCCGTCTGATAGTCGTGCCGGTCGAACAACCGTCCGATCAGGGGCATGACCAGCGCGACTCCGGCGCCCCAGGATCCGGCTCCCAGGCCGCCGATGAACCCCGAGTGATTGGAGGAAAAGACATGCGTCGCGTAGGAAACGGAGGGAATCACGAAGCCGGCCGTGACGAACATGGCAAGAAACAGTTCAGCCATCACGAGCCAGACCGAACTCATCCATGGGACAAGGGCGAGCGGTAGAGAGAGTACGAGAGAGATGGCCATGAGTTTGCGGACGGCAACCAGTTTTGGAACGCCACGGGCGGCGTCGCGGTCGAGAAGCCATCCCCACACGAAGTAACCCACTTCCCAGCCGAGCGGCGGAATCCACATGACCGCGCCTATGAACGCTTGTGATTTCGACATCGCCTGGCTGAGATAGACAGGGGCACCATAGAGCACGAAGGCAAGAGGCAGGCCGCCGAAGGCGTATGCGAACATGAAACTCCACAGGCGCGGATCGGCAAATCGCGGGGTCGCGGTGGACGTATCGGCGGGGCGCTTCGAGAAGTCGCGTACATCGGGGCGGCGGCTGACGAACCACCACAGAGTCACCCAGGCGAGACCGATGATTCCGGTAAACAGAAAAGCAGTCCGCCAGCCGAACTTGAGCGCGATCGGTGTCACAATGAGGGGTGTAAGAATCGCGCCCATGGAACCGCCGCTGTAGGATACGGCAATCCCCCGCGCGCGTTCGGTAGGGCCGAGCGTCTGCATGACGGTTCGAAGGCTGCCCGGGAAGGTCGCGCCCTCACCCAAGCCAAGGGCGATCCGAGCCAAGGCGAAACTCCAGAAACCGCTCGCGAAGGCGTGAGCCATCGAGGCGAGCGTCCAGAACGATACGGCCATGAGCATTCCCCATCGCAGTCCGATGCGGTCGAGAATCTTGCCCCAAAGCAGATTCGAAATCATGTAGGCGAACGAGAACCCCGAAATGATGAAGCCGTAGTCCTCGCCCGAGAGGTGGCTTTCCTTGAGGATGGTGGGAGCGAGTTGGGCGAGCGTTATACGGTCGAGATAGCTGATGGTCGACATCAGCAGCATCGAGAATGTGGGGATCCAGCGTATGAATGAAGGCACGTAGGGTCGGCAGGCCGGTTGAGATTGCCGGCACTTATCTTATCATCCTTGCGCGCCGGAAAGAACTTCGGCGAGTATCCGTGCCACCCTTCACGAATGGGCACGGCTTTCGATCAGCGCCTTGGGCCGGCGAAACCCGCTGGGTTGTTTCGCGGTGGCGCCGCAGGCCGCTCCTCCTTTGCATTCTGGTGCCGGGCCACCCATTGAAGACGCGGGTCGCGCTTGCAAAAGGCACCGTCCTCCGCTTTCCTCCGGCTTTCCCGCACTTCGGCCCGAAAATTCTCCACGCGGCCTATGGTCTCGATCGGGTTCCGCCCGCCATTCAGACAGATCGCAGCAGTAGCTTCCGGATGCCGCTATCACACGTGTACCCCAAACCAGACAAGCGGACGGAAAAGGCCTGTATCTCGGAGCGGGCCGAAAAGACGGCGATCAACGTGACGGCCGACCTGCCTTTCAGCGAATGGACAAGGGTGTTTCGAATCCGCGCTTGTGCAGAGCGCCATTTGGACCGGATCACAAATCGAGTACATATCGAGATGGTAACGGAGGCGTTCCGCTTCCGGCGCACGACGGAAAGGAGGAAGAAACGCTGATCTCCGGTTTTGACCGCGTACCGGCTGAACGAGGCAGAATATCAATATCCACGGCGGGCCAAATGAGATTGAGTATCGAAGTGGGCCATGCCGGAGTATCGAACTCACGCATTTCCGCGGGCAGCCACGCGTCAACCGGCCGTCATGCGAAGTCCCTGCCTCAACCTGCCTCAGGACGCGCGACGCTGCTCGCTTGGGTGTATTCTTAAACTGGGGATAGTGTGGGCGTCACGGGCTCGAGACGAGAGGTTCTAAAAGCCGCTGGGCAATTGCTGGTAGCGCCGTTCTACGCCGCCGGCACGGCCGGGGCGGCGTCCGCGCCATCCCGCTTCCCCTATCTGCAAAATGCCGGGTCCGACCATATCACCATCATGTGGTGCACATTGGATCGCGGAAATGGCGCTGTTCAGATTTCAGACGACCGCGCCTTTCGCTCCGTTCGGAACGTCGCAGCCCGAATCCGCGAATTCCGGCCCGCAGAGACCAACCTGCGGGACACTTTTTATCAATATCAGGCGGATGTGACGGGCCTTACCCCTGGAGCGCAGTACTTCTACCGCGTCCTGGTCGACGGCGAGAACCTCCTTCCCGAGGCTTCGCCGGATGAATTTCGCTTCCAGACTGCGGCCCCGGGCCCCTTCACGTTCGTGGTGATGGGTGATAACGGGCAGGCGACGCAAGGCGCGCGCGACGTTGCGGCGGCGCTTCAAAACGAACGTGCTGCGTTTCTGATCGGCCTGGGGGACTTGGCCTACAACAACGCAACATACGCCGAATTTGAGAGGAACTACTTCGAGACCCTTCGCGGAGTGATGGCGAAGCTCCCGGTTTTCCCCGTGTTGGGAAATCACGAATACTTCACCCCGAGAGCGGTGCCCGCGCTGGCCGTGCATTCCGTTCCCGCCGGCACGGTGCCGGTAGCGGACCGTGGCCGGTACTACTCCTTCGATTGGGGCGACGTTCACTTCGTGGTCTTGGACACGAATGATCCCCTTGAGGCGTCGATAAAGGGCACAGGCCGTATGCTGGACTGGCTCGATAACGATCTCGAATCCACGCGCAAGTTCTGGCGTGTCGCCTGTTTCCACCATCCAGCTTACCCAAACGATCATCACAAGGACGATCCCATTACCACAGTCGTCCGGGACCGGGTCATTCCGATTCTCGAGAAATACGATGTTCAGTTGGTGCTCAGCGGGCATGAGCATAATTACCAGAGGACCAGGCCGATTCGCAACGGGGCCTTCGTCGATGCAAATGTAGGCGCCATCCATCTGACGACCGGCGGCGGCGGCGCTGGCCTGTTCCCCGTCAGTTCCCGGCCTTGGCTCGCCGCGTCGGATTCCAGCCACCACTATGTGAGGTTCGAGGTGCGTGGCACGAGAATGACAGCAACGGCGATACGCGACGACGGCACGCAGATCGAATCCTTTACATTGGCGCCGTACCCGCTGCTTTCTTCCGACAGCGCGGTTGTCAACGCGGCTTCGTTCACGTCGGCTGTGGGGCCAGGCGGGCTGATCAGTATCTTCGGCCGCTTTCTCGCTCCGGAGGACCGGGTTGCGCCGGCGACACCGTTGCCAACGGAGCTCGGAGGATCTGAAGTCACGCTGAACGGCGTCAAGCTTCCTCTGTTGTTCGTGTCGCGCGGGCAAATCAACGCGCAGCTTCCGTTTGATGTTCTGGGCGCGGCCACGCTTCGCGTTTCGACGCCGAACGGAGGGTCGCAGACGGTGCTCACGGTGCTAGACACCGCGCCCGCGATCCTGACGCTGAATTACCCGAACGGAGCCTTTCCAGCCGTGCTTCATCAGGACGGAACTCTTGTGACGGACTTTTCGCCCGCGCGGAGCGGCGAGGCGCTTTCTGTTTACCTGACGGGGCTGGGCGCGGTGGAAGGCAACATCGCAGCCGGAGTTGCCGCTCCCACAACGTCGCTCCTCCGCGCCAAAGGACCGGTGGAGGTGCAACTGGGGACGGCGCGGTTCGAACCGCTTTTTGCAGGCCTCGCACCCGGCTTTGTGGGGCTTTATCAGGTGAACCTGGTAGTGCCCCGGCTGAACCCGACGGCCTATTCGCTCCGCATCGTGGTCAGAGGCACGACGAGCAACCCCGTGATCGTTACCGTTCGCGGTTAGTGGAAAACACGATCTCGAACGTGTGGTCGAAGGGCGTGAAGCCGCAAAGATACACCGCCGGACCTGCGATCTTCGCCTCCGCCCCACGAACTTGCGTGTAGCGGTGTTCGCCGAGACCCGGCCCGATCCGCACTGTGTCCGCGCCCATACGGTAGTGAGCGTGCCCGCTTGCGAGCAGCCAGACATCGGGCGTATTTGGGGCCGGTGTGCAGTTTTCGAGCCTGCCGCCCTCGCGCAGGTTTACTCCAACTGCGACCGGAACGTTGTCCGTACCCTGTGAGCGAACCCGCACGCGAAGCCCGTTCGCGATTTCCCGCACTTCAGCCGATTGAACCATCCGGCAGACTTCCGTGGCTTTGCGCTCCTGGCGGATTCGATACCACTCTTCCTCGTCCGCGGGAACGGGGCGCGCCTTCTCAAGCGGCTGGTAATACGCGGCCACAAGCTCGGGCTGTTCGAAAACGTATGCGCCGTCCTTCCTCTCCGCCCGCTCCGGAACGAATTGGCCCTTCCCGAAGAAGGCGCTTGCAAATCGAACCGCGGTTACAACGGCTTCGCCGCCTCGCACACTCAGGAAGCGGCTATTGCCGCCGAAAAACAGGGTCGCGCTGAGCGAGCGGCGGCGGATACGCGTGATGGCCAACGTCCGAAACTCGCGTTCGTAGTCGTCTGGAAGAGGCGCTGCGGCCGGCAGCGGCGCGGAGAGTTCCGGATACTCCATCAGGATCGCGAGACTCGCCGACCGCTCATGATAGACCCGTGCCAGTGTAGCGAACTGGCCGTTGCGATCATGCGTTGCGAGGTAACGAAGCGCAAACCAGTAGCCCGCCATGGAACCCGGTTGATAGCGGTCCTGCCGCCGGGAGATTTCCGTGACGGGTTCAAGATCGCCATGCATCAGATAAAGCATGGAGGCAAGATTTCGCCGCGCGGCATCGAGCAATTCAGGCCGCTTCAGTTTCGCGGCCATCACTACCAGCGCGCTGTCGACGATGGGATTGTACTGCGACGTGCTCCGCTCGGTAAACTGGCCGTCCTCGTCGATGTCGATTCCCTCCGCGAGCCACCTGTCGATGCGTTGCGTATAGGTGCGCGAAGGGAAGAGCTCGTTCAACTGCGCAAGGGCCGCGCACACGACCCATCGATGGTTCGGCGTGTGTACCCCGCCCGCGGCAAGCGCTCCGCCCGCCCTCCGCAGAAACGGATCCATAATGGCCGTCAGTTCCCGATCGCCCGCGCGAGCCGCGAGCACCGCCGCCGTGGCCGCGCCCCGCACCGCGAAAGACAAATCCGCGGGCGAGTTAAAATTCGTGACCGGATTGTCGATGTTTCCTTCGGCGTTCTGCATCCTTGCCAGATGCTGAGCCGAAAGCCGCAGCCGGTCGATCATCAGAACGTTTTTATGAAACTTCGACCCCGGATGCAGGAACGCGGGCACGAAGATCGTCCAGCTTCCTGCGGCCGTGCCGGCGTAACAGAGACCGTACTCGTCGAGAAAGCCGCCGTGCCAGCGGCTGGCGGTATCGGTGATCTGAAGCTTGAGGTAGGCTTCGACGGCGCGGTCGTGGCGAGCGGTGACGGCGGGATCAATCGCCGGAATCCGCGCGGGCACCGCCGGCGCCGCCGCGGCCGCCGCGAGCAGGTCCCTTCGCCTCATACGCGCCGGTCGCGCAGCCACAGCCGGTATATGATTGCTCCCGCGGCAATGTTCGCCAGCGCAATGAAGCTGGCTTTGGGCTGCCAGATGATGCCGTAGATTGTCATGCAACCGCCAACCAGAATGTACGCCGCGGGAATGGCCGGAAAACAGAAGCTCACCGGTTTCAGCCTTTGCCATCCTTCGCGGCGGCGGAAGACAAAAAGCGACGCCACCGAAAGCACTGTAAAAAAAGTCAGGCTCAGGCCGATGAAGAACACCAGTTGCGGGAATGGAGTGAGCGTCATGAGCGAGGCACAGACGCCCTGCGACAGAATCGCGATGGTTGGCGTCCGCCACTTCGGATGCACTACCGCGGCTTTCCGGAAAAACGCGCCGTTCTGCGCCATGGCGTAATAGACACGCGGGCCGATGGTCATCATTGCACTGACCGTCGAGACGATGGAAAGCGCCATCGCGGCGGCGAACACCCCCGCAACTTGGGGGCCAAACAGCTTCGACGCGGCGAGCGAGCCTACAGCGATATGGTCCTTCATTTGTTCGAGCGGAGTGGCGTAAAAAAAGACCAGATTGAGCCCCAGATAGAGCGCGGTTACAAGTGCGGTTCCCACAGCGAGAGCCGCCGGAAGGGTACGCTCCGGCCGCTTCAACTCTTCAGCCACGTACGTGGCTGCGTTCCATCCGCTGTAAGACACCATGACCCACAACAGGGTTACGACAAACTGCGCGGGCAGCGCGGTAGATGAAGTCCGAACAGCTGCTTCCGACAAATGGTTCCAGTTTCCGTTGCCGTAGAGGAAACCGCCAAGGACGAACAGGACGATGACACCGATTTTCCCGCCGGTCAGCACGTTTTGGATCTTGGCAACGCGCCCTATGCCGAAGCAGTTTAGCGCGGTGAAAACCAGAATCAGCGAGGACGCCATCCACTGCGCTCCGCCGAACTTCAAAGTCAATGCACCGGAACCGATGGTGAGACCGCTCTCCTGTCGCAGGGCCGGGAAGAAATGGCCCAGATAGTCGGAAAAGGTGAGGGCGGCCGCGGCGATAGGCGCGGAAAATCCGGCAAAAAACGAGGTCCAGCCAGTCATGAAGCCCCAGGTCGGCCCGAATGCCCGCGTGAGGTAAACGTACTCGCCACCGGAGCTGGGAAAGTTGATGCCAAGTTCCGAATAGCTGAATGCGCCGGCGAGCGCGAACAACGAGCCGACGGCCCACGCCGCGAGGATGATCTTCGCGTCGCCGAGTTGCCCCACCATGAAGCCGGTAGTGCCGAAAATGCCGGTTCCCACCATGTTCGAGACGACGAGAGCCGTTGCCGTGACAAACCCGAGTTGTCTGAGGAGTGTGGCGGTTTTGACGGGATGCAGTTGGGTTGCCAATCGACCATTCTACGGCATGGGGCGTGGTCACGCGTTCTTGGTGGCGGGAGCCGGACCGTAGACCGTTAATCCGCAGTCCTGGCGGACAGAGCAGTCCTGACCGGGAGCGGCCGGATTCGGGGTCGCGGTTGGCAGCCGGCGATCCGCCGCGGTGTCCGCAGCCGCCTTCACCCGCTAGAGGTAGGAACTCAAGGATTGCAGGCAAGATCGAAGCCCGGTGAACTCGCCCGCCCTATATCAGCGGAACCCGCATCGCGATTCACGACGTCCCGGAGTGCCTCGCGAGTGAGATAGCGCAAGGCGAGTTTCGGGCGGCTTCCAGGACCCCGGTCGCGCTGACATTTGGGCCACGTTGGCATTTGCGGCCGCCCGAGAACGGCACCTGGCCGGCTCGATGGGGTGAAGCCACGCTTCGACGAAAACGTGCGGCGCTATCCCGTGGGAGCCTCGCCAACGAGTCCCGGCTGTACCCACGGAGATCGGCTCGCGCGCCGCGAAGGACCGTATGATCCGGGACCACGCCCGCGCGCACGGCCTCGTGACTGACTCGAAGGACACGGACTTCCGCGAGCGTTGACGCTTGCGGAGTTGCTGCTGCGTAGCCGCGGGGCGCGGTGAGAATCAGGAAGAAGGCTCCGTGCTCATTCCGTCGATCGGGTCGATCGTGATATGGCCCTGTTCACGACATCAGGCGCGCACCGGTGGGATCGACACTGCCGGGCGTTGTACCCTGAGGAATGGCCATGTCCCCAAATGCCGCCGGAACGGAAGCCGCTCGCGTGGACCTCATCAAGTGCTGACCCGTCTCATTCTCGCTTCGGTCACCGTAGCCGCTCTCCGCGCGCAGCAGCCGCCCCAAGGAAAACCCATGCATACGAATCGACTGTCGATGGAAAAGAGCCCCTACCTTCTTCAACACGCGCACAATCCGGTGGATTGGCTCCCCTGGGGTCCTGAGGCGTTCGAGAAAGCCCGAAAAGAAGACAAGCCGATCTTCCTTTCTATCGGCTATTCGACCTGCCACTGGTGTCACGTGATGGAGCGCGAGTCCTTTGAGAATGAAGAGATCGCGGCCATCATGAACAAGCACTTCATCTCGATCAAGGTCGACCGCGAAGAACGGCCCGACGTGGACCGGATCTACATGGCATACGTGCAGGCCACGACGGGCGGCGGCGGCTGGCCCATGTCAGTATGGCTCACGCCCGATTTGAAACCGTTCGTCGGCGGGACCTATTTTCCGCCGGAGAATCGCTATGGGCGCGCCGGCTTCCCCGTGCTGCTTGAACGTATCGCCGAAGCATGGCGCTCCGAGCGGCAGAAGATCCTCGAATCGAGCGAGGACGTGCTTGCTCAATTACGCAAGCAGGCGGAAGTGGCGCCTGCCAAGGCCGGGTCCGGACTCGTCCTCGACAGGGCCGCGCTCGAGAGTGGCTTTCTGATTTTTCGCCGCAGCTTCGATTCGAAACTCGGCGGATTCGGCAGCGAGCCGAAATTCCCCCGGCCCGTCACGCACAATTTCCTGCTTCGATACCACGCTCGCACGAAGAGCCGGGAGGCGCTCGACATGGTGCTGTTGACGCTCCGCGAGATGGCCAAAGGCGGGATGAACGATCAGTTGGGCGGAGGCTTCCACCGCTATTCGGTGGACAGCCGCTGGTTTGTTCCGCACTTCGAGAAGATGCTTTACGATCAGGCGCAACTTGCCATTTCGTATCTCGAAGCCTTCCAGATCACGCGCGACCCCGCTTACGCGACGGTCGCCCGGCGGATCTTCGACTACGTGCTTCGCGACATGCTCGACCCCGATGGGGGGTTCTACTCGGCCGAGGACGCCGACAGCGTGATCGATCCGGCAAAACCAAAGGAGAAAGGCGAAGGAGCTTTCTACGTTTTCACGCGCGCGGAAATCGGCGATCCGGTCTTCGAGTACCGCTACGGAGTGGAGAAAGACGGCAATGTCGCGAACGATCCGCACCACGAATTCACCGGCAAAAACATCCTTTTCGAGGCGCGCTCGCTCGAAGAGACCGCGCGGAAATTTGAGAAGACCGAGGCCGAAGTACGGGCTGCGATCGCCGTCACATCCGCGCGTTTGATGACGATGCGGTCGAAGCGCGTGCGGCCCCACCTGGACGACAAGGTGTTAACGGCGTGGAACGGTCTGATGATTTCCGCTTTCGCGAAGGGCGGGGCGATTCTCGATGAACCGCACTACGCCGCGGCGGCCCGGCGCGCGGCCGATTTCATTCTAGGCAAGATGTACGACCCCAAGACCGGAATTCTCCTCCGTCGTTACCGCCAGGGAGAGGCCGCCATTCCGGGCTTTCTCGACGATTACGCGTTCTTCTCGCAGGGGCTGCTCGACTTGTACGAGGCACAGTTCGACACGCGGAATCTAGACGCCGCGCTGAGCCTCACGGAAAAGCAGATCGAGCTTTTCGAGGACAAGGCCAGCGGCGCATTCTTCAGCTCCGGGGCGGACGACAGTTCACTGGTCATGCGACTAAAAGAGGACTACGACGGCGCCGAGCCTTCAGGAAACTCCGTCGCATTGCTGAACCTCCTGCGGCTCGCCCAGATTACGGATCGCAAGGACTTACGGGAAACGGCCGATCGCGCGCTTGCGGCTTTTGCGCCACGAATCATGTCGGCGCCCGTCGGCGTGCCGCAGATGCTCGTGGCCTGGGAGTACAGTCTCTCGAAGCCCAAGCAGATCATTCTTGTTGGCGAAAAGTCCGCGGAGAGCACCGGCGCGATGTTGAGCGTGCTGAACGAAAGGTTCGTGCCCAACAGAATAGTGCTGCTCATCGAGGGCGCAGAGGCGCGGGAAAAGCTCGCTGCCTGGCTCCCTGTGATAGAAACTATGGGCCAGATTGGCGGGACGGCGACGGCCTACGTCTGCGAAGACTATAGCTGCAAACTGCCCACGAGCGATCCGCTAAAGTTCGCTGAATTGCTACAATAGTCGGTTAATATTGCAGAAAGTGAATTTCAGCAAAGTGAGAGGATAAAACGGATATGGAAAGACCAGGAGCGACCACGATGAAGGGAAACCCCCTGACCTTGATTGGTCCAGAGTTGAAGGCCGGCGATGCGGCTCCGGATTTTTCGGTTGTCGACAGCGGGCTGAAACCCGTCAATTTGGCGGGCACGGGAAACGGTGTACGAATTATCAGCGTCGTACCTTCACTCGACACTCCCGTCTGCGATATGCAGACAAAAAAGTTCAACGAAGAAGCAGCCGCGCTGCCGGGAGTCGATATCCTCACCGTTAGCATGGACCTTCCGTTCGCGCAGACGCGCTGGTGCGGGGCCTTCGCGGTCGATAAGATCAAGATGCTATCCGATCACCGCGAGGGATCGTTCGGTTCGAACTACGGAACGTTGATCAAGGATCTCCGCATTGAGAGCCGGGCGATTTTCGTGCTCGACAAGAACAACGTGATCCGTCACGCCGAGTACGTGAAGGAAGTCACGGAGCATCCCAACTACGAAGCGGCACTAGCGGCCGCGCGAGGCGCAACGGCCGCCTGAGCTTGAGAACACTAGAACAGCATCCGCCGGCCGCGACGGTCGACCGCGCCATTACTCGCGCGGTTGAAAGCCCCTTGGTGCGGGGTGGTCTCACGATCGTCGCGGGCCTTTTGACCGGCAATGTTCTGGGATTTCTGCGGGTGGCGATTACCGCGTACCTGCTTGGCACGCACAGCGCCGCGGACGCGCTCGCGGTGGCCATCGGCCCGCTCGACACTTTGAATTCGGTGCTCACGAACACGATGGTGTTCGCGTTCGTGCCAATGCTCACGGAGCGCCGGGGGGCCATACGGACCGCTCTGTTCCTCAAGCTCAACCGCGTGTTCGCCTGGGTTTTCGCCGTGCTTACCGCGGCAGTCGTGATCGGCGCTCCGTGGATTATGCGTGTACTCGCGCCTGGTTTGGACGCGGAGTATTTGCCAACGGCAGTGACGATACTGCGAATCGGGGCGTTCTCCTCCATGGCCGCGGGCGCCGCAGCCATCCACTCCGCGTTGCTGTTCACAGACAGGCGATTCGCGCCGTCCGCCTTCTACCAAGCCTCCCTGAATTTGTTTACGATCGCCGGGGCCCTCGCGATGTGGAAGTTCCTGGGAGTCTACGGATTCGCCGTGGGCTATACGTTTGGCGCCTGGGTTCAGTTCGCTGTAGTCTACTTCTGCGCGCGCCGCGGGCTCGACCGTGATTCCGGCGTGAGGTGCGATACCAAATGGCGCGAGTTGATTTCGAAACCGGGAGCGATACTGATCTATGCCGTCGCGATCGCTTCGAATATCACGGTAACGCGCGCCTATGCGACGCACGGCGGGCCCGGAATGGCGGCCGCACTCGACTACTGCATGAAATGCATCGGCGTCCCACTCGCGTTTCTCATCATGCCGATCTCGAACTCGCTGCTGCCCGAGATCGCCCGGCTGCGGAGCCAGGCGCGTCTGCGAGAAGCTTTTCGCCTGATCGACAAGACGACCCTCGTCGCGGCTGTGGCGGCAGTTGTCGCGTGCGGTGTCGGTCTCGCCGTGAGGGGTCCCGTGATCGCTCAACTGTTTCAGCGGGGAAGCTTCACCGCCCAGTCTACGCAACTCGTGGCAGACGTGTTTCTGGGCCTTGCGCCGTGCATGGTGGGGTGGACGCTGCTTGAGATCACCTCGCGTACCCTGTTCTCGCTCGACAAGCCAAAGCTGCCTCTTTGCGCGGCGGCAATTCCGGTACTCGTAAACGTCGCCTTGTCCGTCTCGATGCGCTCCTCTGAGCCTCGCGTTATCGGACTTGGAGCTTCGTTGGGGATGCTGAGCGCTTTTCTCTTCCTCTTCCTTTCCGCGCGCAGCAGACGCCGCAGGTGGCTCCTCGAAGATTGACGGTTTTCGTCACTGGCGGAACCGGCTACATGGGCTCGCGGCTCATTGCGAGGCTCTGCGAGCGCGGCCATGCAGTGCGAGCGCTGGTCAGGGCCGGTTCCGAATCGAAGCTTCCGCCCGGCCCTACGGTTGTTCGCGGGGACGCGCTCGACGCACGCACTTACGCCGGACACGTCCAAGGATCGGATGTGTTCGTGCATCTGATAGGCGTGGCCCACCCTTCGCCGTACAAGGCGAGACAATTCCTCGAGATTGACTACCCGTCCGTGGAAGCTGCCGTGGAAGCGGCGAAGGCGGCTGGAGTGGGTCGCTTCGTCTACCTCAGCGTGGCGCAACCCGCGCCCGTGATGAAGGACTTCGTTTCCGTGCGGGCTCGCGGAGAAACGCTGATCCGGGAATCGGGGCTGAACGCGGTTTTTCTGCGCCCTTGGTACGTGCTTGGCCCAGGCCACCGATGGCCGGTTGCACTCATGCCCCTCTACTGGATGTCGGAAAGAATCCCGTGCACTCGCGACACCGCCCGCCGGCTAGGCTTGGTAACGATACGGCAGATGACAGCTGCCCTGGTCGAATCCGTGGAGTCGCAAAATGAGGGAATCCAGATCATCGATGTGCCGGCAATTGAGGCATGCCAGGATACAACCGTTCCAACTCCGTGATGCCGTTTGCGCCGAGGAACGCAGGCGATAGAAAACGATCGCCTGCCGCTCCAGCCATTTGCCTACTGCTTCGGGGCCGTTGCGGGCGCTCCGAAGAAGGACTCGTCCACGACAACCGTCGACCCCTTTCGCAGATCTTCCATTGTCTTGCGCGCCAAATCCGGCCGCATCTTTTTTTCCATCTCAGGACGCAATTCGTCGAACGTTTTCGAATCCCGCTGTTCCACCTTGATGATGTGGTAGCCGAACTGCGTCTTGACGGGTTCGCCTACGACGCCGATGGGCTGCGTAAACGCCGCCTGGTCAAATGCCGGGACCATTGCTCCGCGCTTAAACGACCCGAGATCGCCGCCGCTCAGCCCCGACCCCTTGTCGTCCGACTCGGCTTTTGCGATCGTCGCGAAGTCCTCACCGGCGAGTATTCGCTTCCGGATCTCCGTGACCTTCGCCAGGGCTTCCTCTTCCGTAAGTTCCTTCTTGTCTGGCGCCGACGGGGCGGGAGAGCCCTTCATCTTGATTAAGATGTGCCTTGCGCGAACCTGTTCGGATTCGCCCTTGTGGTCTTCAAAATACTTGCGGGATTCCGCCTCCCCTATCGTCAGTTTGGCGGCAATGTCCTGGTAGAGCGACTGCGCGAGCAGATTGTCCCGCTGAAAGGCCAACTGCGCCATGTAGCCGGGCGTCTGGTCGATCCTGCGTTTCCGGGCCTCCTGCGACAGCACCTTGATCTGTATCAATTGTTCGAGGAACTGCCGTTTGCCCGCGCCTCGAATCTGCGCGCGGTACTGTTCCGGCAGGGAATCCACCAGCCTTTCGAAATCCGCCACTGTAACCTTCTCTTCGCCGATCGTAAGCACTACTTTCGAGGTGGGGTCCGATGGCTTCGCTGCCGGGGTCTTAGCGGCAGCAGGTTTCGGAATCGCCGGCTTCGCAGCCGGGGACTTTGCGACTGCCGGTTTGGCCGCGGCCGGCTTGGCCACGGCTGGTTTGGTCAGGGCTGGTTTGGGGGCCGCCGGCGGCGTCTGCGCCGACGCCAACGCGAGCGTCAGAAGCGGCAGAAAACAGGTGAGCTTACTCATCTATTTATCCTATCAAAGGCTCATGATCACTAAAGCAATCGGCCGTTAAGCGGCGCAAGGAGGGCCGCCAGCCAATCCGCCAGGCACACGATTGAAGCCCAGAGCCGATCGCTGTTTGCCGGCGGCTTGCGGCGGTGGCCTCGTCTTCGATACGATCTCGATCAATGAGCGCATCACTATCTCGCCGAGCGGTCCTGCTCAGTCCGGCGGTTTCCGCCATTCCGGCGGCTTCGCCAGCCGCGCCTGTGGTGAATGCCGCGGAACACGCCTGGCTCGCAAACGCCAGGGATCCGCGCTTCCGGATCGACGCTGATCTGGCGACCTGCCCCACGGGGCTTCCCCGGCACGACTACTCGGCGGAGTACCTTCTCTCCGAAATGAAAACCTACGGCGTGGGCCACGTGGTGATTTCGCATGTCTGCTATTACGGGAGAAACAACGCCTACACAAGCCACTGCGTAAAAACGTACCCGGGCAAGTTCGCGGGCGTCGGACTCCTGGTGGGCCATCGGCTCTTCCCGCCCGCCGACGCCCAGAACGCTTCGCGCCTCGAACGGCTGATAAAGGACGACGGGCTTGTGGGCCTCCGCCTCAGTCCGATCTACGACCGCGACGTAAAGTGGCTCAACGATCCCGCGAGTTATCCGCTGTGGAAGATGGCGGAAAAGCTGGGCGCGGTGTTCAACATCTTCCTCGCGCCGGAACAGGTGGGCCAGGTGGCGGACATGGCAGCGCGTTTTCCGGGCGTGAATGTGGTGATCGACCACATCGCCATGATCGACATCGCAGCGCCGGATAGCGCCGGCTTCGGGCCGCTGCTCGATATGGCGCGACTGCCGAACGTTTACGTTCGCACGTCGCTGCACAATCCGTCGAAGACGAGGCAGACGCCCTATCGGGACGTTTGGCCGTTTTTGCGAAGGCTCTACGACCGCTATGGTCCGAAGCGGTTGATCTACGCAAACTTCTTCGAATTCCTGATCATGAAGGAGATGATTCAGTTCTTCACGCCGGACGACAGGGAGTGGATCATGGGCCGCACCGCGCACCGGATATACAAATTCCCGTGAACGCACACGGGCTTCCGAAATGGTAAGCTCACGATTCGAGGCTAAGCGGCGTGGTTGCCGCACCGGGCCGCGACACGGGCTGCGATCATTAACGGTATAAGGCGAAGAAGCGGAATGATTTCCAGACGAACGTTTATAGGCGGCGCTGCGGGCGCGGCCGGCTCATCGGTTGCGCAGACCGGGCGCCCCAACATCCTTTTCGCCATCGCGGACGATCAGTCGTGGACCAGTACAGGCGCAGCAGGCGATCGGGTGGTAAAAACACCAGCCTTCGACCGGGTAGCCCGCATGGGCGCGCTATTCTCGAACGCCTTTTGCGCTTCTCCAGGATGCGCCCCTTCGCGCGCCGCCATTCTCACGGGCCGTTATCCGTGGCAGCTTGAAGAGGCCGGCACGCACGCGAGCTTCTTTCCGAAGAAGTTTGCGGTCTATCCGGATCTGCTCGCGTCGGCTGGATATTTCGTGGGTCTGACGGGCAAGGGCGCGGGCCCGTGCAACTTCAAGGGAGCCGGGTGGAAGCACAATCCGGCGGGACCTGCGTTCGACGGAAAGACATCCGCCGAAAAGGAAGGCGCGGTCAGCAACAACGACTACGCCGCGAACTTTTCCGAATTCCTCAAGCAGCGGCCCAAGGGCGCGCCGTTCTGTTTTTGGTACGGCGGTCACGAGCCGCATCGCACTTATAAGGTTGGCTCGGGCGCGGCGTCGGGCAAGAAGCTCGCCGACGTGCAGGTGCCGCCGTTCCTGCCGGATTCGCCCGAAGTACGTTCCGATCTGCTCGACTATTATCAGGAAATCGAACACTTCGACCGCCACCTTGGCCGCATGTTGAAGGCCCTGGAGGACATGGGCGAATTGTCGAATACGCTCGTCGTCGTGACCGCCGACAATGGAATGTCGTTCCCGCATTCAAAGGCACAGGTGACTGAATACGGCATCCACATGCCGCTCGCAGTTTGCTGGCCGGACAGGTTCAAGGGCGGGCGCAAGATCGGTGACCTCATTTCCTTCATCGATTTCGCTCCCACGTTTCTTGAGGCCGCGGGCATTACAATTCCGTCGGCGGTTACCGGACAAAGTTTCCTCCCGACGCTGCTTTCGACTGGACCGGCCGCGGCGCGCCGGGCGTACGTACAAGCCGGTCGAGAACGGCATTCACACGCAAGACCCGACAATCTCGGTTACCCCTCGCGGGGACTGCGTTCCCGGAACTACCTGTACGTTCGTAACTTCAAACCCGAGCGATGGCCGGCGGGCGATCCGGGAAAGTTTTACGACATCGACAACAGCCCCACGAAGACTCTCATGATGGAGCATCGCGACGAGCCCGCCGTGCGGCCTCTGTTCGATGCAGGTTTCGGCAAACATCCGGAAGAAGAGCTATACGATATACGGCGCGATCCAGGGTGCCTGAAGAATCTGGCCGCCGAACCGGCGCACGAGGCCACAAGAAGCAAGATGCGCGCGGACCTGGAAACGGTGCTCACCACGCAGAAGGACCCCCGGATGCTGGGGACGGGCGACGTCTTCGAGAGCTACCCGCGTCATTCACCGATGAAAGAGGACTTGGGCGGGTTCGCCACTTCAGGGGCGTACAACCCGGCGTTCCAGCGAAAATAGAGATCGTTTTCATGCACAGATTCGCGCGCCGTCTGGGCATCGTCGCCGGCATTTTCTGTTTCACACTCCTGGTTGGGACAGCGGGATTCATCGTCGTTGAACATTATCCTCCGTTCGATGCGTTCTACATGACGTTGATCACCATGACCACCGTGGGGTATGGGGAGTTGAGGGAACTGAGCCGGGCCGGCCGGATTTTCAATTCCGGCCTAATGCTCTTAGCCGTCGTCACAATGCTCCTGGTGGGCGGCGCCGTAACACAGACCATCGTCGAACTCGAACTGGGAGAGTTTTACGGGAAGCGGCGGATCAAACGCATGATCGACAGACTTCAGAATCACTACATTGTGTGCGGCTTCGGTCGCGTGGGACGCAGCGCGTGTTCGGAGTTGCACCGAGCGGGCGCGCCATTCCTGGTTGTGGACAGCAACCCAGACAAAGTAGAGCGAGCAATACGGAGCGGTTACATGGCCGTCGCCGCGGACTCGACGCACGACGCGACGCTACGGGAAGTGGGCGTTGCCCGCGCCAAGGGTCTGGTTGCGGCGCTATCCTCCGACGCCGACAACCTGTTCTTGATCCTGTCCGCCAAGACGCTCAACGCCGACTTGCATCTTGCCGCGCGTGTCGCCGAAGAAGAGGCGGAACAGAAACTGCGGCGCGCTGGAGCGGATACCGTTTTCGCGCCATACACGATCGCGGGACACCGATTGGCGCAGTCTCTGCTTCAGCCGCACGTAGCCCGGTTTCTCGACTTCACGACTGGCGCGGGCATGGGCTTGAACGTTTCGATAGCACAGGTAATGGTGGACAAAGAGAGCCTTTTCGCGGGGAAGTCCCTGCGCGACATGCAAATCCGGCGCGACTTGGGCGTAATCGTGTTGGCGATCCGCAAGGCGGACGGTCAAATGGCCTTCAATCCGCCAGCAGAAGCCGAAGTCGCCGCGGGTGACCATTTGATCGTCATGGGTGGCAGCGACGACCTAAGCACTCTCGAGAGACTTCTCTCCCGTGGTATTTGAGTTCACGGTTTCCGCTTTCACTTCACGGCCCGAAGCTCGATCCATTTCCCACCAGCAAGCCGGGCAACATTGTTCGCGGGGCATTCGGCAAAGCCTTCCGTAAGATCGCAGGCGTCGCCGGGCGGCACGGATGCGGCGGTATGCGACGTCCGCGGAACCTGCCCGTACGCGCGCGTGTTCTCGAACCGGCGGTTGAGGGCCCAAGCGGACTGGCGGATCGGCGACGCCCCTTCGTCTTCCGTGCCCGCCACTCAATGGCTTGACGATGGGGCCTGGCGTTCAATTCCACCGGAATTTCTGCCTTACCTTGAAGCGGAAAGGTGGACCGGCGTCGGGTGTCAGACTGTAACGGACCGGGATCTTTCTCTCCGGCCCGGCGGGATTACCACCCAGGACCTCGCACGGTTTTCCCCTCCTCTTTCATGATCTGGAACGGTCCTCGCCGTCAAGGGTTCACTCCCGCCGAGCCTGCTGGCACGCCCTTGACCGCACCGGGCCGTTCCCACGGATGAACTTAGCCTGAAATCCGAAGTTGCAATCATTTCAAAGACTATCCGACGTATTTTGAATGGTTTACGCTGTGGAAAGCCAACTTCGGCGAAGTTGGCTTTAAAGCCTGCAAGCCGCTGAAAATAATTGGGTTAAGTGCTAAACTTCGGATTTCAGGCTTAGGTGAGGGAGAGACCCTGACTGATCGCCCCCCGGCATCGTGACACCGTGGCCGGCAAAGATCTTGGTCCGTTACACCAGACCGCGCGGGGTAAGCGGAAGTACGGGTGAAGCGCTTTGCGCGGCGCAAAAAAAGGCCGGCGAAACGGCCGCCAGCTACCCGATGGTCCACCCCTTGCGGAACGTCGGCTTCAGGAACTTGTTCGCCTGCGGATTGTTTGTGAACTTCATCTTCGCGGAGTCCCACTCGAGCTTGCCATCGACACGGAGGGCGACGACGCCGAGGAGCATCCACTCGACGAAAGGTGACGCTACATTGAAGTTCGAGCACGCCGGCTCGCCGCCCTTGCAGGCGCGGATCCAATCGGCATAATGACCGGGCGAACGCGTGAGAAGTTGCGACGGGAATTTGTACTCGGCCATCCTTTCGACCGGAAGCAGGCGCGTCTGTTCGCCGTAGGTCCCCGTCGTGATCATGCCCTTGTCTCCGATAAAAAGACTACCGTCCGGAGTGGGATGGCGAGCCTCAGGGTCCGCCTTCACGGCCTGGAACTCTTCCCAATCGAACATGCGGCCGATGTATCCATTCGATTGCCGCCGCGATCCTTGCTGCCGGTTGCGCGGCCTGAACGGCAGGTCGCCGAGCAGTTCACCCTTCGGCACTCCCGTGATTTCCGGCGTCGCTTTCACGCCGTCGTACCAGAACAGCTTCAGCGCCGGCATCGAGCCGCGGGCTGGGAAATCGAAGCGCGTGACTGATTTCTCCGGGAACATGAAATCGCTGGTTCCTTCCTTCTTGATGCACTCGACGCTGGTAGGCGCGCCGAGCCTCAAGGCGAGGTTCGGCGCGCCCAGAATGTGGCAGGCCATGTCGCCCAGAGCGCCGCAGCCGAAGTCATAGAAACCGCGCCAGTTGAAGGGCTGGTAGAAAGAACCCCAACTCGTCGGGTAGCCTTTTCCCCCGGAGGTGAAGGGTCGCGACTCGGCGATGCCAAGCCACAGGTCCCAGTCCAGGGTGTCGGGAACCGCGTCCGGCGCCGGAATTTCCTTGAGACCTTGTGGCCAGATGGGACGGTCCGTCCACGCATGAACTTCAGTTACGTTACCGATTTCGCCGGCCCATATCATCTCGGCAACGAGTCGCGTGCCTTCGTTCGAATAGCCCTGATTACCCATCTGGGTCGCGACCCTGTATTTGGTGGCGCTGTCCATCAGATGGCGCGCCTCCCAAACGGTCCGCGTGAGCGGCTTCTGAACGAAGACGTGTTTGCCGCGCTCCATGCACCAGGTGGCGGCGGTTGCGTGCATGAAATCCGGAATGGTGACGATGACCGCGTCGATGCCCTTGGCTTCCTTGTCGAGCATCTTGCGGAAGTCCCTGTATTTGGGAACCGATTCGTACTGCTTGAACTTCGGTGCGGCTTGTTTGGCGTCCACGTCGCAAAGCGCGACGATGTTCTCGCTTGCGCAGCCGTCAATGTCGCTCGTGGCCTTGCCGCCCGCGCCGATCGAGGCAATGTTGAGTTTTTCGTTGGGGGATTTATAGCCCAACCTTGGCAGGGAAAGCGCGCTGCCGAATCCTCCGGCAGGAACGGCGCCGGCGAGCAAACTGCCGAAAAAGAAATGTCGTCTGGTGGTATTTTGTGCCAAGGCAGACCTCCACTGGTATTATATTCCACTGCCCCGGAGGTTGGGACTTCGATCATGTCATGTCGAAGAAGTTACACGCAGTTCCTGATCAAAATGTCCAATATCCAATTCCGTCGATTAAGGAGCTAAGCATGATAAGGCGCCTGTCGCGGGCTTCAGAAGTCCTCTCCATCGCGGCAGCTTTCGTGGTGTCGATTGCGAAGCTCACTGCGCAGCAGCCCGTGCCCGATGCGCAAAAAACAGCGGCTTTCAGGGGCCGGGTCCGATGGGCAAAACCCTAAGTAAGTGCGTCGGATCGCTGCCAAGGCAAACGACCTTGAGGCGATCATTCAGGACATAGAATCACATCAGAATCACACAGTGTGCACGAGTAACTCGTCGAGGATGTCGAGGTCTTCCAGGGCGGGTCGCTTCCTTCTCGAATCCCAGAGACTTTCTTCGTCGAGGAAGGCATCTATCAGCGCCCAAGGTGAGGGGCCAGGGTATTGAACGGGCGCGGTTGCTGCGGAATGGCGAGTCGCCGCGGGTTGCGCAAAAGGGCTGCAAAATCCACGGCTTTTACTCACCGCTCGATGGTTCCGTGCAGCCCAAAGAATTAGTAGAAGACGGAA
>SYKU01000267.1 GCA_005808865.1 Acidobacteriota bacterium
CCTTGTGTCCGGTACACGCCCACCTATCGCTTCACCGTCCCCTGCGGTACTCCGAAGGTCCCCGCGACCTCCCCGGCTCGCACCACTCCCCGGTCCACCATCTGACTGGTGAAGAACCGAAAGCTCTTCAGGTCCGTTTCCTCATGCTGGAACACCGGTAGGTGGCCGTGCACATAGACCACCTTGCCATCCTTGCATTCCACTCCGATGTCTTGGTTGATCGCTTTGATTCCTGCTGGAAACAGCGGCAATTGCAGTTGCGGCATACCCCAGTCTCACTCTCCCCGCGCACCCCCCGCAACCGGCTCGGCACCGCCCAAACCAATTTCCATTCTCCGGGTAAAACTCCGGGCTGAGATCAGGGTCTCTGAGACTCCTTCTGAGGGGGCTCGGCGCGGCGATTGCCCTTGAACTCGTCGCCGAAGGCGGCACCGTGATTGGTGTCTATTCTAAGTCTATTCTCGAAGTCAAGAGGACGCCAAGGATTTGTTGGCGGCGAGCCGTAACCTGCCGGGGCGCTTGCTCATGGAGCGCGGCGACGCCTCGGATCTGACGTGGTGCGTCGCCCTAAGGGGCCGCGTAAGGGCGGAACTATGCGCACTGGATCTGCTGGTTTGCAATGCCGCTCCGGCAATTCCATCGCTGCGGGTGGAGGAAGCGTGCTATGACCGTATCCTGGCGTACATAGGCAAGGGTCTGGCACTCGTTGGAGCGCCGCTCAGTGCTCTTCTGGAAGTTGTCTCCGCGCCCGCCGGATGTGTTTTGGCAATCTCTTCTAGCGCAGTCGAGGAACCACCGGCGGCCTGGCCGCATTAATGGCCATGAAGGCTGCTGCGGAAGGATTGGTGCGCAGTGCTGCGGTGGCTAATCCCAAGGTAACGTTCTGCATCGCCAGGCCAGGGAGAATGCTGACGGATATATCCGATACTCCTATTGGCCGACTAGGTGCGGGGCGGCATGAGCGAAGCATTGGAGCGACGAGGAGTTCACCCGGAGGGTGAAGAGGAAGAGGGAGTGCAAGGGTACCGCGAACCGCACAAGGTAGAGACTCTGGGCGGAATGGTGGAGGTGAGATGGGTGGCCGAACCGGGGATGACGATGAACGGCCCGCTGATATACTTCGTGGAGTTTCTGGTGAAGTCGGGGCGATGGAAGCGATGGGGTGATACGTGCCCGCTGGAGTATCAGTCGCCGAATGCGCCAAGCAAGGATGAGATCCTGGCAACGATGCTGTTGAGCGTGATGAGCGGGCATCGCCGGTATGCCCACATCACGGGGCTGCGAGGCGATGGCGTGATGGCGAGCATGCTCGGGGTCAAGACGTTGCGGAGTGAGGACAGCGTGAGGGGTGCGTTCGAGAAAACGGAGGAGGAGAAGTTGACGCTGTGGATGGATCTCAACTTGGGTGAGACGTACGAGGCGTTGCTGAACAATGAGTGGATATTGGATTTGGATGCGACGGTGAAGAGGCTTTACGGGCGCCATGGGGAGGCACGGGTGGGCTACAACGCAGCCAAGCCGGGGGGGCCGACGCACGTGCAGCATGCGTTGCTGCTGGCGCGGGCCAAGCTGGTGTTGAAGGTGGAAGTGCAGGCAGGCAACCAAACGGCGAGCGTGTATGGGCAAGACGGGTTGTGGGGTTGGCTGGAGGAGCGAGACCGGCAGCAGTGGCCGGCGCGGCCACGCGGCGCCCCATCCGTGGGAGGCGCATATTTGGTCCGGCTCGATCCGGGCGAGAGCACCCCCGATCGGGACGTTGATCTATGGCGGGAATTTACTCGGCATGCCCGTCATACCCCTACCAGATTCCGATTACTTTCCACCACCAGAAGCCAACGGTCGACCAGATCGCGATGTTCAGAAGCGAGATCACGAACCCCGCGATCCACCATTCCTTGAACGGCACGTATCCTGTTGAATAGAACATTGGCGCGGGCGTAGTTCCGTAGTTCGTGAGGCCTGATGAAAAATTGACGAAGCACGCAAAGGCGAAAAGGACGAGACCGACCGGCGCACCGCGGGCGATGAGGACCGTACAAAACGGGACGTACATCGCAAGCATGTGCGCCGTGATGCTTGCGAGTCCGTAGTGCGCGTAAAAGAAGACAGCGAGGGCGATCACGAACAACGCAACCCATCCGGCGTTCTCGAACGTGGCCCCGACGCCCTTGGCAAACGCGGTGGTCACGCCAACCTCGTTGAGCGCCTTGCCCATGCGGACCAACCCTCCATACCAGATGAAAATATCCCAAGCCGCCCGATCCGCCACTACGTCTTCCCACGTCAACACACCAGTCACAAGCAGAGTACAGGACCCAAGCAACGCCGTGACCGTGATGTCGATGCCGTGGAAGGGCGTTGTTACCCAAAGTCCGCACACGGTTACGAACGTCGCCAGCATGATCTTCTGGCCGAGGTCCATCGGACCCATCCGCGCCAGTTCACTCGCGGCGAACGAACTCGCCTCGGGCGTGCGCTTGATCTCTGGCGGATACATGCGGTAAATCACGTACGGAATCGCGGCCAGGGAACAAAGGCCCGGTACTATACCGGCCACCAGCCAACTTACCCACGTGATGGGGTAGTGAAACGTCGTAGTTGCTATCTGCGCAGCCAGGGGATTGCTTGCCTGCCCCGTCAGGAACATCGCGCACGTGATGCAGATACTCTGGTACAGGGCGTTGATCAGATACTGGCCAAACAGTTTGGCTGTGGGGCCAGGGCGCGAACCGTAGAGATCGGCGATTGATCGCGCGATCGGCAGGACCACGCCGCCTGACCGCGCGCCATTCGAAGGAATGATGCTCGCGAGCACAAGATCCGTTGCCGAGAGGGCATAGGTGACACCCAGCGAGGTCTGCCCTATCGTTCTGACGAACACGAGTGCAATTCGCCGCGCAAGGCCTGTCTTGATCAGTGCGTGCGAAATGAAGAACGCCGCCATGACGAGCCACACGATGGGATCGCCGAAGCCCATGAGCACCTGCGTGATCGGGAGCCCGCCGGCCGCCGCGGCAAGCGTTACCGAAATCAGCACCAGCGCGCCGCCCGCGATGGGCTGTAGAATCAGCCCTCCGACCGTGGCGGCGAAGATCCCGAGCAGACGCCAGCCCTCGGGCTTGACGGTCTCCGGGCGCGGCAGCAGGTACACGACTGCCAGGTAGATCAGGACAAGGACGCACACGGAGGTGGTGCGATAGCGGACGGATTTGTACACAGGACGGACATCATAGCGCAATTGCTTGCCTCCACGCGGCCGTTCCCCGCCGATCCTGAAACCGTGAAGCCCGGAACAGCAAGTGCGCAGGAGGAACCAGCACCGAACAGATCAGGCGCGAGGCGTGCAGGAGGCTGAATAACGATGAGACCACCCGCCAAACAATCTACAAGAGGAATCACCAGCACAGAGCCTGGCCCGATGCCAGCGCCGCCAGCACCATGGCACGGGCTTTTCCCTCGTCCCGTTACATCGGACCACCCCACGCAAGGACCGAACCTGTCAAGCTCAATCACGGTCATCCCCGTTTATGGCGTCCCCCTGCCTGCAACGTGGATTCTCGAGCCCAAAGCACGTTCCAAGGCTTTCGTGGCGCCGTTGACGGATCGCAATGATCGTCGTGCGCCGTTTGTCGTGCTCCGTGAAGCGCGGCTCGGCCAGCTTCGAAGACGTGAACCGGTGTGAAAGTGCGAGGCCAATGTGAAAGACACGGATACAAGGGCTTTCAAGCTATAATCTCATCGAATGGATGTTTACGACGAGCTTCATCGCTTGAGGCGGTTGGGGCAAAAGGCGGCACTCGCCACAATCGTTCAGGTGCGCGGCTCCATCCCAAGCTTCGAGAGCGCGAAACTGCTGGTCCGCGAAGACGGCTCGATGGTGGGAACCATTGGCGGCGGTTGCGTGGAGGCCGAGGTGTGGAACGCCGCCCGCGAGGTGATCGCGACGGAAAAGCCAAGACACATGAGCTTCAATCTGGGACAGGATGCCGCCTACGACAATGGTTTGATTTGCGGCGGCCAGCTGGACGTTTTTGTGGAACCGGTGATCCCAGCTCCGCGCGCCTTCATTTTCGGGGCGGGACACATTTCGAAGAGCCTCTCGAAGTTCGCGGTTATGGCCGGTTTCAGTTCCACCGTGATCGACGACCGGGAAGCATTCGCGAATACAGAGCGCTTTCCCGAAGCCGACGAGATCTTTTCGGGAGAGTACGAAGAGCTGTTTCCCCGCCTGACGATTCGCGAGACAAGCTACGTGATTATCGTGACGCGCGGACACCGCGACGACATGCGCGTCCTGCGGTGGGCGGTCTCGACACCGGCCCGTTACATCGCGATGATCGGAAGCAAACGCAAAGTCATAAACGTAGTGAAGGAGCTCGAGAAGGAAGGCATTCCCCGCGGGCGGATGGAACGGATCTTCGCGCCGATGGGCTTCGAAATCGGAGCCGTTTCCCCCGAGGAGATCGCAATTTCGGTGGTGGCGGAGATGATTGCCGTCCGCCGGAATCCGGAATCGAACTGGCGCGCTCTTTCGAAAACCATCTTCGCGGACGGCGCGCTCGCGACACTTCGCGAGTGAACGCTGCCGCGCGCGGTCTCTAGCCCGCCGATCGCGCCCGGAATCTTCCCGATTGTGCGGCGGCGCGCAAGATCGGGAGATCCGCGTCAATTCAGGCAGCGAGCGATACACCGGCAAGCCGGCCGCGTGACTCCAGGAAACCGCCGGCCGCCTTTCGCGAATAAACAAATTCGCGCCCCCGGGCGATTGCCGCAGCCACACCCTGCGTGGTGCAACGCGTCCGAACAATGATCCTACCGCGTGCCCGCGCTTGCTTTCGGATTCGCAACGAACCTCGGCGGACGCGGCGCATCCGCGAGCGCATAGCCTGACAGATAGCTCAAACGAAGGATCTTCGCCATCTTCTCAAAGTTGATCTTCTCCACGGAGTCCGTGGTCTGGTGATAGTCCGGATGGAAGCCCGTGAACCACCATACGGCCGGGACATCACGTAGTGCGAATGGATACTGATCGCTCCGGAAAAAGATATTGAGCGCCGAATCGTAATCCCATTTGTAATCGAGTTTCAGGCCGACTTTGAGATTCTGGCTTTCGACAGCCTCCCGGTATTCCGGACTATAGGTGGTCCCGATCAGGTTGAGATCGTTCGACGTGTCGCCGGAAATCTGCATCAGTCCATCCGTCTGCCTGCTGGGCGTCTCGTTGCGCCCGATCATGTCGAAGTTGATCACGGCGCGAGTTGTTTTCAAATCACGTAACGGGTGCGCGGCGTAGTAGTACGATCCAAGAAGGCCTCTCTCTTCGGCCGCGAAAACGGCGAACATCAGTGTGCGTTTCGGGCGTGTCGGGCTGGCCGCGAATGCGCGCGCAAGCTCCACGACTCCCACGGTGCCGGAGCCGTTGTCGTCCGCGCCGCGAAACAGGTTTTCATCCTGAAGACCGTCGTGATCGTGGTGAGCGCTGAAGATCACAGTCTCGCTCTTGAGCGCCGCGTCGGTGCCCTCGAGGATGCCGATGATGTTGGTCTCTACGCCGCGCCGCCGGGAAGCGTTCACAAGTCGCAGATCGACGATAGTCCCGGGAATGGTGAACGACGCGGGCTTAAGTGCGCTGTCGATCGAAGCCTGCAGCGTGGATGGCGTATTGCCACTCGGCGAAATCAGGTCGAGGGCGAGTTTCTCGCTGATTGTAAGGAGGGGAATGCGCGTCTCCGCTTCTTCAAGAGCCTGCGACGGAAGCCTGCGTCTCCGCTGCTCCCCTCCCGGAACGCGCGCCTGCCTCTCCTGATTCGAGGGGTGCTTACGGTTGGGCTCCGCCACCATCAGAACCGCCGCCGCGCCGTGCTTTTGCGCGTTGAGCACTTTGACGAACGATCCGGCGTAGCGTGTGTTGCCTTGTCCGTTGAAAATGGATTGCGCATCGCTCTCCTGCGGCTCGTGGTCGAAGATCAGGACAATCTTGCCGCGGGTATCAATGCCCGTGTAGTCGTCGTAATTGAGCTCCGGCGCCGCAATGCCGAATCCGGCAAAGATGATGGACGCAGAGATGGAGACGTCATCGGGGAAGCCGCCGGAGACATCCGGGAACTCGTAGGTCTTCTCCGTCCCGCCGCGCTTCACGGCAAACCGCGAAGCCGCGCGGTCGGCACGGTATTCGATGAGCGGGACCGGTTGAAGGAACGACTTGCCCGCCGCGGGGACCAGGCCGGCCTTCGCGAACTCGGAAGCTACCCACTGGCCGGCCGCCTCGGAACCGCGTCGCAGACTGAGCCGGCCTTCGAGCGCATCCGAGGTGAGAAAAGTCAGATCGGCGCGGAGACGGCTGGCGCTGATCGAATCGGGTCCGCCCTGGGACCACGCGGCGCTTGCGTTCGCAAGAAGAAGGGCTAGGAATGGCCGCATGCTATTTTACCGTTGGGTACTGAATCCCCAATTGCTCGAGGTAAGATTTGTAGCGCGCAGGATCGTACCGCAGTTGTTTCAGCGCTGGACGGAAGCGCTCCATCTTTTCCCGATTCAGGTCCGCCGGTGCTTTTGTGCCCTCGGGCACGAGCGAGCGCCACTTTGTTTCTTTCGTCTGCTCCGCGAAATACTCTTTAGCCTCGCGCAGAATTTCGGGCTTGGTCAGCAGGTCCATCGCGGTCATAGCGTGGGCCTTCGCGCCCGCCGTCGCGCCCTTGTGGGCGATGGGAGTCGCCATGGCGATTCCACTCGACCAGTGATGGCCCACCATTCCCGGTATGTTCCCCGGATAGCGCAGCACAACCGTCGGAAGATTCCAGGAGACTTCCGCGATGTCGTCGGAACCGGCGCCGCCGCGCTCAATTACCCCGCCTTGCAGCTCTCCGACAGTCTTTTTCATGCCTTCGGCTTTCGCCTTCAGTTCCGTCTGCGCCGCGCGCGCCAGTTTCTCATCGTCCTCCGACCACGCAGGCATCCCTACTTTCTTGATGTTCGCGTGCAGGACCTCCGCCACGGGTTTGTTGAAATGTCCTGGCCACGTCGCCGCGAGGACGCGCTCGGTCATTCTCGTGTCCGTCATCTGCGCGGCCGCGTTCGCAATCTTCGTCCCAAGGGCGTGCAGTTCGCGAATGCGGTCGTAATCCCACTCGCGGAAAAAATACCAAACGGTCGCTTCCGGCGGCACCACGTTTGGCTGATCTCCGCCGTGCGCGATAACGTAATGCGATCGATGATCCAGACGAAGATGCTCGCGCCGGTAGTTCCAGCCGATGTTCATCAGTTCCACCGCGTCCAGCGCGCTTCGGCCAAGCCAGGGCGATCCCGCCCCGTGCGCGCTGACGCCGTGAAAGCTATACTGCGTCGATACCAGCCCGCTTCCGCTCGGACCCCATGTGACGTTGAAATCGCTGCTGATATGCGTGCTCAGCATAACGTCCACGTCGCGAAACGCATCCGCCTTCACCATGTACGTGCGGCTGGCAAGCAACTCCTCCGCGACACCCGGGTACAAGCGGATCGTACCGGCGATCTTGTATTTCTTCATGAGCGCCTGCACGGCTAACGCTGCTGTAACATTAACTGCCTGCCCGGCGTTGTGGCCTTCGCCATGTCCGGGGCCGCCGTCGATCAGCGGCGCGTGATACGCGACCCCCGGCTTCTGCGAAGTCTCCGGAAGGCCGTCGATGTCCGCCATGAATCCGATCACCGGTTTGCCCGAGCCCCACGACGCCACGAAGGCGGTTGGCATCCCCGCCAGGCCTCGCGTAATCTGGAAACCTTCTTTCTCCAGAATTCCAGTGACATACGCGGAGGTTTCCACCTCCTGAAAGCCCAGCTCCGCGAAGCTGAAAATCGAATCAACCATCTGCTGGGTAAGTGTACGGCGGGCGTCCACAAGATCGGTTGCTTCGCGCTTCATGTCGTCCGCGGAAGGCGTTTGTGCGCCGCCGAGGGCGGTCCCGAACAGGATCGCCATTAGAGAAAGTTTCATGATTGTCCCCCCACTTCCTGATAGATCTTTAGTACTTCGCCTGCTGTTCTTTCCCAACTATAACTAGCCGCGTGCACTCTTCCTTTGGCGATCAGTGATTCACGCAACTCGCGATTAAGCAAAACCTCTTTGATTCCCCGCGCGATGTCGAAGACGTTCTCCGGGTTCACCAGCATCGCCGCATCACCCACGACTTCCGGCAGCGAACTCAGGCCCGACGTGATAACCGGCGTCCCCGATGCCATGGCTTCAAGCGGCGGCAGTCCGAAACCTTCGTACAGGGATGGGAAGACGAATGCCGTGGCTGTTTCGTAAAACAATCGCAGCGTATCGAACGGCACGAAGCCGAGGAAACGGACAGCGCTCTCCACGCGGGTTTGCACCACGGCGCGCCGCACTGACGGATGCCTCGACACGTCGTCTCCAATCAGAATAAGCCGTAAGTCCGCGTATTCCGGGTGATCCGCCAGCTCTTGTCGGGCCACGGCGAAGGCCTCCACCAGGCGCGGCACGTTCTTTGGCATGCGGATATGACCCGCCCACAGCAGGAATGGATAATGAATCTGGTAGCGCTCAAGAATGCGGGCACGCTCGAACTTTTCCGCTTCCGGACCCGATGCCCGTGCGTCCGCGGAGTGCCGGTGCCGGAAGAACTCTGGATCCGGCGCGCTGTATACCCTTCGAATTTTTTCCGCTGGAACCCCGAACTGTTCCTGTACATCGCGTTGGGTCGCCGCGGATACCGCGATTATCCGAGCCGCTCGGCTCAGCCCACGGCGAAACTCGAAACGGCGGTAGCTCAGTCGAAGACCGGAACGGTCCCCAAACAGAAGGCTGCTCATATCGTGTATGGTCACCACGTAGGTCCCCATCATCGTCAGAGGAACCCGGTTGACTGGGATATGGCATATGTCGGCCCGAAGGCTCTTCAGAAAGAAGGGAAACTGGAGTTGGCCACGCGCGTCCGAATCCGGCTCTGGATAGGTGACGGTCGCAAAATTCGAGGGCAGGCGTTTCAGGTGCTGGACTTCCGATGGAAGTGTGACCAGGACATACTGATTGCTCTGGTCAAGCCTGGCGAGCCCTTGAACCAGATTCCGAATGTAGGTCCCGATGCCGAAATCACGGACGCGTCTCGCGTCGATCGCGATCTTGAGCGGCATTCCCGTCAGGCGTGCGCCGGCTCCATCTTCCAACTGTAAAGCGGATAACGCTCAGTGAGAACTCCAACGCGCTGCCGGACCTTCGCCAAAGCCTCTTCGTTCGAGACATTGCGAATCACTTCCGCAAATAGCGAAGCGATTTCACGCATTTCCGTTTCACCGAAGCCTCGCGTAGTGAGCGCGGGAGTGCCCAGGCGGATCCCGCTTGGATTCAGGGGTGGGTTCACGTCGAATGGAATGGCATTCTTGTTGACCGTGATCCGCGCGCGGTCGCAGGCAGCTTCAGCCTCCTTCCCGCGAACGCCTTTTGAAAAGACGTCAACCAGCACCAGATGCGTGTCCGTCCCGCCCGAGACTATGCGGAAACCCTCCGCGATCAGAGCTTCGGCAAGCACGCGGGCGTTAGAGACGACGTTCTTCTGATACTCGACGAAGCCGGGTTGCAGAGCTTCTTTGAAACAGACGGCCTTGGCCGCGACCACGTGCACCAGCGGTCCGCCCTGCGTACCTGGGAAGACGCTCTTGTCGATTGCGGCCCCGTACTTTTCTTTCGCCAGTATGATTCCCGCGCGCGGTCCCCGCAGCGTCTTGTGGGTGGTCGACGTGACGATATCCGCAGGCGCGCAGGGGTTGGGATAGACTCCCGCCGCGACGAGACCGGAGAAATGGGCCATGTCGACGAGCAGGAGTGCGCCAAAGGAATCGGCGATGGCGCGGAATTTCGCGAATTCGAGGATTCGCGGATAGGCGCTGCCGCCCCCAATGATCATCTTCGGCTTATACTCCTCGGCGAGGCGCGCGAGTTCGTCGTAGTCGATGGTCTCGGTGTCCTTGTTGACGCCGTAGGGGATGACTTTGTAAGTCTTGCCCGAAAAATTCAGATGATGTCCGTGGGTGAGGTGCCCGCCGTGGGCGAGGTTCAGGCCCAGAATCGTGTCCCCCGGTTCGAGCACTGCCGAATACGCGGCCTGGTTCGCCTGCGATCCGGAGTGCGGCTGCACGTTGGCATACTCGGCGCCGAACAGCGCCTTGGCGCGGTCGCGAGCGAGATTCTCGACGACATCGGCGTACTCGCAGCCGCCATAATACCTCCTGCCAGGGTAGCCTTCCGCGTACTTGTTTGTAAACACGCTGGAGGTGGCTTCGAGCACGGCTTCGGAGACGAAATTCTCGCTCGCGATCATCTCGAGTTGGTCGTTCTGCCTGGCCACTTCGCGGCGGATGGCGTCATGGACTTCAGGGTCGGTCTCAGCCAGCGGCCGGGACATTCGTTTGATTTCGTTCATCTGGTTTGGTTTTCCAACTGTGCGATTTTGGCCAAACGGCGGGCATGCCGTCCGCCCTCAAATTCGGTGTGCAGGAAGATGTCCACCAGGCGTTCGGCGGTCGCCTCGTCTAGAAATTTCGCGCCCAGCGCAAGGACATTGGCGTCGTTGTGCGCGCGTGTGAGGCGCGTCTCCTCTTCGCTGCCCGTGTGCGCCGCGCGAACGCCGGCGATCTTATTTGCGGCAATGGACATTCCGACGCCCGTTGAGCACACAAGAATGCCGCGGTCCGATTCACCTTGCGAGACGTCGTTAGCGACGGCTTGCGCAAAATCGGGGTAGTCGCAGGATTCGCCTGAATTCGTGCCGTAGTCGGCGACCTCATGACCCTCCTCGACGAGTTTTCGCCGCAGCTTTTCCTTCAAGGCGTAGCCGGCATGGTCGGCCGCGACCGCGATTCTCATAGGAACCTTCATCGTAGCATCTAATCTAATCCGGGAGAATCAATCTTCTGCTAACCCGCTACACCGGGGACACTGGGGCGGCCCCGGTTTGCCCGGGCGTCTCTCCCTGCATCCGTCCGGGATTTCCCCGCTGCAGAACCGCCACCGCGAATCCGGCGCTCAACGTGCCACGACGCTTGAGCGGGTGGCCCGGAGAATTTCGAACACACCCTCAGTCATCTCCAGTTCCAGTGACTACGGCTGGTTGGGCGGTCCCGCTGGCCCCTCGGGTTGCGCCGCGCCCTCGTCCCGCTTGCGCCTGGCCGAGGCAGGGGCCTCCGCTCGATCCTCAGCGCCCGCTCCTCCCGTTTCGCAAAAAACATCTGACTGAGTCAGAGGGATACCCAGAGAACGTAGACGCTGCTGCGTCAGCCAGGAATCAAACCGACCGTTACGGTCAGCCTCGCGCGTGATATGGCCAAGTTGCTTCATGAGCCGTTCGTAATTGCTAGGCAACTGGGCAGGACCGACCCGCCGGAAGGAACAACTGGCCGAATACCGGAAGGAAATCCTGTGCTGGGGCCTCAACTGGCGGATGGCGCAATGGCCAACACCTCCTGGTCGGACGCCGGCGCCACGTGATTCCAGAGCCGTCCGCGTGCAACACGGCCGAGCGCGTGCCAGCCGACGAAGTAGCGGGCGACTTCCGGGCGTGCTCGCGCAATCGCTTCCGCGACAGCCTCCAACGATCCAACCGTCGTGAAGTTCCGGAGCTGAAACAGCAGCCGGTTTCGCTCAACAACAGTCTCGATCTCAGCCGGCGAGAAATACCGCGCGATGGTTGCCCTCTGCGTATGGTGCGCCACTGACTCCGCGCAAAACAGCGATCCGTATCCCAGCTTGCGCGCCCGCCAGCCCCACTCCACGTCTTCCCAGTAGAACGGATGATACGCCTCTGCATCCAGAACTTGACGCAGTAATCCAGTCTGAAACAACGACGCGCCGCCGCCCGCATAAAAATGCTCAACCGTCCGCGTCGACCTCGGAATCAGATCATGCGTGGTCGCAAGACCATCTTCGATAAACAGTGCCGTCAGGTTGGTCTCGTCGCGGAATCGCGTATCGTCCTTCAGAACGATCTGGGAAGCAATCGAGAAGACCGCGGGATCGCGGTGCCGGCCGGCGGCTGCGATCGCCGCCTCCTCCAGGACGACGTCGCTGTTCAACAGATAGACCCAGTCGTACCGGGCCCTCCGCAGCCCCGACTCAATCGCTCCCCCGAACCCGAGCGGCTCAGCGTGAAACTGCCACCGCACTTCCGGATACAGCGACTGCAATTCCTTGTAGCGCCAGTCTGCCGCGCCGTTCACGACGACCATCGTCTCGAGAGGCTCATCCCAGTTGCGCGCGGACGCGCTCAAGCCGGCCAGGCAGGCCGTCAGTTCTGAGACAGTGTCCCGCTCCGGAATCACCACCGATACGCCCGCCGCGAATGAGCGTGCCCGCTCTGAGGCACGGCGTCTGCGGAACTGCGTGCCTATCGCCCGCCCGAATCCATCAATGCGCCGAACGGCGTCCAGCAGGGGACGCAAACTCACTATTTGCCGTTGTGCCAGATCGGAACAGCTGGGCGCATTCGAGGAAACCAGCGTCAGTGCGAATCCGAGGTCGCGGCTGTCGGGGCCAGCGCCTCGATCCCGCGGACGGCAAACGAACAGCGTCCGAAACTCTACGTTCCACGGGCGCATAGTCGCGCCCTGGATAGGAAAATCCATATCGAATGGCATCATCTCCGGTGAGGTGGTCGCAACCGTTCCAACCGGTGTCCCGTTGCAGCGGACTTCCAATTCGTTGGCTCGCCCTTCAAGCCCCGGCGGCAGAATTCCGCTAATGCGCAACTCGCGTGAACCCACGCGCGGCTCGAGGGATACCACCGCCTGCTGGCTCGCCCAGATGTGCGGCTCGCCCGATGGCTCGTGCCAGCCGTGGCCCATTTGTGCGTTGCGGCCACGCACTGCCAAAATCTCGCTCCGCATGCGTCCCGGTATGTACGCAGTCTTCCAGGGACACGACCGGCAGGCCGCCAGTTCCGCCGTGTGATAGTTCTGCCGGAATCGCTCGTAAGCCTCCCCGCCCCAGATCTCCGCCAGCGGCTGACGGGCCAGATTTCCAAGGGGCGATCGGTCGTGAACTTCACAGGGCACGACGTCTCCATTGGAGAGCACGTGCGCCGTCTCCCACGGATTCTGCTCGCACGAATAGATCCTCGCGCCGGCAGGCAACTCACCCGGGCAGGCACGCGGCGCCTCTCCAAGTGCCTGCGTTGTGTTCGTGAACTGGGGATTGCAGATCGTAATTCGAATCTCCGGAAGCCGCCTCCGACAGTCCTCCACGCGCCGGTTCAACTCCTCTCGAAACTCGGCGCGATGCGATCCAGTGCCGTCGAGCTCACGTCGAAACACGATCGGGATTTCATCGCGCCGTATTACAGGAAAGATGCTGATTGCCGAAATCCCCAACCCCATTGCCCATTCCGCGACCCCCTGCAGTTGATCGAGGTTGTCCTGCATTGCCACGAAGGCGAGGTCGATCGCCGGAGGACTCCGAACGCCCCGGCAGAGTTCCACGAACAGCTCAACACGGGTCCGCAAAGCCGCCCACGAGCTATGGCGGTAGATTTCCGTAAACGCGTCGGCATTCGCCGCATGGACGGAAACCGTCAGCCGGGTCAAACCGGCCGCGCTCAGTTCGTGGATGAGGTTGTCGGAGGCCGACGCAAGCGCCGATACCAGTTCCACGCCTGCGCCGGTCGATCGCGCCAGCCGGATCGCCGGAATCAACTCAGGATATACGGTGGATTCACCAGAGTAGTTGAGCAGAAATGTGCGGGGGTCCGAAACCTGCCGCACGAGCGACTCAAATAGCGCATACGGCATATGCTCGCCGCTGCCACGACGGCTCTTTCGGGAGCAGAACACACAGTCGAACGGACACTTTGATGTCAACTCGACCCACAGAATGCGAGGTGTCGTAGCCGGTAACATGCGGTGACCCCTTCTTCGAAAAACTCTCGACCCTGGCCCGCCAACTACAGCACCAACGCGTTCAGATTCACCAGGCAATCCGCGCCGGCGGGCTCTTCGTGCCCGTGACGCGAATTCTCAGCACGTGTGTGGCGTCAGCCAACCCCGCAACTGCAACGCTTACCCTCGACAGTGCGCGCTTCTGTATAAGCCTATCATTAAATGGATACTCCCTGACGCCCAGCGTTTACAAATCCAAGATTGACGGTTCGTCGGACTGTGGCTGGGGCTTGAGTTCGCATTCTTCGATAGGTCTACCTGGTCGACCCGGTTGTACCCGCAGCTGCCTCAGGACTTCCCAGGGCTGAAAAGCAGCGGGCCCGTCGTCCGTCTCTTTCTGTCCTTAGGCCCGCGAACTTTGGACGCCCACGCCCAATGAATCCGGAATGAGAGTAAAATTCGTATTAACGAGTGTCATGAACAAGCTTGTTGCCGCGCCGCTCTGCCTTTTGGTTCTCGCGATCTCGCAGGTCGCGATGCTGGCGCACCCGATGGGCAATTTCAGCGTGAGCCACTACGCCAGACTTGAGGTTTCGGCCGCCGGAGCGCGTGTGCGATTTGCTCTTGATCTTGCGGAAATTCCTTCTTTCGAACTGTTGCGGGAGTGGAAGCTTGAGGCGGCAAGTCCGCGCGCCACGCTCGAACGCCGGGCACGGGAACAGGCTGCCGCCTGGGCGCGAAACCTGAGGTTCAGCTCTAACGGCCGGTCGGTGCTTCCGCGCCTCGAAGGCGTGCAGTTCACCGTATCCGAAGGCGCGGGCGGCTTACCCGTAGTCCGCATCACGGCGGACCTCACACTCCCCGTCACCGCCGGCAAAATCGAGTACGAAGATCGAAACTATCCGGATCGCGCAGGTTGGAAGGAAATTGTCATTGAGGCGGGCGAGGGCGCGAGCATCCAGAAGGCCTCTCACACGGATCGTGACCGGAGTAAAGCGCTCACCGCGTATCCCGAGGACCTGACGGCTGCACCGCCGCAGGACTTGCGCGCGGCCCTGGAGTGGACGGCGAACGCACCTGCGGCGGCCGGCAGACCGGCGGTTCCCGTAGAGCCGGAGATCGTGCCCCCACCCCCGTCTCAGGATACGCGCTCGGTTCATGTAGCGTCCCGCCCCCCCGAAGCGAAGGCCCCCGGAACCGTGGTCCACGGAGACTACCTTTCCCAATTGTTGGGAAATCGCGACCTTACCTGGTCCATGATGCTCGCGGGAGTCGCCGTTGCGTTCGGGTTGGGCGCGATTCACGCACTGTCGCCCGGCCACGGCAAGACGATCGTGGCCGCGTATCTGGTGGGTGCCCGCGGGACCGCGAAACACGCCGTCTTCCTCGGCGGAATGGTGACCTTTACACACACCATCAGCGTCTTCGCTCTCGGGCTCACGACGCTGTTCCTGTCTCAGTACGTCGTTCCCGAGAAAATCTATCCGGTGCTGGGCGCGATCTCGGGCCTTTCCATTGTTTGGATAGGAGCGACGCTGTTCTACAAGCGGGCGATGCGGCTGCGATCCGTCGACGGGCACGGCGACGTACATCATCACGATCACGATCATGATCACGCCCACGGGCACTCTCATTCGCACGGCGGACTGACCCACACGCACGACGGCCACACGCACAGTCATGTGCCCGAAGGCGACGTCACGATGGGCAGTCTGATTGCGCTGGGTGCAAGCGGCGGACTGGTCCCATGCCCTTCGGCGCTGGTGCTGCTGCTCAGTTCCGTGGCGCTCGGCCGCGTAGGCCTGGGCCTGATGTTGCTGCTGGGCTTCAGCGCCGGCCTGGCCGTCGTGTTGATGGCGATTGGGCTGTTGGTCTTGTATGCCAGGAACCTACTGCCTGACCGCGAGAAGACGGCACGCAGCCGCGCCTTTCAGTTGATCCCGGTTTTCTCGGCCGGACTGATTACATTTGTGGGTCTAATAATGACCGGAGTGTCGCTCGGCTGGATCAAGCCTACGGGAATGCTGGGGTGATTCCCGAAACTGGCGGAGAGTGAGACTGTTCAGTCCCCTTCCCGAAGAGGACGCACTCCGTTGCTCGATACCCTGCTGCCCCGGTGCCCCCTGAGGGCGCTCGCCGCCAGGCGCGCCTGCATCTGAATAAGACCACACCTGATGCTCCTTGCCTTGATGGATTTCCCCCGCGTTCAGACGCGACAATACGCGCGCCGCAACGTTCTCTCGTGAACTGCTGTCCAGCAGCCCTCCCGCCATCGCCAAACTGCCGGCCCCATTTCATCCACGCCAGGATTGCCCCATCCGCCACCTACTGCCGGAACTCTTCCACCAGGTCAAGAACCAGCGACAGGGTTTCCGATCCCTTCCACGTGCAGAAAGCCCGCGAACAGTTCGAGTCCCGCGTTCATCACCACTCCCCGCACATGCGAGTAGAGAATTCCATACTCGTAGCTCAACGCCGCGTTTACCGCATCCGATGGCCCATGAGGATACCGCCCTTCAAACGCCAAACCATCCGGCAACATGTCCGCGATCTTCTGCCAGTAGATCCGGACGCCCACACCCTCCAGGCCCATCAGCGTGGACCGCACCGCATCGGCCGACGCTCCTTCCACCGTGAGCGCCTGCTTTCGCAGCTGGTGTTGCGTCCCAGTTGCGTTCTCCAAACTCGTTCGGCGGTCGCCGGCGCGGCTCTTCGCGAAATACCGCGGCAGCTTCTCCTGATCGCGCAGTTTCCTTGCCACAATCCACCGGCAGAAGTTCGCGCCGCAGTTGTCTGCATTGGCCGCCGGTTGCGTGCGACGTGTTTCCAATGTGGCCGTCAGCAGCGGAGACGTGATTGAGCGCCACCGGTTTCCCGCTCGACGACAGACATGCGATCCGAATTCCGCATCCATCTAACTCTTCGATCAGGTCGCGTGACACGCTTGCTCCGCGCGAAGCAATTAGGATTTCTTGCAGCTTGCGAACGGGACCTGGGCGCAGACCTTCCTCTTCTGCCTCGCGGCGACTCGCTCGTCTTTCTTCCCCACCGCCAATCCGCATCCGGATACCAGTAATTGCGCCGTTCTCCCATGCGAGCAGAATGAACTTTCCATCCTTCGGCAGTATGATGTCTTCCATCGGAGGCAGCGGCAGTTCCAATTGTTCCGGTGGAGACTCGTACCGTTCTGTAGTCGAATTAGACTGTACGGAGACGGGCGGCTTCCGCTGAAAGGGCGCCACGGAAGCATGATCGAAGACGCGTGCCGGGCTTGCCATAAATCACGTAACATGACTATATCTCCAATCGTCCGGCGCGGGAAATGAATTTCGAACTCCATCCTCTTCGGTTCGAGTTTACGGCGCGGGACTCGATTTACTTCACCTCCGGCAAGCCCGGCAATATCCTCCGCGGCGCATTCGGGACGATCTTCAAGCGCATCGCCTGCGTCCCCGAGTGCCGTGAGGCGCGCATCTGCGAGTTCCGCGAGTCCTGCGCATACGCCCGCATCTTCGAGCCGGCCAGTGTCGCCGGCGGGCCCAGCGGGCCCAGCGGATTCAGCGATTGGCCGCGCCCGTTCGCTTTCCGCGCCCGTCATCTCGATGGCGTTGCCATCCCGGCCGGTGGAAAGTTCTACTTTGATGTCCATGTTTTTGAGATGCGCGACCCAGCCCTGCCGTACTTCGTTCTGGCCTTCAACGAAATCGCGAAAGAAGGCTTGGGACCCAGGCGCGGCCGCGCGGCGCTAGATCGCGTCTGGTTGCTGGACGCCGCCGCGAAGCCCGCTCTTGAAGTTTACAGCGGAGAGTCATTCCTCCTTAGCCAACTGCCCCAACCGCTGTGCCTGCCCCTTGATCCCCCGAAGCAACCGGTGGGCCAACTACGCGTGGACTTCCTCTCGCCCACCGAATTCAAGTGCGGCCAGAAAGTGGTCTACACCACCGATTTCCCAATCCTGTTTGGCCGCGTGCGCGACCGTCTGAGCACTTTGCGTGCGCTCTACGGAGCGGGACCGCTCGACATCGACTTCAAAGCACTAGGCGAGCGCGCCGCTGAAGTGCGGACCGCGGAATGCCGCGTCGTCCGTCAGCAAACAATCCGCCGCAGCAGCCGCACCGGACAGTCTCACGGCATCGGCGGGTTCCTCGGCCACGCCGTCTATGAAGGCGATCTCGGCGAGTTTCTCCCGTACCTGAAAGCAGCCGTCTGGACGGGCGTCGGCCGCCACACCGTCTGGGGCAACGGCGAGATTGAAGTCGCATGACCTATCCCAAGTTCTTCATTCAGTTGACGCAGGTTCCTCCTTATCTCTTCCAGGAACGCCTCGCCCAACTGTTGCCTGATGGCAAGGCGCTCGACGATTTCGGCGAGCCCCTCTGGTCCGCGAAGGACGGCTTCGAGCGGATCAGCACTTACGATTCCGGTGAAGTCACACTCAACAAGCATCGCCAACTGACTCTCACCGCGATCCCCTACCGCCGCCGCTCTGCGGGCCGGGGATTCACTTGGTACGAGCGCGTTCCCGATCTGCCCCGCCCGTAAACGCGGTCACAAGCCAATTCCATCTGAATATACGCCACTTAACCAAAGCGCGCGCGAGTTCGTGGTGTAAGCTGTTTTCGGGAATCGACCATGACTCCTCGGCGTAGCCCCCAACCCGCCCCTCCAGGGCCCGAGCCACGTAGCATCCACGCAATCCCGCCTGTTCGGCGAAAGCACAAAAATTGCGAAACGACCCTAATCCCATTTCCGAACACTCCGGCGTATCCCCTTGACCCACTTGAGCTTAAGCAGTCATCACAGACTGAGTCTGTATCCGTCGCACGGGAGTCTCCGCATGTTTCACGGCGTCTTGCGCCACGGGGATCCGGACCGGTGCCACGGAGCCACTTACTTTCCGCTCCAGACGGCGTTCCCGGCTGGGCCGCCGTACTGCTTCTCTGTGCCGCTCGGCGAAAACGCAAAAATTGCGAAACGACCCTAATCCCATTTCCGGACACTCCGTCGTATCCCCTTTACCCACTTGAGTTTAACCAACTATCGCAGCCGAGTCCGCACCCGGCTCACCCGAATCCCCGTCTGCTTCATGTCGTCCATGCGCCCCGGGGCATCTCGACCTTTACCACGGAGCCGCCTGCTTGCCATTCCCTCCAACGCCGGGATTACCTTCGACAAATGCCACCTCATCAACGTGGCCAACAACCCGGTAGAGAAGGCCCGCCGCCTCGAACGCAGAGACCACCCCGAACTCATTGACAGCCGTTACCTCAGGCCCAGGAGCACAAAGAACCTCACCCTGAAGATATGAACTCGGTTGTCTCAATACCCTATGATATGAGCCTTTCCGTACCGCGGAGAATGACCGCGCGAAGCACGCGGGTTTCGAAGGGCCGGTCATGCACAGCAGCACCTGAGAAGTTCCCTGCGGCGGAGCGCGGATACCGGCGCAATGCTTGAACGAAATCTGCTCGCTTCGGCCCGCAAAATAGAGGCCGCTTTTCGCCGGGCGCGATTGATGCGAGTCGATATGGATTCCTGGGAGACCGCTCTTGCAAATCGCCCGTGCCGTGCATGATAGAATCTCGGCAAGCACTTCTTATGCTCACTTCACCTTGGCTCCGGACACCGTTTGCCGCGATGGCGCTCTCGGCTTGCGTTGCGTTCGCGCAAACGCCGCCCGACGCCGCGGAATTCTTCGAGCGCAAGATCCGGCCCTTGCTCGCGTCGAAATGTTACGCATGCCACGGGGAGAAAGTGTCCACCTCTGGCCTGCGGCTCGATTCAAAAGCCGGATGGGAACGCGGCGGAAGCCGTGGCACGGCGATCATCCCGGGTGATGCCGGTCACAGCTTAATCGTAAAGGCCGTTTCATACCGCGATCCCGAATTGAAGATGCCCCCGGCCGGCAGGTTGAGCGACGCGGAACGCTCGGATATCGCCGAATGGGTCAGGATGGGAGCGCCTGATCCTCGAACAGCCGAGGCCGCCATCCCCGCGCCTGCCCCCATCGACTTCGGAGCCGCCCGGAAGTTCTGGTCGTTTCAGCCGATCGGCAATTTCAGTCCGCCTTCGGTGAAACAACGCTCGTGGGTCCGGTCTCCTATTGATGCCTTTCTGCTTGCGAAGCTCGAAACCAAGGGCCTCGAACCCGCCCCGCCCGCCGACAAGGCGACTCTGCTGCGACGCGTTACGTTCGCCTTGACAGGTCTGCCGCCGGCTCCGGAGGAGATCAGGGGGTTTCTCAGCGACGCTTCACCCCGCGCGTACGAGACCGCCGTCGAACGCCTGCTCGCCTCCGAGCGTTATGGCGAACGCTGGGCGCGCCATTGGCTCGACGTCGTGCGCTTCGCCGAAACGAGTGGACATGAGTTCGACTTCGAGAAGCAGGAGGCCTGGCGTTACCGTGACTATGTCATCCGCGCCTTCAATCAGGACCTGCCCTACGACCGCTTCGTCAAGGAGCACATCGCGGGCGACCTCCTTCCCGCGCAGCGCGTGACACCGGATGGAATGCAACTCGACACGCCGGTTGCGACCGGGTTCTTCGGATTGCCGGAGGAGCGCAACGGCGCGACAGATCTGCTCGAAGTGCGCGCGGAGAAAATGGACAGCCGTATCGATGTCTTCGGCAAGGCATTCCTCGGACTGACCATCGCCTGCGCGAAGTGCCACGATCACAAGTTCGATCCGATTCCGGCGGCGGATTACTACGCGCTGGGCGGAGTCTTCGAGAGTACTCAGGTAGTGCTCGGGTCGATCCAATCGCCCGCGCAGAATCGGGAGGCTGACGCAATCCTCCGCCGGAGCGAGGTGAATGGCGGGCCAACAAATCCCGGCGGCAAGCTCGGTTTGGACGATTGGCGTGTAAGCGGTCTTGCCTTTGCGGGCGGGCCTGTGAACGGCTTGGTGAACTCGCGCCGCGGTGGCTCGGACAAACTGATGGGCACCATGACGTCGAAGCATTTCGTTCCCACTAAGAAGTACATTCACGTGCGCCTCGCCGGAACGAAGTTCTCGCCCGTGCGCGAGCATCCTTCCCTCCTCGCCGTTACGATCTTCGCCAATGGGCGCTACCCGAAAGGAGTCGCGGGCGACGGCGACGGGATCTTCCGATGGAAGACGATTACGCTGCACGAGGAGATCGGACAAATCTGTCATCTGGAAATCGCGGATCGCCGCACGGACGGGCACATTATCGTTGAGCGGATCGTGTTTTCGGATTCGAAGGAGCCGCCCGCGCTCACCGGACTTCCTGAAAGCGTCGACACGTCCGTGGCAGCGGCCGCCGAAGCCGCGCAACTGCCGCTTGAGCCTTTCGCCATGCTGGCCGCGGAGGATACGCCCCGGAACCATCGTATCCACATTCGTGGAAATCATCTGAACCCCGGTGACGAAGTGCCGCGCGGATTTCTGCGTGTATTCTCAAACGGCGCCGCGAAGCCATACACCAGCGGCAGCGGGCGGTTGGAACTGGCCGAGGCTTTGTTCAGTCCGGACAATCCACTGACCGCGCGCGTGATGGTGAACCGCATCTGGAAGCATCATTTCGGTGAAGGGCTGGTGCGCACGACGGATAATTTCGGCAGGATGGGCGAACGTCCGTCGCATCCTGAGCTTCTGGATTATCTCGCGCGGAAATTCCAGGAGAACGGCTGGTCGGTCAAAGCCATGCACCGGGAAATCGTGCTGAGCAACGCTTACAGAATGTCCAGCAACGGGCGTGACGACGCTCGCGCGGCCGACCCCGGCAACCGTCTGCTTTCGCACATGCGCGTGCGGCGTCTCGAAGGCGAGGCCATTCGCGACGCGATTCTGAGCGCTTCAGGTTCGCTCAACCTTACGGCGTATGGTCCCGGCGTGACGCCACACATTGGACCCTATCAGGACGGCAGAGGCAAGCCGTCGTCTGGTCCGCTTGATGGCGGCGGCCGGCGCAGCGTGTATGTGGAGGTGCGCCGCAATTTCATTTCCCCACTGTTTCTGGCATTCGACTATCCGCTGCCCTCAACAACGGTAGGGCGGCGCAGCGTGTCGACGGTTCCTTCGCAGGCGCTGATGCTGATGAATAATGAGTTCGTCGCGTCGGAGGCGTCGAAGTGGGCGGCCCGAGTCATGGGTGAGACTCCGGATTGGAACGCGCGTCTCGATAGAATGTATCTTCGCGCGTATGGACGCACGCCGGACCCTGCGGATCGCAAGGACGTGCGCGAGTTCCTGTCCGAACAGGCGCGCCGCTATGTTGGCGCCGCCGGGCAGGCGGGCATCGACGACGCGCGCGCGTGGGCCGATCTCGCTCACGTCATATTCAACTCGAAAGAGTTCATCTTCGTGAGGTAAGCATGTCCGTTCCGAACGCCTTTCAAAACCGGTTGAACCGACGCGAAGTACTGTGCCGCGCCGCGAATGGCTTTGGGGGCATGGCGTTGAGCGCGCTGCTTGCGGAATGGGGTCAGGCGCAGGCAGCAACATCGAATGAGCGGTCGCTCGATCCGATGAAGGTCCGCGCTCCACACCACAAACCCGCTGCAACCTCCGTCATTTTCCTTTTCATGGACGGCGGCGTTTCGCATCTCGATTCGTTCGATCCGAAGGAGCGCGTAAGCAAGGAGAGCGGCCAGGAGTTGCCGTTCGCGCGTCCGAAGCATGTACGCGCCGTGAGTCCGGTGCTGTTTGGTTCACCGTTCGAGTTCAGGAAATACGGGCAGTGCGGCGCCGATGTCAGCGGGTTGTTCCCTCAAGTTGCGGAATGCGTCGACGACCTGGCCATCGTGCGGTCGATGGTGGCGGAGCACTCCGAACACACGGCGGGCAACTACTTCATGCACAGCGGGTCCGGCCTGCAGGGGCGGCCGAGCATGGGAGCGTGGGTCACCTACGGGCTTGGCAGTCCGTGCCGCGATCTGCCGGGGTTCGTCGTGCTGGACACCGGCATGATCCCTCCGGGCGGCGTCGACATTTTCGGCAGCGGCTTTCTGCCCGCAAGCTATCAGGCCGCGCCGTTTCGAAAAGGAGCGCATCCGGTGGCCGACATCGCGCCACGCGAGAGCGAAACCGCACTGCAACAGGGCAAACTCGGGTTGCTCCGCAAACTCGATGGGCGGTCCTCCGCGCGCTACGGACCGGTGGATGAGATGGAAGCTTCGAGTGCGAACTACGAACTCGCTTTCCGCATGCAGGCTGCCGTTCCCGGGCTGACTGATCTTTCGGGCGAGACCGAGGCGACGAAGAAGCTCTACGGTCTCGATGAAAAGGACACCGAAGAGTATGGGCGCGCTTGTTTGATGGCGCGACGAATGGTGGAGCGCGGCGTCCGGTTCATCGAACTCCTCTCGCCCCCGCGCCCGGGCCACGACCGCTGGGATCAGCACGCGAAGTTGAAGGACGGCCACACCACGAACGCAAGAGCGACGGACAGGCCGATCGCCGGACTTTTGAAAGACCTGAAGGCTCGAGGCCTGCTCGGACAGACCGTCGTAGTGTGGGGTGGAGAATTCGGGCGGACGCCCACGGCACAGGGGTCGCGCGGCGCTGAGGGACGCGACCATCACCCTTACGGCTTCTCCATGTGGCTTGCGGGCGGCGGCGTCAAGGGCGGTACGACTTACGGCGCGACCGACGAGTACGGCTACTATGCGGTGGAGAACAAGGTGACGGTGCACGATCTGCACGCGACCGTGCTCCACCTATTGGGCCTTGATCACAAGCGTCTGACATTCCCATCGGGCGGCCGCGAGATGCGGCTCACCGACGTGCATGGCGAAATTGTAAAGGGAATACTTGCGTGAGTGTGATGGCGCGACTCCGGTTTAGGAAGTACGAGAGCGCCTGGAATTTACGCGCTAGACCGGCTGGCCGGGTGGGACGAGTACGGCGCGGCGATGCGGCCGACGCCGAGGAAAGCTTCAAAATCCGCGTCACCCTCCCAAACACCCTCGGTGGACAGCCACTCGGCTGAGTGTGCCCACGACGTCCGCGCTATCAGATAAACTAGTACCTAGTTGCATAAGTCAGAGTACTTGGCTTTGGGGCCGGAAGGGAACACGACTGCCTTCTTCCATTCAAACGGCGCTGCCTTTTCGTTGTAGACTTCAACAAAGTCGTCGATCGCTTGCCGCACTTGCCGCG
>SYKU01000268.1 GCA_005808865.1 Acidobacteriota bacterium
AAACGGTGCTCCGTCTTGCCTTGGCGGGTCCATCCCTCTAAGGTCTTCATCTCTTCGTCGCTGAGCTGAAATTTCGCGGACTTTCGGCGCATGACTCAACATACAGTAGTACCAGAACTAATGCAACTAGACACTAGCCGCCCTCACCACCTCGGACGGCACGCCTGCGGCGTTCATTGTTCAGATGAAATGCGCCATCGACTACGATCCTCTCCGACAAGCCGGCGCCTTCGAGCAGAATGCGGCGGCCCCCGACTTCGGCGCCTAGTTTGACGGGCTGGAGCCGGAACATCCCGGGAGCGCGTTCGATAAGGAGGCACTCCTCGTTGCCTTCGCGGACGACCGCGGAAGCCGGAACCACCAACCGCTTCTGAGTATGCTCCCTAAGCACCATGGTCGCGAGCATCGCGGGCTTAAAGCGGCGGTCCGGATTGGGCAGATTCATGCGCACCATGATGGTGCGGGTTTCCGGATTCACCGTCGGGCTGACAAAAGCGAGAGTGCCGTCAATCACGTGGCCGGGCAGTGCTTCAATGCGGGCTTCCGCCGGTTGCCCCGCGGAAAGATTGCCTGCATTCTGCTCCGGCACGTCGGCGACAAGCCAGACGTGCGACAGGTCGGCGATCTCATAGATCGTATCGGCAGGCTGCACGACCTGCCCGATGTTGACTTTGCGATCCATCACGGTGCCGTCCATGCTGGCGACAACGCGCGACAAGGAATTCATGGTGCGCGTCCTGCGCAACTCATCGATCGACTCCGGAGCCATGCCGAGCAGCTGCAGTTGATCTCGCGCGGCGTCCGATTCCGCGCTCGCGCCTGCAAGTTCGGCTTCCCGCCGCTGCAGTTCCGCCGAGCCGATGACATCCGCCTTCATCAGGATATTCGCACGATCGAGGGCTCCCTGGGCGAGCTGCTTTTGCGAAAACGCCTTGAGGAATCCGAGCTGCGCCTCGGAGAGTCCCGTGCTGATCAGCAGCGCGAGTAGCTGACCTCGCTTCACTTCGTCTCCTTCACGCGCCGATAATGCGGAGATGCGGCTCATGACGGGCGTGCCGATGCGGGTTGCGCGTGTATCGTCGGTGGCGACGCGGCCCGCCACGGTGATGCTGCCGCCCACCTCCTCCGCTCCCACAAGCGCGGTCCTGATGCGGGCCAGCAGCCGCGGATCGGCCTTGATCTCCATCGGATCGGAGGGCGCTGCGGGCGCGGACGCTTCGGCTGGGCCGGACGCCGCGCGATTGCATGCCGCTAGTGAAACTAAGGCGAGTATTGGAATGGCATATACCGTCGTGTTCATGGCTTGCTTTCCCTCAGATTGACAGCCCGTAATTCATCCAGGTCGACGAGAGCGGCCTGGCGGTCAAATTGTGCGGTCAACAGGTCCAGCCGGATGCTTCGCAGAATTCGCTGACCGTCGAGGACGTCGAGAATGCCTCGTTCACCCAAGCGGTACGCGGTTTCGGCGGCGCGAACTCCCTCCTCGGCTTCGCGCAGCAGTCCCTGCTGGAACGCCGCTAATTGCGTGCTGGCGGCCTCATAGCGCTCGTGCGCGCCGGTAAGGGCCGCCAACAACTGTAACTCACTGTTTTCGGCGAGCGCTCTGGCCTGCCGCAATTGCGCAACCGCTTCAGCGATTGGGCCTTCCCGGCGGCTCCAGATAGGTAGGGGAAGGTTGATGCCCGCTCGATAAGTGGGAGTATCCGGAGGACGATCCATTTGGAACACGAGCGATGGTTGGGGCCTGCGTAGCGCTCGTTCATGTGTTAGACGCGCCTCAGCGCGCCTCACTTCGGCGCGCGCCAACTGCATTTGAGGATGACGCTCGATTACAAGACTGCGCATGTCCTCAAGCGCCGGCAGAATCTGGGGCGGATCGAGAGTTCCCTCCGGAGTAAAGCCGGGCTCAACGGTCGCGCCGATTGCGGCTCGCAATTGGGCAAGTTCGGCTACGTATTTCAGCCGGGCGGCGCTGAAGGCTGTTCGCGCCGTGGCAACTTCCGCATCGGCGCGATAGAGTTCAAGCCGACCCGCTTCTCCTACATCGACACGAACCTGAATCCGTTTCCTGAACTCTTCGACAAGGCGAACATTTTCGAAGAGAATGGTGATTTCGTCGCGCTTGCGCAGCGCCTGGAAAAAAGCGCGCCGCACTGATGAAAGCACAGCCAGACGTGTACCTGAAAGAGCGATTTCACTGCTCTGGCGGCCGCGGGCGGCCAGTTCCACACGCGTTGGCCTAGGGCGCCGAGTTCGAGAGGTTGGCTCACCGTAAGCGAGGTAACGAAACCGCGCACATTACCCGGCACCCGGTAGTCCTGGCCTCCGGCTTGAACGTCGAATTCAGGATTCGGGTATGCACTCGCGGTGGTGACTCCCGCGCGAGCGAACTCGATCTGCGCGGCACTCGCACGTAACTGCGGATGGTGTTTGTCAGCAAGGCTAAGCGCCCGAATCGAGTGTCAGGGTAGCCCCTGGCGACATTGGTAATAGAACCAGCGCGCCGATGACTACCAGAAAGGCTTGAGGTTTGGAGACAAGAGATCTGTTCATCGCGGATCTGAGACGCGCTGGAACCAAGCCCATCGCGACGCATTAACATTCGTTAATCTTACCACGAACTGCAAATTTTGGAGTACGAAACTGTCAGGCCAAAGCCGGGCCGAGATCGATGGCTCGAGCGAGCGAATGAAGGCGAACGCCGCCCGGTTCGGGTGACGCCGCTGTGAAAGGATCCAACGGACCAATGCTGGAGGTTCCCTGGCGCTCTCCGGCGGCCGGCGGTTGGGCACGGCAGTAAAAAGCGGCTAACCGGCGAGTACTGTGAGCCGGGTCCACCGGCGGAGTTTCCGGCCCACCCTCAGAGGTCCCAGCACGCCCCGCGGGCGACTGCCAGCAAACGGCCAGCTTGGCCACCGCCTCGTCAAGCAAGATGAGACTGCACTGAACCTGAAATCCGAAGTTGGACACTTAAACCAATTATTTTCAGCGGCTTGCAGGCTGGAAAGCCAACTTCTCCGAAGTTGGCTTTCCACAGCGTAAACCATTCAAAATACGTCGGATAGTCTTTGAAATGATTGCAACTTCGGATTTCAGGCTGAAGGGCTCGATCGAAGGCGACCTGTTTTCACAGTAGCCAAAGTCCGTGGGAACGAACTTCGCTCCGCCAGCGTCAAAGCATTTACGATACTACCCGACCAGAATGTGCCGCGTCTAATGAAATTTGACCCTGTGATTTGAGGCCAATGAAGGGGATTGGAGTCGTTTCGGCGATGTTGTAGGCAGTTTGCTGCTTCTTGAGCAGCGGGTGCAGTCGTGCGCCGGTACATGCGGCGGCCCGTGACGCCAAACCGGCGGCGGCCGCGGCGGCCACTGTCCCAGAATCAGGAGGGAGAATCGCCCGCGCCACGGGCGTCGTCCAGGCCGTGCGCACGCTTACGGTCCGCGTCCCTCAAATGGCTCAGGTGTCGGGACGCAGTCCGCAACTGACGCTCACGGCGCTTGTCCCTAACGGCTCCGCCGTTAAGAAGGACGACATCCTCGTCGAATTCGACCAGACCTCGCAAATTGATGACGCTCGGGAAGCGCAGTCGCTGCTCGACCAGCTTCAGCATCAACTCGAAGAGAAACGGGCGATGGTAAATAGCGACTCCGTCAAGCGCCTGGCGCTTATCAAGGAGGCCGAGTCCGATCTCGGCAAAGCGGAACTGCAACTTCGGAAGGGCCCCGTCTTGTCCGAGTTGGACAAACGTAGAAACGAAGTGCGCGCCGCGGCTGCTCGCGACAGGCTAGCAAGTCTACGTAAGTCGCATGAGTTCCGCGTGAAAGCGGAGGGTGCTTCGGTCCGTGTGCTCGAATTGAAATCCGACAGGCAGAAGGTGGTGGTCGCGCGGCTGAAGTCGAACATTAACAGCCTCACGATACACGCTCCTCACGACGGAATGGCGGCGCTCGAAAGCGTTTTCCGCAGCGGCTCCATGGGCCCTCCGCAAGTCGGCGACCAGGTGTGGCCCAACCAGCCCATTGTGCGCGTTTTCGACCCCTCCGCGATGGTCGTCGAGATCCAGGTGAATGAGCCCGACGTGGCGGCGCTCGGCTCGATGGCCCGCGCCACGGTGCATCTGGATGCATATCCGAGCGTTGCCTTCGAAGCGAATCTGGAGTCGGCCAGCCCGGTGGCGACCGGGGGGCTTGAATCGCCCGTGAAGAGCTTCCTCGGGCGATTCCGGATTGCACAACGCGATCCGCGCCTGCTGCCTGATCTTTCCGCCTCCCTGGAAATTGAGATACCCGCAGCCGCCTCCCGCGGAAAGGCTGCCCTGTGATACCCGCGGTCACCGAGGAACCGGTCTCCGGTGCGGGATCGCCCGTGGCTCCCCAGTCGTCCGCGGCGCCTCCCCCTCCGCGCGGCAGGCTTCGAGGCCGATGGGGCGGTTGGCTCTTCGCCGCACTCACCGCCGGCGCCGTGTCGGCGATCCTCTTTTTCGCTGTCCGGCAGACGCAGAGGGTGTCCGCGAAAACCAGTGGACCGGTCGCTCAAGCCAGGAAGGGCGACTTCCTGGTAATCGTCTCCTGCCGTGGAGATCTGGTCGCGGGCAAATCAGTCCTGATCGCGGCACCCACGCGCGTACCAGACCTGCGCATTATCTGGATCGCGCCACAGGGAAATCCCGTGAAGCCGGGCGACGTAATCGTACGCTTTGACGACTCGAGCGCGAAGCGGCAACTTCAGGAGAAGGAGGCCGCTCTCAAGCAGGCGCAGGCGTCACTCGACCAGGCGACGGCTGAGGCGCTCATGACGGAAGAGACGGGTAAACTCGAATTGGCTACAGCGCGGCATGCGGTGGAACGTGCGCGCCTCGACGTGCAGCGGGCCGAAATCGTCAGCGCAATTCAGGCAGAGGAATTCAAACTCGATCTCGGCCTCGCCGAGGAGAAACTCCGCGTGCAGGAAGCCGCGAACCAGCTGAACCGCGTGTCGGCCGGGTCGAAGGCGGCGAACCTGCGAAGCCTTCGCGATAAGCAGCAGGTGGAGGTCGATCTGACCAAGAGGCGCATCGGACAGATGGTCGTCGAAGCCCCTTCCGAAGGCGTTGTCACCTACCTGATGAATTATTCCCAGGGCTGGGTCAACGCGCGTCCGTTCAAGGTGGGAGACAACGTCTGGCCGGGTAGCGCGATTGCCGAGATTCCCGATCTGACTACCCTGCAAATGAAGGCCAAGGTAGAGGAAATGGACCGGAGCCGCATTGAAGTCCCGCAGCAGGCCCGAATCGTGCTCGACCCATTTCCGGAAAAGCAGTTTCCCGGGAAAGTGGTTCAGGTTTCGCCGCTAACCGAACAAAACTTTGAGTGGCCCCCCACCAGGAACTTTCGCGCATTCGCGTCCTTCGACGAGACTGACGCGCGTCTCCGCCCGGGCATGAACGGACGCCTTGACGTGGTTGTCGGCCGGATTCCCGGCGCGATCACCGTTCCGTCGAAAGCGGTGTTCACGCGCAATGGCCAACCGGTGGTTCTGGTGCGGACGGAGAAAGGGCTGAAGCCCATGAATGTCGCGGTAGTGGCGCGTAACCCAGATGAAGTCGCGGTCAATGGGATTCAGGCGGGCACCGAAGTAGCACTCACGGACGACCTGGCTGCGGAGAAGGGGCATTGATCCGGCGCCGCATTGCCGCTTTCGTCGCGATAGTGGGATCGGTGGCCTTGGCTGCGTGGGGCGGAGTGAGGATGTTCCGCTCGCTCGGTGAGACCGCCGAGATGCCCGTACCGGCCGCCGCCGTCAAACGTACGACCGTGGTTTTCAGCATCTCGGCGAATGGCGACCTGCAAGGCGGAAACTCGAAGATGATGACGGCGCCAATGACAGGCAGCCCGCAACTGATCGTCACCGACCTTCGCAAACCCGGAGAACTAGTCAGGAAAGACGATGTCGTGGTGCAGTTCGACACGACCGAAGAGAACTTCAAATTGCGCGAAGCGCAGGCCGACCTGGCGGAAGCGGAGGAGCAGGTGATTCAAGCGCAGAGCGAGACGCTCGCGAAAGAAGAGGAATTGAACGCGGAATTGATCAAAGCGCGCGCCGACGTCAAGCTCGCGGAAATCGACTGCGTGCGCAATCCCTTGATCGCCGCCATCACGGCCGCGCAGAACGACCTGGCGCTTGCGGCCGCCCGGGAGCGGCTCGAGAAACTGGAGCACGACTATCCGCAGCGCAAAGCCGCAGCCAGCGCCTCGATCGAGATCCAGGAGGCCGGACGCAAGAAGGCCGTGGTCCAGGCGGACACAGCGAAACGCAACATCGACAGCATGACGTTGAAGGCCCCCGTCGAAGGCTATGTCAACGTCGAACGGAACACCAACAGCAACTGGTTCTTTCCGGGGATGGTGTTTCCTCTGTTCCAGGTGGGTGACGCCGCCCGCGCCGGCATGGCAGTGGCTCAGATTCCCGATCTCACCAGTTGGGACGTCACCGCACGCATCGCCGAACAGGACCGCGGCCACCTGAGCATGGGCCAGCCGGCGCGGTTCAGGATCGTGGCGCTGCCGGGGCGCACCTATGACGGGAAAGTCACGAACCTGGGCGGCACCACTGGACCGCCGTGGAACCGGCGCTTCGAATGCAAACTGGCGCTCGAGAAGCCCACACCGGATCTGCGGCCCGGCATGAGCGTGAAGATCGTGGTTGAAACGGGCCGCCTCGACTCGGCGCTCGCCATTCCGGCTCAAGCGCTGTTCGAGCGGGACGGCAAACCTTACGTCTACCTGAAGAGCCAGCAGGGGTTTTCGCCGCGCGACGTCAAACTGGTGCGTCGAAGCGAGAGCCAGGTGGTGGTGGAGGGCCTGTCCGAAGGACAACTGGTGGCGATGGCGAACCCCGACCAAAAGAAGCGGGAGAATTCCGCGAGTTCCGGCGGCGCTACCAAGGCCTTCTCCAAATGAGCCTTCATATTTTCGGCGACGTGCTGGAGGCCGTCAACAACCTGCGGGCGCAAAAGCTGCGCAGCCTTCTGACGGCGATGGGAATCGTTTTTGGCGTCGGCAGCGTGATTGGAATGCTTGCGATCGGCGCCGGCGCGCGCGAGCAGTCGTTGCAGTTCATCGAGCAACTGGGCGTGCGCAACGTCCTGGTCGACTCGCGTCCGGCCACCAACGACCAGGAACTACAGCAGCGCCGCCGCGTGTCGCCGGGCCTCACCGAGCGCGACGTTCGGATTCTCGAAGCCAATATCGACGGGCTTGAATTGATCTCACCGCGGCGCAGTTTATTTCCGGCGCGCGTCGTTCCAAAGCCCACGGGCTCGAATCCCAGCCTTATAGGAGTCCGCCCCTCCTACGCGGTGATCCACAACCTGCGCCTGTTGGAAGGGCGCTTCCTGACCGATGACGACGACACGAACACTGCCGCGGTTTGCGTCCTTGGCCAAACCGCCAAGGTCAGCTTGCTCGGCTACGGTCCCGCGGCCGGAAAATACGTGAAGGTCAATGACACCTGGCTGCGTGTCGTCGGCGTGCTCGATGAGCAGATTGTGGATGCGTCGTCCGGCCAGGCCGCCGACCGTAACAGCACGATCCTCGTCCCGTTCAACACGTCCATGTACCGGTTTTGGGACGTGGCGCGCTACCTGCGCGACGAACTCGATGGTGTCGATATGCGGCTCAAGGCCGGCGCGGACAGCATCGAGGCCGCGAAAGTAGTGACGGCCATTCTTCAATCGACGCACCGCGCGGCGGAGGACTTCAGCGTGACGATTCCGGCGGCACTGCTCGAGCAGCAGAAGCGCACTCAGATGATTTTCACCTATGTGATGGTGGCGATTGCCGCGATATCTCTGCTGGTGGGCGGCATCGGAATCATGAACATCGTCCTGGCGACCGTCATGGAACGGACGCGGGAGATCGGAATTCGGAGAGCGATCGGCGCGCGGCGTCCCGATATCGTCCGGCAGTTTCTCATTGAGTCGGTGCTGATTTCAATTGGCGGCGGGCTGCTGGGGATCGTGATCGGTTTTGGATTGTCGTGGCTGATCGCTTATTCCGCGGGGTGGAAGACGATCGTGACGACGGGCTCGGTGATCGTGGCGTTCGGCGTAGCGGCGGCTACGGGAGTCTTGTTCGGGATTTATCCGGCGATGAAGGCGTCGCGGATCGATCCGATTGTAGCGCTGCGGTACGAATGAGGCGTGCGACTCATTTGAACACGGCGATCTTCTAAACTGGGTCGCGACCGCAGCAAGCGGAGTTGCCTACGCGAACGTCTGCGAATCGGGCGCTAGCCCAACTTCCGCACACCTTTGATAGGTGGTGCTGCGAAAATGGCGATCCTGGCGTGCAACGCCTGTCTTTTCAGTGGGGCCCGCCTAAAATCCCATTATAGTGACTAATCTGTGAGCGCCGCCATCGCCGCGAAGTT
>SYKU01000269.1 GCA_005808865.1 Acidobacteriota bacterium
GAAGTGCCGGGCGGGTAATGGCTGACGGTGACCGTGAGACCCAACGGAATGCAGATGGTTTCCTGAATCGCGTGTCGGAGTCTTGCAGGACAGCTCAACCGTCTCTCGCTTGTCGCGTGGATGGGACAGGGCCTTGAGTCGAAGCTGGGATGCGAAGTAGAGACTCGAGCTAACTGCCGTCGATGACAGACCAGGGAACTGAGCCGAAAGACTCCAATGTGATTGCCGTCGCGAAAAGTGCGAGACTGCGGACCTGACCGTCTCAGAAGCAAAACTCATGGCTGCTGCTGCTCCTTTTGGGTTCACGGCACTGAAATCAATGCAATCATCCGGCGGCCGTTGACCGCGATCGGAGTAAGCGGCAGGTGGCTATTCAGTCCACCTGCACGAGATGCTGACCCCGTGGCAGGAGCAGAATCTGCTCCCCTGCGAGGACGGCGGGCGCGGCGGGTACGCCGTCGATCATCACCCTCCCCGGCGGCCGGTTCAACCTCGCAATCGCCCGCGACGAGTTTTGGTAGGAAAACTCCACTGTTCCGCGGGCTGTCGCCTTGGCAGATGTCAAATTCCCATTGAAGTCCAGTACCCGCAACCCCGGCGGCGGGGCCGCTGCCACCTCCACCGCGTGAGCGCCTGACGGCAGCCAGAGCGTCTGCGCATCCTGCACGGGCCACGGTCTTCCGTCCACCGTCGCCCCTCCCGTCCACGGGATTCCCACTCCGTAAGGCGAATCGACCACCAGCTTCCTGCCAATCGTCTCCATGCGGTCAACCACGGCGGAAGCAGCCGGGAGCAGGGGCAGATCTGGCGAAAGAATCGAGTTTTCAAAGTACAACGCCACGCGCGGGAACGCTCTCGCCGCCAGATTCACCAACTGATACAGTTCGGTGCCTGTCTGCTGCTTGGTGGGGTAAACGTCCTGATACCGGTCGACGATGTTGATGTCGATCGCCAGCTTGTCGCTCCTCTTCGTCAGTGGCTGGTACCGCTTGGCGATCTCCGGGTATCGCTGCGGCCCCAAGTGCCAGACCGTCGCCGGGTCCTCGATCAGGAAAGTAAAGTCCTGCCGTTCGAGAAGCGGCAGAACGCGGGCCGCGTCCGCTCCGATGGCGTCCTTCATCCCCGAATCGAAGCGGTCGTCCACGTGCGTCAGAACCACGTCCAGGTCGGGCTGCAATTTTCGCAGCTTGCTGATCTCAGCGAGCCACTCCTTCTGCATCCGCTGCGCGAGCGAAGCTCGAAAATCGAGGAACTCCCTCGACCCCGGCTTCTCCACGGGATCAAACCCGTATTTCTGGCGGAACTCCGCGCGAACATCGCCGTTCATCGGAGTGAAGCGTGCCGGATTCGCCGCGCCTTCGAGCGATTCGAAATAGAGCTCCGAGAGATTGACGCCATCCCACGTGAACCGCCCGATCATCGCCGCGAGGCCCGCCGAAATGGCGCGAACGCAGTCGCGGTTTTGGAGGTTCATGAGCTTGCGCCAGTCGAGATGGGCATCCTGAAGCACTGCCGTCTTTTCGCGCCACTCGGGATGGTCATTCCAGAATTTCTCGCTGACGTGCGGGAGTTCGACCCACGCGTAGACCAGAATCCCCTGCTTGTGGCAGGCCTCGATCAGCTTCTTGAGATACTGGTCGCGCGCCGCGTCCGTCTCGTAGAAATGCCACGAAGCCACGTGCAGAGCGGCGATCCCGGCGGCGCGCCATCGGGCGGCGAAATAGTCGAGGTCCACGCGCGTTCTGTAAGAATAGTCGAAGAAGGCCCACAGCCGTCGCGAGCGGAACGGCGGGGAAAGCCCGAGGTCGAAAAGGGCGTGGGGAATGTAGGGGAAACGCTCGTAGCCCTGTTCGCCGGGCGTCGCCCCCACCCACAGCACAGCGCCCGCCCCCTTCCGGTATCCCGCCAGGAGTGGTGCGCCCGTCCACCGTTCCTTGGCAAATACCCGCGAGTTTGCAGGAACGGTATATCGCGGGAGTTCGACCGCGTGCTGCCAGATGAGGGGCAGATTTGGGCTGTGTTCGTCAATCACGCTCGCGACTCGTACGCCGTCACCCCCCGCGGCGGACGCGCGCCGGAACCCGAACAGGTCGGCCGTCGAGGATTCGCCTTCAAGGATCAGGTAGGCTCCTTTCTCGACGCGCGCCGTCCAGTCTGCCTGTCCCGGGGTCCCCGAGCGCACCACGTAGATCTGCGAACCGGACCCGCCCGTGGCCTGGAAACCCACGGAAGACAGGATGCGCGGCCACGGACCGGGTTCGTCTCCAAGTACGTTGAATGCAAGCAGGAAGGCGCTAGTGAGTGAAAGCATACCAGAACCCGGCGCGTACATCGAAGAAATTCGGGCCGCGCGGATTGCCCTCGTTCACAAAATGGACGCCCCGAAGGAAATTGACGGATAGCAGTAGGGGACTCGGCAACCGGAAACGGATTCCGGGGCCGAACTCGGCGAAATTCGCCCAGTACTGGCGGCGCGCGTCGATGGTGGCGTTGCTGTTCCAGTAGACCTGGACAGGGAGGGCCGAGAAGCTGTACCCCAGACGGTTCTGCGAGATCGCGAGGAAGTCTTTGCCGAAGCGGCTGATATAAACGCCGTCGGCTGTCGTCTCGAAGAACCGGCCGGAGGACTCGCCGCCTAACGGGGAGCCAAAATTCTTGGAGAAGGCAACGCCGCCCCGATAATCGGGTAGCATGTGGTGGTCAAGGTAGCCGATGGCCGTCCCGGCTTCGGCCCAGACCATCGCACCGTGCCAGTAGTTGGTCGCGATGCCCAAGCCTACGATGAAAGCGCTTTCGGAAAGATACTGCGGAAGAGGACCGCCCGTGGTTCGCCGGACGTCCCCGATAAATCGCGTAGAGACGTACGGACGGAATGGGAGCTTTCCAAGCTTGATCTCCGACTTGATCTGCCCGTAAGAAAACACGTCTTTCCAGCGCGAGGAGAAAACAGGAAACATCCAGCCGGTGGTACGGACACGGGCAAGCGACGGGCGAAGATTCGCAAATGCTTTGCCGGCCTCCTGAGACACTTTTGGATCAGGGCTTTTCTTGGCGAGCGCGAACCAGCGGATGGCCGTTGCGTCGTCTTTCAGGGAGTTGTGCGCCCAGCCGAGCTTGAGCATGACCTCGAAGTCTACCGGATCGGATTCGTGTGCGACGGTAAGGTAGCGCAGCGCGTCCTTCATGTATCCCGCTTGAATGCTGCGTTCCGCCATGACGCGTGCCTCGGTGGTAACGGAAGATCGGGGAGTTTCAGGCCGCTTTCGGAGGCTTTGGGGCATGCCGAGCGCCGCGCGGACACGGTTCGCAAGCTCCTCGTCGTTTCCAGCCAATACCCTGTCGAGAAGAGGCATTGCACTGGCGAGGTCCTTCCTCGCGAGAAAGAGAAAGCCGAGCTGCGCCGCGGAGAGGAGGTCTTCTGGGGCTTCTTGGGTTATGGCGCGAAACTGCCGCTCGGCTTCGGCGGGTTGGCTCATCTTGAGTTGCAGGTACCCCAGTTCACGGCGAAGTTCGACGTTACTTGGGTCCAGTTCCAATGCCTTTTCAAATTCATAGACATATGGATAGCGGGATGGCAGGAGTTCACGTGCCGCCTCCGCGGCACGGGGTTCACCGCCTCTTGAGGCCGCCAGAAGCGCGGAGTTGGCCTCCTCGATTCGGTTGAGGGACTTCCAGGTTCGGCCTAGATCGAGAAGAACGTTTTTCCGCTCCGGGAGGAGCCGCCAAGCCTTGAGGTAGTGCACAGCGGCATTGCCAAGCTCATCTTTTTGCTCAAATAACGTCGCTAACTCATAGTGAGCGCTGAAATTGCTTGGTGAGAGCGTCAGAGCTTGAAGCCACCGCGATATGGCCGCCGTTAGGGGGCCGTCGATATTCTGGAATGCCTGTACGGCCGTCGCGCGCGATTTCCGGTCGCCTTCGGAGCGAACGCGCCCGAAGATTCTCCGCGCTTCGGCTTTTCGGGTATGCACCTGCTCGCGGGCTTCAAAGCAAAGGAAGGCGTATTCCAGCGTGACATGAAAGTCCTTTGGCTCCAGCCGCATGGCCTCGCCAAACTGGAGCCGCGCGAGTTCCGTTTCGCCCGTCTTGAGATATGTGTACGCTAAGTCCTTACGAATGGAAGCGCGGTGAGGCGAGAGTTGAATTGCGCGGTTGAAAGAAGAGATTGCCGATTCATAATCTTTGGCGCGCAGCGATTCATAGGCTCGAGTCAGTGGCGCGTATGACGGGTCGGGTACCGCGCCTTGCAGGAGCATGAATATTACGGACGGCGTCATCGATATACATGTAGTGCCCCAGCGGGCCTAAATTCGCACGAAAGTTTCGGCCACGGTCCGCAGAGGGCGACGCATGGGGGAATCTTTTTCATAGGCGCTAAGATAGGCGCAGCGCCAGACTGGCCACGGCTGAGAATGATCCCGTCTCGGGCGCGCCCGATTGATTGCAACTTCCCAGGACGCCGTTTCCCGGACCGCTTGTCCCGGTGCAGCCGACGGCGGCCGGTGCGATCCTGAGCGGCCACAGCTGAAGCCGGGCGTTAAGCATTGACGTTGAGGGCCTCTTTTGTTTTGGGGGGCGGACCCCGTGCGGTCAACATAACTGTTGCGAAACCCCCTTCGCACCAGCAGCCGCCGGAATCGCATTATCGAGAGTCTGGTCGTTCTTCCTGCGGGATCGCGGACGAATCACGCGCCACTCGTACAAAGCTCGGATCGAGCTGACTCGGGCGCGAAGTCCCAGTCTGGGAAGTGGCAACAAAAAACGTGGGTTTGGAGATGATCGTGCGCAGCTGCGGACATTTGGTGGCCACCTATCTTAACGCTTATGAAAAGTGGGTGCGCCCGTAAGAAGTACGCTCGTTCCATCAAATCTGAATATGCGAAGCCTTCACTCTACCCGGTGTTAGTTACCCGGCCTGAGTAAAGACGCGCTACCGCGAGCCGCCTGATCCCGGAGTGGAGCAACCAAACCGGCAGGATGCTACACATGCCGCTGGCATGGGTCGGACTGGTATACTGCATTTGTCCGGGGCATTTCGTTCATGCTCCGCACAACCGGTTTAACAGAATGCCGTTCACGAGAATCGAGACGTGGCACGGGTTATGCGCATCGGGCGGATACGCCTTGGCGCTCGCTCTTCTCAGCGTTGGAAACGCCGCGGCAACGGAATTGCGGGCCTTTCTCGACACCTATTGCGTCGCCTGCCACAACCGGAAGCTCAGCACCGCCGGGCTCGCGCTCGACTCCCTCGATGCCGCCAAGCCCAGCACCGGCGCGGAAACCTGGGAGCGTGTCATCGCGAAGCTTCGCGCCGGATCGATGCCTCCTCCTGGCACGCATCGGCCGGATGCGGCTGCGTACCGCGCAGCCGTCAGTTCACTGGAGAGCGAGATCGACCGGGCATGGGAGCACAGTCCGAATCCCGGCCGCATCAACGCGGTGCATCGTCTAAATCGTGCCGAGTACGGCAACGCGATCCGCGATCTGTTCGCCATTACACTCGATGTGAAAGCGCTGCTTCCAGGGGACGAAACCGCGGATGGCAGTTTCGACAATTTGGCGGACGTTCTGACGCTTTCAACGGCGCACCTCGAGCGATACATGTCGGTGGCCCGCCAAGTGACGCGGCTCGCCGCTGGTCTACCTCCGCCCGGCCCCGGGATTGAGACCTTCGCAATACCGATACACGTGATCCAGGACGACCGGCAGAGTGAAGATCTTCCGCTCGGCTCCCGCGGCGGCATCGCGATTCGCCGCTACTTCCCTGTTGGTGCCGAGTACACGATCAGGGTTCGCCTCCAGCGACAGTATCAAGACTACCTCAAGGGAATGGGGTGGCCGCAACGGCTCGACGTACGGCTGGATGGCAAGCTTCTGAAGCGGTTTACGGTTGGCGGCGAGGCGAAAGGCAGGCCCGCCGCGGCCAGTTACGCCGGCGACGGAGAACCGGGCTTCGCGGGCGATCCCGAGTGGGAAGAGTACATGCAGGTCAAGGGTGACGCCGGGCTGGAAATCAGGGTCCCAGTCGCTGCCGGCCCCCATGTTGTCGGCGTGTCCTTCGTGAGGGAACTGTGGGAACCGGAGGGACTGCCGCAACCGCGGCAGCGCGGCAGGGTCATCACAAACGACCAGGTCTACATGGACTACGCGAACGTGGGATCGGTGCAGATCGGTGGGCCCTACAACGTAGTGGGAATCGCGAAGGATACCCCCGGACGCCGTGCGATTTTCGTCTGCCAGCCGCGGGCGGCTTCGGAGGAACGAGCGTGCGCATCTACGATTCTTTCCAGACTGGCCCGGCTCGCCTATCGCCGTCCTGTGACAAATGCTGACATGCGGACCTTGCTCCAGTTTTTCGATACCGGCCGTCGCGACGGCGCGAGCTTCGACCACGGGATTCAGTTCGCTCTCGAACGGATCCTGGTCGATCCGGATTTTCTGTTGCGCGTTCATCGGGATCAGCCCGGGAAAAACGCCTATCGCCTCAGCGATCTCGAATTGGCTTCGCGCTTGTCGTTCTTCCTGTGGAGCAGCATCCCCGACGAGCGTTTGCTCACGCTCGCCGAACGCGGCGAACTCAAGAGCACGCCGGTTCTAGAGAAGGAAGCGCGCCGGATGCTGGCCGACCCGCGCTCGACGGCCGAACTGGTGGACGGCTTCGCCGCGCAGTGGTTGAATCTTCGCCGCGTCGAGGAAGTGGTTGTCGATCAGGACCGGTATCCCAACTATGACGAGAGCCTGTTGCAGGCGTTCAAGCTGGAAACGGAGATGTTCATTTCGAGCAACCTGAGCGAAGATCGCAGCGTGCTTGATCTGTTGAACGCGAACTACACATTCGTCAACGAACGGCTGGCGCGGCACTACGGAATTCCCGGCATTTACGGCAGCCGCTTCAGGCGGGTCACGCTCCAGAACCGCAATCAGCGGGGCGGGTTGCTCGCGCATGGGGCGCTGCTCGCCACAACATCCTACCCGGATCGCACCTCGCCCGTCCTTCGCGGCAAATGGCTTCTGAACAATATCTTCGGGTTGCCCGTACCGCAGCCGCCTCCCGGACTCGACACGACTCTTGTCGAGAACAAGCCGGGCGCCGCCCCGGCGTCGATACGGGAGCGGTTGGCCGAGCACCGGCGAAACCCCTCGTGTAACAGTTGTCATTCAGCAATCGATCCGCTGGGTTTCTCGCTGGAGAATTTCGATGTAATAGGTGGATGGCGGACCCTTGACGAGGCTGGCAAGCCGGTCGACGCGAGCGGCACTACTTTGGGGGGAGTGAGGGTTGAGGGGCTTTCAGGACTGCGCGCGCTCTTGCTCGATTCCCGCGAGCAATTCCCGCGTATCGTCACCGAAAAGCTGCTGTCCTACGCGCTTGGGCGCAGGCTCGAGTATCACGACATGCCCGCCGTGCGCAAGATCGTACGCGGCGCTGCTGCTCAGGACTACCGCTGGTCGTCGATCGTACTCGGGATCGTCGAAAGTCCGGCGTTCCTGATGAGGGCGTCCCGCGCGGTGTCGAAGGGATCAAAGGAGACTAACGACAATGGCTTTTCTAACTAAGACGCTGCCCAGGCGAACCGTCCTGCGGGGTCTCGGCACGAGCGTATCGCTGCCTTTCCTCGACGCCATGCTTCCACCGTTCGCGGCGCGTGGAGCCACTAGGACACCGGTCCATCGATTTCAGGCGTTCTATGTTCCGAATGGCATGGCCATGGAGTATTGGGCGCCGAAGGGTGATGGGAGCGCCTTCGAGCTTTCGCCGATACTGGAGCCGTTGGCGGCCTTCCGGAACCAGATGACCGTGCTCTCGGGGATCAAAGCAAACTGGAATTACATTCACGCGGGCGCATCAGGGTCTTTTCTCACCGGCGCGGCCAGAGGGGGGCGAAATGAGGTCGAGATCCTCGCCGACGTATCCATGGACCAGTTGCTTGCAAGGCACTTCGGCAGGCAGACGCAGGTGGCGTCGCTCGAACTTTCGATGGACCTCCCGGCCAACGCTGGCGCATGTACGGGCAATTTGAGCTGTGCCTACACCCATACGCTATCGTGGCGCAGCCCCACGCAGCCGATGCCCATGGAGTGGAACCCCCGCGCGGTGTTCGAGAAGTTGTTCGGAGACAGCGGGAGCACTCAGCGGTCCGCGCGGGAAGCGAGGCTGCGGCAGCACAAGAGTATTCTGGATTCCGTCACGGAGAAACTGGCGAGTCTAAGGAAGGAACTTGGGCCGGGAGATCAGGTCAAGGTCGAGGAATACACGGAAGCCGTCCGCGACGTTGAACGCAGGATTCAGCGTGCCGAGGAACAGCGCGATACCGAACTTCCGGCGCTCGAGCAGCCACAGGGCGCGCCACCTGTCTTTGAGGATCACCTCGCGCTGATGCTCGACTTGCAGCTATTGGCGTTTCAGTCCGATCTCACTCGCGTGATCTCCTTCATGCTCGGGAAGGAACAGAGCGCGCGGCCATACCCTCAGATTGGGGTGCCCGAAGCGCACCATCCGTTGTCGCACCACAACGACGTTCCGGAGTTGGTCGCGCGGATGTCGAAGATCAACCGTTATCACACGCAGTTGTTCTCGCAGTATCTGGGGAAACTACGCGCCACGGCTGACGGGGACGGCTCGCTTCTCGACCATATGACCATACTCTATGGGTCGGGCATCTCGAACAGTACCCGGCACTCGGGCGACAACCTGCCCTTGTTGCTGATGGGCGGCGGAGCGGGCCGGCTCAAGGGCGGCCGTCATCTCGCCTATCCAGGCAAACCGACGATGGCGAACCTGCTGGTGACCCTGATGGACAAATTCGGCGTGCCGGTCGAGCGGTTGGGCGGCAGCACTGGCAAACTTCCGCTCGATGCGGTTGCCGGAGTCTAGTCGATGACCACCCTCCGCAAGCTCCCGCTCTTAGTGGGACTCGCGCTATTTCTGATTGGGCCCAATGCCGTCGCGGCCGATGCGGATGGCACGACTCCGCTTCATTGGGCGAGCTACCGGGACGATCTCGACAGCGCCGAAGCGCTGATTCGCGGCGGGGCCGATGTGAATGCCGCGAACGATCTCGGCGCGACGCCGCTCTGGACCGCATGCCTGAACGGAAGTGCCGCGATGGTGGAGATACTGCTCAAGGCTGGAGCGGACCCGAACCGGGCGCTCCTCGCCGGCGAGACGCCCGTGATGATTGCCGCGCGCACGGGGAATCCGGACGTCGTGAAACAACTGCTGGACAAAGAGGCGAACGTCAATGCGAAGGGACCGCGCGGACAAACGCCGCTAATGTGGGCGGTGGCGCAGAAACACTCCGCGATTGTGAAGATCCTGCTGGCGCGCGGCGCCGACGTGCATGCACGGTCGGAGGGCTGGAGCCAGGTGATGGCTGTGCCGCCGCACGGTTTTCCCGGGTATAACCGGGCGATCCCGCATGGGAAAGACACCGCGTTGCTGTTCGCGTCACGTGGTGGCGATCTCGCGTCGGCGAAGTTGCTCGTCAGTGCGGGCGCCAACGTGAACGACGCCGATGCGTGGGGCGTCACTGCAACAGTTCTTGCCGCGCATTCGGGATTCGGAGAGATCGTCGAATTTCTGCTCGATAAAGGCGCGGACCCGAACCTGGCCGCGGCCGGCTTCACGGCGCTGCATGAAGCGATCATGCGGCGGGATGAGAAAGTCGCGGCGGCGCTGCTCGCGCACGGGGCGAATCCGAACACTCCGCTCGGGACATGGACGCCCATTCGCCGCTCGTCGAAGGACCTCTACTTCGACCCCATACTGGTCGGAGCGACGCCCTTCTGGCTAGCCGCCCGATTCAGCCAGCCGGGCGTCATGCGGATGTTGTTGAAGCACGGGGCCGATCCTCTGTTCGTGCACCATTCCGAATCGGTTGCCGGGAGAGGCTTCGAGCTTCGGAAGGACTCGACAAACGCTCTGATGGCGGCTGTTGGAATGGGCGGCGGCACGGCGTGGGTCCAACCGCCGCGCGGCGAACGCGAAGCACTGACGTTAGAGGCCGTCAATCTCGCGGTAGAATGTGGCGTCGATTTGAACGCCACGAGCGGCGGCGGCCGCACCGCGCTGTCGGCGGCGAAGGGGATGAAGTACGAAAGCGTCATAAAATTCCTGGTGGAGAAAGGCGCGAAGTAATTTTCTCGAAAACAGAGGCACTCGCTACACGTGATCGACACGGTCCTCATGTCGTCCGGCGGCGATCGCCCCGTGGATCAACACCAGACGGCGCGGCACCTCCCCGGTATTTCCTGATCGTTGACGCCAATATACGATACAGGCACGGGGCACGCCCGCCGCGTCCAGCCGTAAGAATCCGGAATCCTGGGTCACAAAGAACACGTCCCGCGGAAACCGCGACTGCCGCATGATCCCGGTCTTTCGATACCACCAATCCTGCAACGAAGGGACACCGCCAGGACTGAGCGGAGAAGTTCAGGATCTCGCAGCCGATGCGCGCTTCCGTCGTCGATCCCTACCCGGGTCTCGTGCGGACGCTCGACGAGCATCCACGCCCGCGGGCCACGCACATTTACGCGATGATTCGCGCCGTGGATGCACGGGCAGCGTAGGGTGCCTACGCCGCGCTGTGGTTCGATTGCGGCCGCAGCTGCGCCAAACGTTTTACCAACTGCTGAGGAGACGTTTTCGTGCAGGTGAATCGAGCCCGCAACGTCAGGTCAAGATGCTTCTTTCAGTGGCTCCCGGAACAACTCTTCGTCCAGCACCGGGGGCGGCCCGGGAAGAGCTCGCCGGCGTAGGGATGATCGGCCCGGATTCAGCCTGAATTCCCTCGACGTGATCGTAGTAGTACGCGAGGGCGGAATGAACGGCGCTGAGCGTGATGGTGGGAGGGTGCGAGACAATCTCATAGGGCGTCATGCGCTGATGCTCAAGCCGCCGCAGATGCCAGGAGTCCGGACGATGCGCCCGGGCGCCACAAACCTGATCCAATATGACTTGGGGTGTTGAAGCCCCTGTGAGGTGACTATGACTTCGGTGGAGTGCTTTACCGGCGATCTTAAGCGGCGCGGCGTCGAGTGGATGGCCGCCCTTTGCGGACACGGGCTCGATCCGCTCTTTTACGCGGCGAAACGCGCAGGTATTCGGATTGTCGATACCCGGAACGAGCAAACGGCGAGCTACATCGCCGAGGCCTACGGACGCCTTACAGGGAAGCCAGGCGTCTGCGCGGTTTCAAGCGGCATCGCGCACGTCAACGCGCTGAGCGGCGTCGTGAATGCGTACTTCGACGGCGCTCCGATGCTGCTTGTAAGCGGCGCGGCCGCGCTTCGCACGGCGGGCATGGGCCACTTTCAGGACCTGGATCAAGTGGCGCTGGCGGCATCCGTTACACGCTACGCCCGCGTCATCGATCACCCGGAACGCACCTTGCAGATCTTAGACGACGCATGGCGAGCGGCCTCACCGGTCGCCGGCGGCCCCGGACCGGCGCACGTCACGTATCCGATGGATATCCAGTCAGCCGAAGTGGACGAGGAACGCATGATTCGTCCGGCAGCCGTCACCGTAGCTGCCGGGTTCACTCCTCAAACGTTTCCCGAGTGCGAGCGTCCGGTTATCGTGGCAGGGAGTGGCGTGTACTATTCGGGCCAAGGGCCCGCCCTGCTCGACTACGCGGAGCGCCATTCCATCCCGGTGGTCACGCCGATTTGGGATCGCGGCGTGGTTGACGCGCCGAGTCCGGTGTTTTGCGGGGTCATCGGCGCTGCGAGCGGCGGCGCGCGCCTTATCGAGGACTCCGATTGCCTTATCCTCGCGGGCGCCGTCACCGATTACCGGCTCGGCTATTTGCAGCACCCGTCACGCGTGGTGCGAATCGACCGCGGATGGCAAGCTCTTGCGGCTTCCAACCCGCACGACGAATGGCTCGCCAAAGCGCGGTCGCGTCAGGACGAGTTCCGCCAGACGGTACGAAATACAGGTGCAAGGCAGGCGGGGCAGGGAATGCACGCCGTCCATGTGATCGAAGCGCTTTCGCGAACGATGCGCGCAGACACTACGCTGGTGATTGATGGCGGGAGTATCGGACAGTGGGCGCATCAATTGTTGACGGATCGATACCCTTCGCATTGGCTCACGTGCGGCCGAAGCGGCGTGGTCGGGTACGGAATCGCGGGGGCCATGGCCGCGCGACTCGCCTTTCCCGCTCGCGGCGTGATCCTGCTCTCCGGGGACGGGGCGTTTACCTTTACGGTCGCCGAACTGGAATGCGCGGTGAGGCAGAAACTTCCGTTCGTTGCCGTGGTGGCGGACGATCAGAGTTGGGGTATCACGCAGACCGGCCATATCCGGCAGTTTGGAGAGGGCATTGGGACATCGCTTGGGCCGATCGCCTTCGACCGGTTGGCCGAATCGCTGGGCGCGCGCGGGGTGCGTGTTACGGATCCGGGTTTGCTGGCAACAGAGATCGAACGCGGCGTTGACTCGGGTGAAGTGACGGTCATCCACGCGCGCATCGTGGGCGGCAATCCATAGACGGCCGCTACGGGCGAATGGGGCGCAGCCGCCAGATAGAGGCGCGGAACGCACTCGCGGTAGCGACAATCCGGCCGTCGGCGCTCCATCCGGCGTTGTTGATGTCGCCGTCTATCTGCAAAGGCAGGAGGGTGATGACACCGGTCTCCGGATGGATGAGGCCTACTTGCCAAAACCAGTAGTCCGGCGCGGTCACTGCGGCAACAATCCGCCCGTCGCGGGAGATGGCGTTCGACGCAAGAGGAACCAACGTAAGGCGGAAATCTCCCTTTAGAGGGATCTCGCGTTCGGGCCCGCCATCGAGCCGGATGCGGGTCAGGCGGAACCGGTCGCGTTCGTTCGATTGCACCAACAATTCCCCACCTGCAGGGTGCGCAGCGACGTAATCGCCGGCGCGCAACTTGCGTGGCTGGCCTCCCGCTCTTTGGATCTCCCAGACCGCTGCCCGTGATGTGTAATAAAGTGTGGTGCCGCCAGGCGCGGCGGCAAGGCTCAGGACTGGTCCATCCAGAGGACCGAGTCTCTGGAGAATTCGGCCATCTGACACCGAAGCAAAGGCGATGGACGGGCGCGCGGGCGGCCCAATAAGAAACGCCACTTCGCGATCCCCAACGAGCGCGAACGGACCGGATGTCTGCTCTTGTGTTTCAACGAAGGCACGAGGCGCGGCGCCGGAACCGGCAACCACCAGCCGGATCTTGTCCCCGAGAGGAAACGGCATAAGGACGCGACCGTCGGGAAGGGGCAAGGCGGGAACGAAGTCACCCCCTGGGATTGTGGATAGAATCTCGGGCCTGCCGCCGGCGGCGGGGAACCGTAAGACTTCAACGGGCCGGTCGGCCTGGCCCAGAAACAGGTGACCATTCGCTCCCCAATCGCTGCTGGCAATTCTGTTTAAAAGGCTGAGCACGGCAGTGGGAGCGCCGCCGCCGGAGGGAATGGAGACGAACCTGTACGCACCCTCCGCCCGCAATTGCAGGAAGACGCGGCTGCCGTCCTTCGAAATCGACAACGATGTCTCGCCCTGATCGAAGATGGGTTGATCCCACAACTTGCGCACGCGGCCTGAGGAAAGTTGGATCGCGCTAAGATACGCCCGTGCATCCGTGTCTCCTATCCTGCTGCCCACAAACAGGGCCTCTGAACCACCAGGAAAGGAACGGATAGTTCCCCCTTGTATGAACCCGCTTCCCAGAATCGCCGGGAGCGCTTCCAGACGGCCCGTTTCCGGCCAGAAGCGGTGCAGTTGGTAACGGTGATCGGTGTTGTAACGAGCCACCAGCAAGCTTCCGTCGGGAAGTGCTTCCGGGACCGCGGCCCCCTCCAGTACCAGGCGCCGCTCTCCTCCCAACACTGGGACGCTGTAAACACCGGCGGGCACGTCGACGAAGCGGTCATAATAGATCCGGGTTCCATCCGGCGACCAGGAAATCGTCGCCGCTACTCCGTTTGCTCTGTCTCCGGTGAGAATTCTCCAGTTTCCGGAATCGGGCGTCATCACTCCCACCTGCGACATGCGGTCGACAACGCTCAGGAATCCGAGCATTTGCCCGTCAGGCGAAAGCCGAGCCGCATGCGCCATGGGTGGGCCGCCGAGTACCGACCCCGACCATGCGGGCGCTTCGGACACCGGCCAAAGCCGCCGGCCCGCAAGGAGTCCCACTGCCAGGAATCCGATCGCAATGGCGGCGGCTACAATCCACTTGACGCCCCATGCCGCCTGAGGCTGCCCTGCAATTTGGCCGCTTGAAACCGGCGTCTGGGAGAGCGTTCGCAAAGCAAACCCGAGGTCGCGTGCGGAATCGAAGCGGTGGACCGCGTCCTTTTCGAGGCAGCGTGTCACGATGAGGCGAAGCCCTGCGGGTACGGAGTCAGGCAACTCGGGCGCTTCGTCCTTGACGATGGCGGCCATAGTCTCGGCCGGCGAGGCGCGCTGGAACGCCCGTTTACCGCTCAGGAGTTCGTGGAGGATGATCCCGAAACTGAAGATGTCGGAACGATGGTCCAACGGCTGGGCGCGCACCTGCTCGGGAGACATATAGCCCGCCGTTCCCATCACGGTACCGGGGTGTGTGAGCTCCGTCATGGTCGCATCGGAGCTGCCCATCGTGGGCTTGACCTCCATCTTTGCCAGCCCAAAGTCGAGGATCTTCACGCGGCTGGCGCGGGTCACCATGATGTTGTCGGGCTTCAGATCGCGATGAGTGATGCCGGCGGAATGAGCGGCAGCGAGGCCGTCGGTAATCTGAGCGGCAAGATCGAGAGTCTTGCGGATCGTCAGACTTGCTCCCCGGAGCGATTCACCGTCCACCAGTTCGGTCACGAGGTAGAGCAGGCCATTGTGTTCGCCGGTGTCGTAGATGGCGACGATGTTGGGATGGTTAAGGGCGGCGATGGCCTTGGCCTCGTGTTCGAAACGCTGGCGGCGTGACCGGTCGGCGGCCATTTCCGATGGGAGCAGCTTGACGGCCACCTCACGTTCGAGTCTTGTATCTCGCGCCCTGTAGACTTCTCCCATCCCACCCGCGCCCAGTTGGGAGGCTATTTCATATGGACCGAGTCTCACGCCGGCGTTCAGTGTCATGGCCCTTGGTTCGGTAAAGTTTTCATTTTACCGTTATCATTTGGTTTGGTTTGGGCGGTGGGAGTTGCTCCCGCCTGCCATCGGGCCACAGAACGGTGAGCCTCTGAACTGCCGGGTTCTTCCCAAGTCCGAAGTGCACTCGCGGATCGTTTGCGCTGAGGTAGCTTGAATCCGTGCGCGCCTCGCGCCACAGCGTTTTTTCGCCGGCGCGTTCGACGCCCACGCGAGTGCCGGGCTTCACGCTCACTTCGAGCCACGCCTGCCTGGAGCCGGTCTCATTGCGCATCAGCCGCGCGGGACCGTTGTTGTTCGATACGACGATATCGATATCACCGTCGTTGTCGAGATCGCCGAACGCAGCGCCCCGGCTCACTTCCGATAGCTGCATCGCCGGGCCGCCCGCGGACGATACATCGCTGAAGCGAACCCCTGCCTCGTTGCGCAGCAGCAGATTCTTCTGGTGAAACGGATCGGGCGTACCCCGTAGCGCTTCGATGATCGTCACCGCGCCGTTCGCCATGAAGACATCGAGCCACCCGTCGTTGTCGTAATCGATCCAACCCGCGCCGAAACCCGTGAAGGCGAACGTGAGCGGGCGGACGCCAGTGCGGATCGAGATGTCCTCGAAACCCCTTACCGCGTGGTGAAACAGCGTTGCTCCCTCGCGTGTCAGGTTCAGGACAAGTAAGTCGTCATGGCCGTCGTTGTCGTAATCGCCTGACGCGACTCCCATGCCGGCCTTCGCCAGTCCGTCTTCGCTGTAGGCCGCGCCAAGCGTAAGAGCCTGTTCCAGAAACGTCCCGTCCTTCTGGTTGATCCACAGCAGGTTGGCGGAGCTGTCGTTCGCAACGAACAGGTCGGGCCAACCGTCGCCATTGCCGTCGGCGGCCGCCACTCCGAGACCGGGACCGGCAGCGGACGCGATCCGCGAAGGTACGGTAACGTCGGAAAATCGGCCGCCCCCTTCGTTGCGGAACAAACGTGCCGGGACCGGTTGGTAGGCTTTCGGCGTGCAATAATCGCGCTCGCCCGACGGGGCGTAACACTTCTTGTTGTTCGCCGGTGTGAAGTCGATATAGTTGAGCACGAAGAGATCGAGGTCGCCGTCGCGGTCGTAATCGACGAAGGACGCGCTAGTCGACCAGCGGCCCACCGCGGCTCCGGTCCGCGCCGTTACGTCCGTGAACGTGCCGTTGCCATTGTTGCGATACAGCACGTTGCCGCCGAAGTTCGTCACATAGAGATCGGTGAAGCCGTCGCCGTCATAGTCGCCCGTCGCCGCGCCCATGCCGATGCCGGCGTGACCTGCGTGGGCCTGCTCCGTGACGTCATTGAAGCGCAGACGGCCACTCGGAATCAGCTCGTTGCGGAAGAGCTTGTTCCCGCCGCCCGAGCCCTGGATGAGGTAGACGTCGAGATCGCCGTCGTTGTCGTAGTCGAACAGCGCCACCCCGGAGCCCATGATCTCCGTCATGTGGAACTCGCCGGCCGCGCCGGATTTGTGACGGAACGTGAGACCCGCCTCGGCAGCCGCTTCGCGGAAGATGGCGGGGGATGCGGCCGGCTCTTCGCTTTTTCGCTGGCATCCGCAGCAGAGCGCGAGGAACCCCGCGATGACGCGCTTCATCGGGCGCTTTCCCCGAGCGTTCGCAAGTCCTTTCCTATCGTCTCAGCCAGTTGCCCCTGGCCGCGCGAAGCCGCTTCGGCGCGCGCCTGACGGAGCATGGGGACGCCGCGCGCGCGGTTTCCGGAACGCACGCAGGCGACGGCGAGAGCATAGCGGTAGCCCGGCGTGCTGTCGTCTTCAGGCGTGAGCGTCTTTTCGAAATGCGCGATCGACTCCCCGTATTTCCGCTGGTTCACGAGAATCCGCCCCAGATGAAAGTGTGCAAGCCGGTAGCCGGGCTGATTCTCGATCGCCCGCCGGTAGTGATCAACGGCGTCCCTGACGTTGCCCTGGGTTTCGAGGAGAAAACCCAGATTCGAGTGAGCCTCGGCGTAGTTCGGATTAATCTTGAGAGCGCGCGCGAACGCCTCGCGGGCCGTGTCGTAATGCTTGAGCGAGAACTGCAAGACACCGAAATTGTAGTAGCACTCCGCCCGGCTGGGATTGAGCGCAACCGCCGCGCGATAGTGCCCGGTGGCCTTCTCCGGTTGGCCCAAACGCCCGTAGAGCGAGATCAGGTTGATGTGCGCCTGCTCCATTCCCGGATCGACTTCAAGGGCCTTGAGGTGAGCTTCCGCGGCCTCCGCCAGCTTTCCTTTCGCTTCGAGGTCCGCGCCTTCACGCATGTACGCTGTCGCCGCCACGTCGAGCCTCTTCAGTTCGGCGAGCAGCGCGTCGTTCGATGGGGGAACGGTTAGTCTGTGTTCTTCGTAGCGGGCGAAGTGCGGCTGCGCTTCGGCGTCACGTCCTTGCTTGCGGAGTGCGAGCGCCAGCGCATAGTGCGCGGCGCCGTAGTCCGGGAAGAGGGCGCACGCTTTCTCGAATGACTCAATCGCGGCGGAGGTTTCGCCCTTCGCGGCATGGACGCGGCCGGCGCCATAGTGAGCTTGAGCGCCGGCTTCCGATGACAAGAGCTTCCTGTACTGTTCGCCGCTTTCGTCGAGCCGTCCGGAGTCGAGCAGCAGTTCAGCCATTCGAAGTCGCGCCGGTACGTGCGAAGAGTCGAGGTTCAACGCGCGATCCATGGCGAGGAGAGCCGCGGCGTTGTTTCCTTCCTGCGCATAGACTGCGGAGATATAGTAGGGCCACGACGGACGCTTCGGGTCAAGTGCCTCGGCTCTCCGGTAGCAGGCCGCAGCCGCGCCGTATTCCTGATGCGCGTGGAGAATCATTCCGAGCCGGCCCGCTGCGGCGCCGTCCGCCGGATTTGCCCGCGCGGCTTCGAGAGCCTTCGCGACTTCGGTCTTGACGGCGGGCAGGAAAGCGTCGAGACTCAGTTGCGGAAGATCCGGCGCCGGAGGCCGGTTCGCACACGACACGCAGCAGACGATCGCCGCCGCGGTCCACAGCCTCACCGTTTCTCCAGCGAGACCCGGATGATCTCTTCGTCGTTGCGCGCCACAATGTGCCGGTTCGCATAGGCCGGATGCGACCACTGGACCGCGCCAAATTCGCGCCGGACACCAACGGCCGAGGTCGCCTTGAGCAGCTTTGTCCGGCTGATTTCGTGATAGCCCTGCGGCGAGAGCTTGGCGATGATGAGATCGCCGCGATCGTTGTTGATGTAGTAATGGTCGCCGTGCCGGACGATGAATCCGCTCGACCAGCGGGCCTTCTCCTGCGTCAGATCGAGGGTCTCCCACACGCGTTCCCCGGTCTTCGCATTGAGGCAGCGGAGTTGGCCGTAGCTGCAGATTCCGTAGATGTAATCGCCGTCGATGACGGGCGTGTTGATCACCGTGTGCAGGCCGTCGGTATCGATTTCGCTCGAGCTCTTTCCTTTCCAGAGGGTCTTCGCGGCGGGCTCGGCGGGGTCGAGCTCCATCATCATGGAACCATTGTAGAATGACGTCACAAGGAGCCTCAGCCCGCTGCGCACTGGCGTTGCGATCGTCATTCCCGAATGAGCTTTGTACGGCTGTTCCCAGTAGACCTTGCCCGTGACGGGATTGAGCGACGCGACTGCGGTGGGGTGAAATACAATCAGTTGCTTGACGCCGCCCGCTTCGATCATGAAAGGCGGGCAGTAGCCCGGTTCGGAATCGGACGGCAGCGCGCGCCAGATTTCTTTGCCGGTGCTCTTGTCGAACGCAACGACTTTGGCCCCGTTTTCGCCGCCGACGAGCGCGATCAACCGGTCGCCATCGACAAGCGGTGCGCCGGTCATGCCCCAGGTGGGGACATTGGTCTTGAAGTCAGCGACGAAATCTTTCTTCCAGACCGGCTTACCGGTTGCCGCATCGAGCGCAACCAGTGCACCCTTTGCGCCGAGCGCGTAGACGCGGTTGCCGTCAACGGTGGGCGTGGCGCGCGGACCGATGGCGTAGGTACCCATCAAACCGGTGTAATCGGATTCCCACTCGTGCGTCCAGATGACGCGGCCTGATTTCTCGTCGAGGCACACGACGCGTTCGGTGCCCTTACGCTTGTCGGTCTGCGAGGCGGGCGCGAAGTCGGTGACGTAGATGCGACCATTCGAGACCGCAGGACCGGCGTAACCGGCGCGTAGAGGCGTGCGCCACTCGGCCTTTAGCCCGGCGGCGGGGAACGTCTCGTAGACGCCCGTCTCATTCCATACACCCGTGCGGCCCTTGCCGCGCCACTCGGGCCAATCTTCGGCATGCGCGGCGACCTGGATCAGCAGTAACAATGTGGTAGGGAGTCTCATGGAATTCATTGTACGCTCCGGGAGAAGGGCTCGACGACCGACCATCGACTTGAGCATTACGAGGAAGATGCCGCACGGGCGGCCGCACCCGGAATAGCCGCATTTCCCAAAATGGGACGTTAGGGTCGGTTCGCCGTCTTATGTGGCGAGAGACTCTCGGGCTGATCCCGCCCGGCGGACTGTTGCCCCGCCGAGGGGTATATCCCTGCTCGTCACTTCCCGCACCTCGTCGCCGCCGGTCATTGGCTACGCTTCACAGCTGCACTCCGCTCCACTTCGGCCTCCCAGTGAGCGAGATCGTTCAGCAGTTTCGATCGTATCGGGGAGTGCTCCGAGGCTCGGTTGTTCTGCTCACCCAGGTCATTCTGAAGTTGATATAGTTCGGGCTCCTGCTTGCTGTTGACCACGAGTTTCCAATTCCCTTGGCGGACCGCCTTCTTCTGGCCCATCCGCCAGAAGAGCGTTCGCTCGGCGAGCGGTTCGCGACGGAGGAGAAGCGGACAAAGGTCGACGCCATCTGATTTCGGTCCAGCGGGCTTATCCATAACTCCGGCAAGCGCGGCGAACGTCGGGAAGAGATCGAACGACATCGCGACCTGGTCCGAAACGGCAGGCTTGATCTTTCCCGGCCACCACGCGATTCCTGGAACACGGTGACCGCCTTCGTAAACGTCGCCCTTCTGCCCGCGAAGGGGCCCGTTGCTCGAAATGTTGTGGTATCCGCCTTCGTACGTCAGGTAGCCGCCGTTGTCGGCTGTGAAGAACACGAGCGTGTTCTCACTCAGTCCGTGCCGCTCCAGCGCCGCAACGATCTGGCCGACGCTCTCATCAACAGCCTCCACCATCTCCCTGACTTTGAGCGCCACATCCTTGCCAGGCAGATCCCCAAGTTTGCTCAGGTTGTTATAGCTCCGCCCCTCGATCCGGTAACCCTTGTCGCCTGGCCCCTGCCAAGGGAAATGAATGGCGAGGTGTGGAAGGTACAGGAAAAACGGGCGGTTCCGGTTTTGCTCGATGAAAGCAACGCCGTGCCTCGTCACCAGCTCGGCCGTGTAGCCGGACTCCATCTCAATCTTCTCGTTGTGCCACCAATCCTTGCGGCCGCCGCGGTCGATGTGAGAATGATGATCACCGTCGCCGCTCGACACTCCTCTGAAATCGTCGAAGCCGAACCGCGTCGGCAGATACGGCGCATGATAGCCGAGATGCCACTTCCCGTACATCGCAGTCGCATACCCCGCGGATTTCAGAGTTCCGGCAACGGTCATCGTCCCGGCGGGAAGGCCACGATCCTGGTCGGCCTGGTCGGAAAAAGCGGATTCGAACTCACGCCCGAAGCGATTTTGATACCGGCCGGTCATGATCGCGGTTCGGGTCGGAGTGCACATCGGGCCGTTCGAGTGGAAGTCGGTGAAGCGCACGCCCTCCCGCGCAAGGCGGTTCAGGTTCGGCGTCCGGTTGGCCTTGTTGCCGTATGCGCCCAGGTCCCCGTAACCGAGGTCGTCGGCGAGGATCAGCACGATATTTGGCGGCCGGCGCAGGCCTCGCTGCGCCATGGCCGCCGGGGAGGCCATGGGAATCGTCCCGAGAGCCTTGAGGAAGCAACGTCGATTCACAGAGCCAGGAATGTCGTCCAAATAGCAGGTTTCATGTCGTTTACCGCGCCGCCGCCCTTGCCGACAGCGGTACCGTTACTGGCTGCATGCCCGCTTTCGCAAGGATCGCGTAAACGACGAAGCCGACGATGAAGCTGTACACCGCCGCTGGCTGCGAGTACTTCTGCACTTCCGCCGAAACGGGCAGGAACGGGATGATTCCGACTGCAAAGCCGATCGCCCACGCCCCGTACCCTGCCCAGTTAATGCCTTCGCGCGGCCCGGCCCACTTCTTGCCCGACAGCAGATAATCCGCCGCCATAGCGCCACAGATCGGGCCGAACGAGGCGCCCACGATCGAAAAGAACCCGATCAGGTTCGCGGCCACGCCAGTGATCGCCAGTCCAATCGCGACCGTCACGCCGACCATTGTGGACGAGATGCGCGGCACGCCTGGAATCATCGTCGAGAAGCTGTTGCCCGCGATGAAAGCGCAGAAGCATGCCGGCGGAATCGAAGCGATGGCGAACAGGAAGAACATCGCGGTCCCCAGCCCGCCGCCGATCGCTCCAATCACGGCGTCGTATCCGAATTCCTGAAGGTGGAACAGAGACCGCGCGCCCGCTACCGACAGCAGCGGCAGTCCGGCTGCGTACATCACGGCCAGAGCGATTCCGACCAAGCCGCCCAGCCTGACGTCCCTTTCATTGCGGCTGTTCATCCCGAAGTCGGTCCCAGCCGCCCCAGCCGTGGCGAAAAAACCGATAACGCCCTGAATCAGCAGCGTGAAGCCGACAAAAGGTTGAGGGTCCGTGACGACGTGCCCGCTGATTCCCCCGCTGGTCTTGAGGAGCACGACGAGAATCATCACCAATGGAATTGCATTGATAAACAGAGACAACTTGGCCACGTATTGAATCCCCATCACGCCGATGTACGCCATCGAGTAGCCCCATGCGACCGCTACCGCGCCGAACACCAGGCTTCCCGGTTTGGCGTCCGATCCGACGCCGCTCAGGATGTACTGCGTCGCGAAAAAGGTGCCCACGGCGAACCAGCCGATTTGAAGGACGCCCATGAGCAATCCGGGCATGAGGTAGCCGCCCGCGGCGCCAAAGGTTGAACTGCCGACGACATAAAGGGGAAACCCGGTCTTCATGCCGAGCATCGCCGGGACGTAGTAAAACAGCCCATAGCTCAGGAGGCCTGCCGCGGCGAGGGCGAGCAGGCAGAGGCCGAGATCGGCCCGTGTGATGGTGTCTTTCGCGATGAACTGGTAGAATGCCACCCACAGAAAAATTCCGGCGTAGCTCGGCGCCGTGTTTGCGTACCAGGGCGCGCGATTGGCCGGTGGATTGGGAACAGCCTTCGAAATGTAGCCGGGCAGCATATGTGTCTCCTTGGTTTGACGCAGCGGCCAGTATAGGCCAAATGTGCCGGCGGGAGCAAGCGGCATGAACGGCATGAACGGCATGGCGGCGTTGGCCACAAGACTGGCGCATCCCGCGACGCGCGAAGAGGCTTTCCATTTCCATCGTGAACGCTTCCGCGCCCAGCGCAACGCCAGGACATTGCCGTGAGCGGAGTCAATCGCGATCACCGCTTCGACGGCGCCATTTCGCGGCCGTCGTTGAAATCGCCGGTACCGCTGAATGCGTCGCGTGCAACAGCCCGGGCTGCTCGATGCCCGTGCACGTGCCGCAGGTTCCGCCCGAAAGTGTCCGAAGAATTCTCCTTTGCCTCTCGTAAAGTTCCAACCTGTGTCTATGAAATGCGGCAGCGCTATGAAATGCCGCGACGCCTTGAGTGTCTGATTTCCTTTGCGAGTATGCGGGAGCCTCCTTCAATCGCCTTTTGCGCACCTGCGCCGCCGTCTCCCGCTCCACTATGCGAAACTCCAGCAGTGGTCGAGAACGTCAGGCAAGGAATCGCGGGAACCGCGCCGGAACGGATGCTAAGATAGACACAATGAGTCCTAATCAAGCGGGGCAAGCCCCCAAGCTTCCCATCCCTGGCGTGCGAAACCTGATCGCCGTCGGTTCCGGAAAGGGGGGCGTGGGAAAAACCACGGTGTCTGTGAATCTGGCGGTGGGATTGGCAACGCTCGGCCACCGCGTCGGACTGCTCGACGCCGACGTCTACGGCCCTAACGTTCCCCTCATGATGGGGATCAACCGGACCCCCATGGCTTTGGGCGACCGCATTCAGCCCCTCGAGAGTTTCGGTGTGAAGCTTATGTCCATGGGCTTCCTGAATCCCGGCGACAAGCCGCTGGTTTGGCGCGGACCGATGCTGCACAGCGTGATTCAGCAGTTTCTCCGAGGCGTCGATTGGGGCGAACTCGATTACCTGGTAATCGACCTGCCTCCCGGTACCGGCGACGTCCAACTCACCCTGATTCAGACCGCTCCCATTACCGGCGCAGTGGTCGTAACCACCCCCTCCGACGTATCGCTTGAGGACGCCCGCAAAGCCGTCCACATGTTTGCTCAGGTGAAGGTTGAACTGCTCGGCATGGTCGAAAATATGAGCTACCTGATGTGCCCGCACTGTGACGAGCGCATCGACGTGTTCAGCACGGGCGGGGGCCGGCGGACCGCGGATGAAATGAAGGTACACTTCCTGGGGGCCTTGGCGCTCGATCCGACCGTCCGGAAAGGTGGCGATTCTGGTCAACCCGCCGCGCTCCGGAAAGATGCGACAGGGGAGGCGTTTCTTCAACTGGCGCGGGATCTGGTGACGCGAGTCGACCAGGTCGGACCGCCCGTTGGGCCGTCGATGGTGATATCGGACTAGTACCTAGTTGCATAAGTCAGAGTACTTGGCTTTGGGGCCGGAAGGGAACACGACTGCCTTCTTCCATTCAAACGGCGCTGCCTTTTCGTTGTAGACTTCAACAAAGTCGTCGATCGCTTGCCGCACTTGCCGC
>SYKU01000270.1 GCA_005808865.1 Acidobacteriota bacterium
CCCTGATAATCGCCGTCAGGCGGGGATGCCTTGCGTCAAGGGGGCGGCGCGCGATCGCAATGACCCGCTGATAAGCGGGTTCCTTCAGCAAGAGCTTGAGGCAATGTCCCCCGACGAGACCCGTGGCTCCGGCAATCAGCGCGGTGCGGTTAGTCACACTAGAAAGAATAGCTCTGAAAAATGTACATGTAACGGGTATTCACGCCGGGCGTCGTGTTCTTCAGGAATTCGCCTTTGAACAAATGAGCGAAGCCGGCGCCGAACTGCATTGCGCCCCACCTTCGCACGGCGAACAGATCGGCCTCATGCCCCACATGCCGTCCCGCCGTGCCATTGACTGATCGTAGGATCGGGCGGCCCTGCAAACTGTAGATCGAGTCCCGCGCGCTGACGAGCCACAGATTGTCGTACATGAAGTTCAGGGAAAGGTTTTTGCCGATCCGCAACGTGTCGACCGACCTGAAGCCGTGGATGTTTCGCCAACCGAACAGGTCGGCGTGCCCGAATTTGTCATGATTCGCGGCGTATAGCTGGTCGAAAGTGCCGCTGCGCAATCCGGGTTCCTTCGATCCCGAGGCATACTTGTATTCAAGCGACAGATCCAGAGGGTACTTTGCCGATATGGTTCGAGACACTGCCGAATACCAGGCAAGGCCGCGGTGCGCCAGCGGCCCAACGTGGCCCGTCTGAACCGCGCCCTCAAGGTTGTACTTGAACCCGGCCGGCAGCGGCCCCACCGCCCGGCCGCCGAAGGTGTTGATTCCGATTGTTCCCACACCCGTAAATCCGCCGGGCCTGTTCTGGTCCCGGCGCAAGACATAGGTTTCCACGAGGCCCTTCGGGATGAAGTTATTGAAGGTGTTGTACATCCCCCACAGGCGGTCGCCAAGGCCGGGACGATTGTAATCGTCGGGCCGGACCTTGGCCAGGGAGAGCATCAGGAACTCCAGACGCGCGCGCGGCAGCCGGTAGTAGATCCGCACCGCGTCGTAGGTCCTCGCGGTGTTGACCCACTGCGGAACGCCGATCAGACGGGCCTCTCCGAAAGACGCCATTTGCCTGCCCAACATAGCGCCGAAGCCGCGCTTGGCGTCCGGCAGGAATTCAAGGTAACTCTCCTGGACGTCCATCGTGTCTCGAGCGGAAGTTGGAGCGACCCTGCCGTAGAAGGGCGCGCGTGCATCCTGTCCCGTCGCCGAAAGCTTCAACCACGTCACCGGTTTCCATTCCGCGCCGATCCGGAGGCGTGTCAATGGATTCTGAAGGTTCACGTCGCGGCCGAAATTATTTCCCGTCCGGGCTTCAAGCCGGTTGCGGAATTCGAAGCGCAGCTTGAAGCGCTTACCCGTTTCCTCGGCGAGTCTCTTGTTGAGCGTCGCGCCCGGATCCCACGCCTGCGCCTGCAGTGCCGCCGCGGCCAGGGCCAGAGCGATGATCTTCATGTGATATACTCTAAGTTCTTATGCTACCAGCGCGCGTCCCGCATCATCACCACCCTCTTCGTACCAGTTAGCGGGCGCACTCCTGAACATTTTCCCAAACTTCTTGAAAGAGGATGCCCGCCGGAGTGATGGCGGGTTTTTTATTGGACTCAGTATGGATCTAGACTTCACGAAACTCGATGGCCTCATCGCGGCCGTCATTCAGGACGACGCTTCGAGCCGTGTTCTGATGGTCGGGTTCATGAACGATGAGGCGTACCGCAAGACGGTCGAAACCGGATATGCCACGTTCTACAGCCGTTCTCGCAACAAGCTTTGGTTGAAGGGTGAAACCTCGGGCCACCGGCTGGTGGTCAAAAGCATTTCGACCGATTGCGACCGCGACGCCCTGCTGATTCGCGTCCAGGCGCTTGGTCCCGGCGTCTGTCACGATGGCTATGAGAGCTGTTTCTATCGGACGCTCGGCAGAGACGGCCTCTGGTCAGTCACCGATGAACGCGCCTACGATCCGAACGCCATCTACGGGAGCCGGCTTGAAGGGAGTAAAGCGTGACTTTGAAGCTGGGGATTCCCAAGGGCAGCCTCGAGAATGCAACTGTGGATCTGTTCCGCAAAGCCGGCTACAACATCAGCACCAGCAGCCGCTCCTATTTCCCGGCGATCGACGATCCGGAGATCGAGTGCATGCTCATTCGCGCTCAGGAGATGGCGCGCTATGTGGAAGACGGCATTCTCGACGCCGGTCTCACGGGCCGAGATTGGGTGGAAGAGAACGCGGCGGACATTGAAGCGGTGGCGAATCTGGTCTACGCCAAGCAGAGCTTTGGTAAAGTGCGCTGGGTACTGGCCGTTCCCGAATCGTCGCCGTTCCATTCGGTGAAAGATCTCGAAGGCAAGATCATCGCGACGGAACTGGTGGCGACGACGAAGCGGTATCTCGCGGCGAACGGAGTTTCGGCGAAGGTGGAATTCAGTTGGGGCGCGACCGAGGTCAAGCCGCCCGTACTGGCGGACGCGATCGTGGAAGTGACGGAGACCGGCTCTTCCCTGCGCGCCAATAAACTCAAAATCATCGACACAGTGCTTGAATCGAATACGCAACTCATCGCCAACAAGCAGTCCTGGCAGGACCCGGCGAAGCGGCGCAAGCTCGAAGATATGAAGATGCTGCTCGATGGCGCGATCAACGCGCTCGGCAAAGTGGGTTTGATGCTTAATGTTCACAAGGACCAGTTGAAGGAAGTTCTGGGCGTGCTGCCCGCGCTCAAGCGGCCCACCATCTCGCACTTGAGCGACGACGAATGGCTCGCAGTGAACACGATTCTGGACGAAACCACCGTGCGCGACATCATCCCCCGCCTGAAGCAGGCCGGAGCGCAGGGCATAGTCGAATATCCGCTGAACAAGATCGTGATGTAAACATGATCCGAATCCTTTCAATTCGCGGAATCGACCGGGTTTTCGGTCCTCGCGCCCACAGGATGGAGGAGGCCGAAACCGCCGTCCGCCCCATCCTCGAAGACGTCCGAAAGCGCGGCGATGCGGCGGTTCTTGAGTATGCCAAGCGCTTTGACGGATTCGCGGAAGGCAGCGTGCGCGTTGAGCAGCGTCTGCTCGACCGGGCCGTACGCGCTCTCCCCGCCGAGTTTCGGAAGGCCATGGAACAGGCTTCCGCCAACATCCGCGCCTTCGCACAGATGCAGCTTCCGGCGCAGAAGTTCCGCAACATTGCGCCTGGCGTACGGGCCGGTCAGATTGTGCGGCCGCTCGATTCGGTTGCAGCGTACATTCCGTCGGGCAGATATCCGCTGCCCTCGACGCTGATGATGACCGTGATACCCGCCGTGGTGGCCGGCGTCAAACAGATTTCCGTTGCGTCGCCGAGACCTGTCCCCGAAATTTACGGTACGGCAAAGTTGACCGGCGCGACGCATGTCTTCCGAATGGGCGGAGCCCACGCCATCGCGGCCTTCGCCTATGGAACGAAGACGATTCCCAAGGCCGACCGCATCGTGGGTCCAGGCAATATCTACGTGGCGGCAGCGAAAAAATTGCTGGCCGGGGAGGTCGGCATCGACTTCATCGCGGGACCCACCGAAGTCCTGATCATCGCCGCGGACGGCGACCCGCAACACATTGCCGCGGACATGCTGGCGCAGGCCGAGCACGATGCCGATGCCGCCGCGGTGCTGCTTACTCCGTCCCGGGAACTTGCGAAGGCTGTGGCGGCCGCGATTGAAACACGACTTGCGGACCTGCCGACGGCGGCCGTGGCCCGCCAGGCGATCGACCGGAACAGTGCCATTATCCTGGTAGGCAGCCTGGAGGAAGCCATCGAGATTTCGAACCGCTTCGCGCCCGAGCATCTCAGTATTCCCAACAATGCGCTGCTTGCAGGCGTCCGTCACGCGGGCAGTGTTTTCATTGGCCCTTTCAGCCCTGAGGCGGCCGGGGACTACGCGTCGGGGCCGAATCACGTCCTGCCCACGGGTGGAGCCGCGCGTATTCGGGGCGGACTCTCCGTGTGCGATTTCGTGAAGGTGATTTCGGTCCAGGAGATCAGTTCCGCCGGACTCCGCGCCCTCGCCCCGGCTATTACGACTCTTGCGCGGGCCGAAGGACTGGAGGCTCACGCCCGCTCGGTTGAGGCGCGAACGGAGAAGATCCGCCGTGGCTAGGATTCCCAAGGGCTGTCCGCGTCCGCGCAAGGCCGTGCTCGAGATGGCCCCGTACTCGCCGCCCACGGGTGGCCGCGCGGGAAAGCTGCGGCTGGATTTTAACGAGAACACCGTCGGTTGCTCCGCGCGCGTCATCGAGTCCCTGCGTTCTCTGCTGAGCGCCGAGGGCCTTGCGGTGTATCCCGAGTACAGTGAAGTGAAAGCGGCCCTGTCGGCACACTTCCGTGTGCATCCAGGACAGTTCATTCTCTCGAATGGCACCGACGAAGCCATTCAGGTGTTGCTCAACACGTACGTCGATGACGGGGACGACGTCATTGTTCTCGATCCCGCCTATGCGATGTACCGCTTCTACGCGCAGGTGGCCGCCGCCTCGATTCGCGAGATACCGTATCGCGCGGGCGACCTCGCGTTTCCGATCGAAGAACTTCTTGCGGCTATCAGGCCGGAGACGCGAGCCATTCTCATCTCGAATCCAAACAACCCGACCGGCACTGGCGTGGCCCTTAAGGATATCGAGCGGATTCTGAAGAAGGCGAAGGGCGCCGCTGTGCTCATCGACGAAGCGTATTACGAATTCTGCGGCGTGACTGCGCTCGGGCTGATCGGCGTTTTTCCAAACCTGTTCGTAAGCCGGACGTTCTCAAAGGTTTATGGGATGGCGGCCATGCGCATCGGGTGCCTGTTCTCGAACGAAGCGAACATCGGCTTCCTGCACAAGGCGCAATCGCCGTACAGTGTAAACTCTCTGGCGGTTCTGGCCGCGCTCGAAGCGGTCCGCGACAAAGCCTATATCGAGAGCTACGTGACCGAAATCCTGGCCGCGCGTGAACTGCTGGCCGTTGGCTTGGAAAGGCTCGGTATCCCCTACATTCCGAGTCAAGCGAATTTCATCCTGGCCCGGGTCGGAAAGCGCTCTGTCGAGGTCCGCGACCGCTTACGCGAGATGGGCGTCCTGGTTCGGGATCGCAGCTACGAAATCAAGGGCTGCCTTCGCGTCACCGTAGGGACACGCGAGCAAACGCGGCGATTCCTTCAGGCACTTGGAGAGATCTGGAAAACTTCCGGAGAACCGCGGTGAGAGGCGTAATCGTATTCGACATGGACGGCGTCCTGGTGGACGTTCGCGAGTCCTACCGCGAAGCCATCCAGCGCACCGTCGAACATTTCGCGGGCGTGAGAATCACCCGCGAGCACATTCAGGACTGGAAGAATCGCGGAGGCTGGAACGACGATTGGAAACTCTCCACGGCCATCATTCGCGACCGCGGCGCCACGGTCGAATACGGCGACGTGGTGCGCTACTTCCAATCGATTTTTCATGGCGATGGTACGGACGGCTTGATCCTGCGCGAAACCTGGATCGCGCGGGATGGCCTATTCGACAGGCTCCGCGACCGTTTCGACCTGGCCGTGTTTACGGGCCGCGAAAAGTGGGAAGCCGAACTCACGCTCGCGCGCTTCGCGCCTGAGTTGTGTTTCGAACCTATTGTCGGCTCGGGTGAAGTCTCCAGGCACAAGCCCGATCCCGAGGGACTCAACCTGATTGACCGCCGGATGCCGGATCGCCCCAAATGGTACGTGGGCGACACCGTCGACGACGCACGTTGCGCGCGGGCGGCCGGCATTCCCTTCGTTGGGATCGCCGCGGGAAAAGCGCCGGAACTGGTAAGCCTGTTCGAGTCGGAGCGGGCGATCGCAATCCTCGAAGACATCAATCAATTGGAGGCCGTGCTCCCGGCATGAGAAGCGCCACCGTTCAACGCGACACCAAAGAAACACGAATACAGGGCCGCCTCAAGATCGAAGGTCGTGGCACTTACGCGATTTCGACCGGAATCCGGTTCCTCGACCACATGCTCGAACTCTTCTCAAAGCATGGCGGCTTTGACCTGGCGCTCGAGGCTGATGGCGACCTGGACGTGGATCAACACCACACGGTGGAGGACGCCGGCATCGTGCTGGGACAGTTGTTCTCGAAGGCGCTGGGCGACCGCCGCGGCATCAATCGCGCCGGGTACTTCGTGCTGCCCATGGATGAGACCCTCGCCGTGGTTGCGCTCGATCTCGGCGGCCGCCCGGCGCTGGTTTACAAAGACCGCGTGAAGGTGCGGCTCGTGGGTGATCTGCAAACGGAGTTGGTGGAAGATTTCTTTGGCGGATTCGTCAACCACGCCGGTGCGAACCTGCACGTTCAGGTGCTCTACGGCCGTTCGAATCACCATAAGATCGAAGCCGTGTTCAAGTGTTTCGCGCGCGCCATGAAGTACGCCTGCTCGAAGGAGGCGCGGCTCAAGGATCAACTTCCCTCCACGAAAGGACTTCTGTGATCGCCGTCTTCGACTACGGCGCTGGAAACCTTCGTTCGGTCGAGAATACGCTGAGCGAGATCGGCGCGTCCTATTCGCTGGTGCGCGATCCGGAGGGCCTTCGCGCGGCGTCCAAAATTCTCTTGCCTGGCGTGGGCCACTTCGGTCAGATCATGCGGGCTCTCGACGAACTTCGAGTGCGCGCGACTCTGATCGAGCGCCTGCGCGCTGGAGTGCCGTTTCTCGGAATCTGTCTCGGTTTACAGGCATTGTTCGAAGCGAGCGAAGAAGCGCCGGAGGCGGGAGGATTGGCGTTATTTGAAGGCACGGTGCGCCGGTTCCCGGCCGGCGCGCGGGTGCCGCACATGGGATGGAACCGGATTGAAGCGATTGCGCCCTCGCGACTGCTTGCGGGAATCGGCAGCCGGCCGTATCTCTATTTCGCGCACAGCTACTACGTGCCGCAGTGCGCCGCAACGGCGGCGGCATGCACCTACACCACACCGTACACGGCACTGCTTGAGTCAGGCAACATTTTCGGAGTGCAGTTTCATCCGGAAAAATCCGGCGCCGCCGGCTTGGGCATTGTCAGGAATTTCGTGGATCTGTGAGAGCGCTTGTGATGCGGTATAATGCATCCAGGGGAATCCATCTGCCGAGGCTATTTCATGGCGTATAACAAGGACAATCAGGTCGAGCACGCGAAGTTCGGACTTGGAACCGTTGTGCTGAGCACCGAAGAACGCATTGTGATAAAGTTCGACGACCACGGAGAAAAGAAGTTTGTCACCTCCATGGTCGTGGCGTCGCTAAAGAAGAGCGACCGCCAGCCTCCGGCTGAAAAGCGTCGCGTGCGGAAAGCGAAAGCGGCTCCGGCCGCCGCAGCAGTGGCGGAATAGTTGCCCAATCGAGGAGTCCGCGTTTGAACGCCAGACAGAAGCGCCTATTTGAGGATGCCCTCAAACGCAATCCCGGCCTAAAGGTTCCAACCGAAACCAAGCCTCCCGCCAACTGGTCTGAAGACGATTTGGCCCTCGTAAAGCAGGGCGTCGGCGACAAGACAGGGCGTCCACCGCAACAGCAGAGTTCCTCCTCCGATTGGGGCGCCGGCCAGCAGGCCAGCGGCGAGCAGACGGGCCAGATCGTGAAATACTTCGAAGACAAGGGCTTTGGCTTCATCCGCCCCGACGGCGGTGGCCGCGACGTTTTCTTCCACATCTCCCGATTGACGGAAGGCGACTCCACGGCTTTGGTACAGAACGCCAAGATTGTGTTCGAAATGGGAATGGACCGCATGGGCAAGATGGCGGCGACGAGTCTGCGTATCGCCCCCCCGGACGCCCCGGAAGCCTGATTTCCGGCGGCGCGTCTACTATTTCCAATTAGCGAGCGCTTCGAGAGTCAGCGGGATTGGCTGCTTGCCGCCGGTATCCACGACGTTAAGGTCCCGCGCGAGTTGCGCGACCACGGCAACGGTTCCAGATCTCTCGATGAGCCCGGGATCGTTGTAAAGCGCCGCAACCACTTTCCCGATAAACTCGGGGCTTTCGCTATTGTATAGATCCAGCCAGCCTCCTTGTGCGGCGGCCAGGACGCTCTCCGTTCTCACCAGACCGGGGTAGAGCGAAATAGCGCTCACGCCATGCTCGCGGAGTTCGTGAGCCATATCGAAGGTCATCTTGTCCGTGGCTGCTTTGGCGATTCCATAAACCGTGTTGCCGAGGTGCCGTTGCGCCGCCCAATAGCTGATGTTGGCAATCAACCCGCGTCGCTGCGTAATCATTATCCGGGCAGCGTGGGCGGAAGCGAAAAAGGCGGCGCGGACGCCAGCATCCATCATGCTGCTCCACCGATGCGCTGGTTGCCGCCAAAAAGGCGCCGCCCAGGTGAACGCACCATCCTCCACCATCCGCTCGTAACCACCCCACGCGGAATTGACCAGGACGTCGAGCCCGTCACCGGCATCTTCGACCTGGCGAAACGCGGCCGCCGTATCCTCGTCGCGCGTATGATCACAACGGATTCGCTTGACAGAGGCCGGCAAGTCCGCGGAGTCGATACTTCGGCCGGTGGCGAAGACCTTGAATCCGTTCGCGGCCAATTCCGCGGCGACGCCTCTGCCGACTCCCCGGGAAGCTCCTGTAACGCATGCCGTGGCCATCAGAATATCATAGGCGAACAAAAGGGGAATATCAAGGCCATCTATCGCACTCGGATCGCACTCGCGATCGACATGCTCCGCGACTGCCCGATCCGTCCACCGGTAAGGCTGCGCTCCAGCATCGGTTTGATGGAGGGCGTCAGATAGAAACGCCACTCGGATCTACGCCAGAAACGCTCGCATTCCCCGCCACATCACATCGAGGGCGCTCAGCAACTCGTGATCGGAATCGAGAACGTCAAGCTCTACGTTGCTTCTGCCCCTCGCGAACTCGAGTGAGTACCCGACGGGAACCACTGTGTCAAACCTTCCGTGAAATATGCGCACCGGCTGCGTTACGCGCGGCATGTCCTCGTACTGCCGCGCGTCCTCAATCAACCTGTAGCTGACAGCGCAGTCGCGCCCTTCCGCGTAGTTGTAGAAATTCAGGCTTCCTGTCTCGCGCCACGTCCGGAGCTTTTCTTCGCCAAGCGAATCCTTCCATCGGCCGGGGAATCCGAAGGCCGGCGCCAGAAGCACCAGCCGCACCGTTTCAGGATGTCTCGCCGCGTAAAGAGCGGCCAGATAGCCCCCCATGCTCGACCCGATTAATGTAACAGGCTCTCCGGCGGCGCACGCCTCAACGACGCGAAGCTGCCCGCTTATCGTCAAATGCTCGAAACGGCCTTCCGTCAGGTCCGGAATTTCAATCTCAATACCGGCCTCGTGAAAGCGGCTGCGGAAAAAGGCCGCCTTCTTCGAGGCGGGGCTTGAAGCGAAGCCGTGAAGGTATACGGTTCGCTCGCGTTTCATTTCGGCGGACCCGGCGGGTCGGGCACTTCTGTGAACTTGATTTCCGAGTCCGCGCCGAACTTGCGGAAGACCGAGTAGCGGAAGATGTTCTCGGCCAGAACTTCGAGACCCAGATACCGGCGGTGCACCACCGATGCCGGAGCCAGACCGCCGAACGGAGTCTCGGAGTATTCCACCGTCCCCTCGTCCCGAATCGTTCCCTCTTTTGTCACATAGCTCGTCACCACCATCACGCGTATCGGAAGAAACTCCGGCTCGCGGACCCACACCGAGCCTTGCATTCGCTGCCGGACCACGCGACGTTCTTCAAACGACATGAGCGCGGCATCCCCCTGTAATTGCTCGAACTTGACTGTGATAATGGAATCAGCGCCCACACGGGTCCGGCCACCCGATTCAAACCGGAAATTGCGAAGTCCCTGCTTCGAGAAAAGCAGGATGATTTGTCCGAAGTCGATTGCCGTTTCAAGTAGCCCGTGCTTCTGTAGTTCCACCAGCATCTGCTTGCGCAGCCTGTCGTCGGCCGAGATAACCCCCGCAGTCAGGGTCTGCCGGGCCTTCTCCGGTGTCCGGATCTTGCGGCCGTCCACAGAAACGATCTGGCGCATCTCGTGCAAGGCGTCCGGGGCCTCGCGAAACGACGCGAATGTGTACTCGGAAATCACTACCTTTGTCTGCACTACCGGCTTCGGCGGCGCTTCGGCTGATTGGCCAATGCGAGGGCGAAATCGCGCCGGAGGCTTGACTGCCATCTGCTCCAGCCGCTCTTCCGCCAGCATCCGGGGCGCCAGGTAACGAAATGCCGCCGCTTCTTCGGATAGACGTTCGAGGATCGGCGCCAAGTCGATTGGCGGGCTTTGAGCCAGCGCAAGCGCGCAAAAAACATGGCAAAAAATCGCAACCCGCCGCATCGCTGGAATCGTCACAGGAGATCGCTTAGTTCAGCCGTGAGCCGGGGTTTGGAGAGGGCGGCGCGATCCCGAATTCCGTCCCACACCGCCGGGTCCACACCCAGAAAACACTCCACAACCGCCGGATCGAACTGGCTTCCCGAATTGCGCATGATCTCCGCGCGAGCCTGGTTGTAATTTGCGCCCTTGCGGTAAGGGCGGTCAGACGTCATCGCGTCAAACGTATCAGCCACCGCGAAAATTCTCGCGCCAAGCGGGATCTTGTTGCCCGCGAGATTCTGCGGATAACCCCTGCCGTCGAACCTCTCATGGTGCGCCAGCACGATGCTTGACGCCGGCCGAAGCGACGCTACGCCTTCGAGAATCCAAGCGCCGATCCGCGGATGCCGTTTCATCTGCGCCCACTCCTCCTCCGTCAGTTCGCCGGGCTTCAGCAGAATGGAGTCCGAAATGCCTATTTTCCCGATGTCGTGAAGCATTGCGCCCCGCTGAACCATGGCAAGTTCAACGTCTCCGATGCCCAGCACCTCCGCCAGATATACCGTGTAGTCGCTTACCCGGTGAGAGTGGGCATGTGTTTCGCGCTCCCGGGCGTCGAGCGCCGCGACCAGAGCGCCCAATGTCGCCTGGGAGGCGTCGTTCAGGCTTGATAGCGTTCGGGTAAGGTCTACTGTGCGTTGGCTGACCGTCTCTTCCAGAAGGAACAAATGCAACGCCTGTTCGCGCGAACGGTTCCGCCGGCCTAACGCATGGCGGACCCGCTCGACGATCTCGCCTGGCTCAAAGGGCTTGAGGACGTAATCAAGGGCGCCTGCCCTCATTGCCTCAACCGCCATCGCGACATCGTCGCAGCCGGTGAGCATGATGGCTCCGGCATCGGGGAAGCCGTTACCGATCTCGACCAGCAGGTCGAGACCGGACATTCCGGGCATTTTGACGTCACAGATTACGAGGTCGAAGGATTCCTCCGCAATCGCCTGCAACGCCGCGGGGCCGTCCGGAGCGGCCGCGACATGGAATTCCCCGCCATTAAGACATTCGCACAGGAGCCGCCGGACCGGCTCTTCGTCGTCGACGACTAAAATTCGCGCCTGGTGCGTCAGTTGCAGCATTACGGAGTATTGTTTGATTATAGCGATTTTCCGCGTTACGGCCTCCGCGATGAGCCCCTACACCCGGTCACTTATACTCTAGTGATGGGCAAGAGGATCGGTATTTTGACCGGCGGCGGCGATGTTCCTGGCCTGAACTCGGTTATCAAAACGGTGGTCTACAGGGGCGGCGAGATCGGCTGCGAAGTGGTTGGCATCCGCAGGGGATGGGAAGGCCTTACACACGTAAATCTTGAAGACGGGAAGAGCAAAACACGCTACATCCAGAATCTCAACCGCGATAATACGCGTATTATCGATCGAACGGGTGGCACATATCTCCACAGTTCCCGGACGAATCCATCCAGGATGAAGGCGCTGCCCGAACACTTAAGTGGCGCTTTCGGGCCCGGGGCGAACGGCATGCTCGACATGACACCGCAGGTGCTCCGGAACCTGCAGGATCTCCGACTCGACTACCTGATCGCGATCGGCGGGGACGACGCGCTCAGCTACGCTTCCCGCCTGCACAACGAGGGGGTAAAGATAATTGC
>SYKU01000271.1 GCA_005808865.1 Acidobacteriota bacterium
AAACGGTGCTCCGTCTTGCCTTGGCGGGTCCATCCCTCTAAGGTCTTCATCTCTTCGTCGCTGAGCTGAAATTTCGCGGACTTTCGGCGCATGACTCAACATACAGTAGTACCAGAACTAATGCAACTAGACACTAGGTGTCGCCATTGACGCTCCCATGAGCTCGACGGGAACTGTCGAGGGTATTCCCCCACTTGCCGAGCGCCCGTTTCGGCTCTGGGAGTACGCGTGGTTGTACAAGGGCCTTAAGCTTGACACGGGAGACCTTGACGTCCTCGATTTGGGAGGGCCGGCTTCGCACCTGGTCATTCTCGCGGCGCTCGCGGGTAACCGCGTTGTGAGCGTGGATATTAATCCGGCCATCGTTTCAGCCGCGCGGGTTTGCACCGCGGGTCTGAACCTGAAATCCCTTTCTCCGCGCCTTGGCGACATGCGCGACCTGTCCGGATTCCGGCCAGAGAGCTTTGATGTAATTGTCTGCTGCTCCGTACTCGAACATCTAACGGCGGAGGATCAGAAGCGCTCGCTTCGAAGGATGGCGCGGCTCCTGCGTCCGGGTGGCCGGATCGGTTTGACGTTCGACTACGGCCCTCCCGCGCCGGGCGCGAACCAGTACTTACCGCCTCCCCACGAGCCGCCTCAAGATGCGGCAGCAGTGTCCGCGCGATACGAACAGGCGGACCTGTCCATCCTCGGCAACGCAATGACTGATGAGCCTCTTCCGGGAAGCCTTTTCCATGACGCCGTCGTGAAGTACACCATGGGATCGTTATTTCTGGGTAAGCCACCGTTGACGGACATCGAACTCCCGCGCCCCCAAATGGCGAAAGCTTCTCCGCTTTCACTTCTCGCTGCCGATAGCCTTCCTTACCAGTTGCACAGATACTGCGCCGGGCTTGCGGCGAAGCTTCGGGAATCGGCGGAGATTGAGTCTAGCCTTCGGCGCGATCTTGACGCCATGCGGCGCGTAGCCGAAGAGCGGCTTGTCGCGTTGAATCGCGCTGCGGCCGAAAACGGGAGAATCCAGCCCGGACGCACGGCCGAGCCACCTCCTCCTGTCAGTGCCGGTTCGCGTGCTGGACGGCCCTTCCATGGCAGAGCCGCACTCACGGTAGACGAATTGGACGCCGTCCCGAATCATCACTAGTGTAGTGCGCCCAAAGTTGTAACGGTTATCTTACGGCGAGTAAAGAAGGGTGCCTGGGGGCCCGCAGTAGCTGCGCGAAGCCACTGCGGCCGCCGCGCGGGCAAAACGGTGTGAGCGCCGGTGCAAACCGACGGGCCAGGGTGCTCCGCAGGGTGTTCGAAGTGCCGCAATCCAGCGTTGAGATAATCCACATTCTGCTTAACGCACTACGCTAGTCCCCGACCCGGCGTAGCCGGAACCAAACAGACCTAACCGCCGAAAGTTGGAGCCTCCCCGAAAGCACGCCAAAGGCATATCAACCTTGGCTCCGGCGCATACTGCGGAAGATTTCCCGCCAGAAACATGCAGAATCCAGATGTTGAGGTACTAATTTCTTCGCGGTCTGTCCGGGGCGGTCTTCCAATCTTCGGCGGCGCGGGCGTTCAAATCCCACACCACGCGGCCCTCACGAAGAGTGAGCTCCGTCACCAGTAATTTCTTGCCTGCGAACCGCGCGCCGAACGAGTCGAGAAAACCGTAGCTGCCGGTGTCCATGCGAAGCACCGCGACGTCGGCGGGTGCGCCGGCAGTCAGATGCCCGAGCTCCGGACGCTTGATCTGACCGGCCGGAGCCCACGTAGACATCCGCACCACGTCCTTGAGCGGCACGCCGAGATTCAGGATCTTGGACATGACGTTGATCATGTCCTTCATGCCGGCGTTCATGCTTCCGGTATGAAGGTCGGTCGAGATGGAATCGGGCGCGAACCCCTGTTCGATAGCCTGTACTGCGACCCGCCAGCGAAAACTGCCGCCGCCGTGGCCGACGTCGAAAATAATGCCCCGCTTGCGGCCCTCAAACATCGCCTCACTCAGTTTTCCGTTCTCGCCAAGCTCCTTGCGCAAACCAGAAAAGGCGTGCGTGTAGATGTCGCCGGGGCGCAGTTTGTTGAGAAACAGTTCGCGAATGGGGCGCTCCGCCCGGTTCGAACCGAAGTCCACCATCACGGGGATGTTCGCTGCCGTAGCCGCCTTCACCGCGTTTTCGACGGCGATCCACTCAGGGCCCGCAAAATGCGCCGTCTTAATTCCGGCGATGATGCCGGGATGTGCCTTCGCCATCTTCGCGGCCTGATCCGGGTCCATGTCCGCTTTGTTCTGCTCGATTGTGTCACCGGCCATGCCGCCGCCGACGATGTTCAGCATTGCGAGCACCCGGGTGGCGGCGCGGTCGATCACACGGTCCTTGAAGTCAGGGAAATTGCGCCAACCCGAGGTGCCCGCGTCAACCACCGTCGTGACGCCGGAGCGAAATGTGAAGCCGTCGGGATAGACGCTAAGATCGCCGGTGTAAGCCCTGCGCTGCCCTGTACCGGCGTAAACGTGGACGTGGATATCGATGAGGCCGGGAGTAACGTAGAGTCCCTTTACGTCGACGACGCGTTTCGCTTCCGCGGCCGGGATGCTTTTCGCGACGCGGGCGATCTTGCCGCCCGCGATGGCGACGTCCATGACCTCGTCAATCGCGTTCTTAGGATCGATGACGCGGCCGCCCGAGAGCAGGATATCGTACGCGGGCTGCGCGGCAAGGTTCGCGGTAAGAAACGCGCTGAGGGCAAGGAGTCTTCTCATGACACTCGCATTGTAGCGCGGGGCAAGCGCGGGCGCGGCGTGGAGACTTAACGCGAGCCGGCCATCAGGTTCTTTCGCGCGACAGTCACCTGGACCGCGCTTCCGGCAGCCCAGCGCGCGCCGAGGTTCGCGGCCGGTGTGAGCCGGAAAGATGCGGGAGCCGCCGCGGTGGGCGTCAGTCCAAACACAGCGCGATTTGCGTCACGCGATGCCAAACGGACATTGACGCTATCCGGCAGGCCCTTCAATTCGATTGGAATCGATTCGCTTAACGAGGAGAGGCTGAGTTCGAACGCCTGCTCCTCTCCGGGCGTGAGAGTCAGTGTCGGTACCTTCGCTGTGAGCTTGGCCGCAAGGGGCTCAACCACTGTCAGCGTGATGGCGGGGAGCGGCCTTCTAATAAAATTGAACAGGTTCGTTAACGGCCCAGCAAGCAGGTTCGACTGTGCGCGTACAACCCGCCGGTGCGGGTCGCCCTTCTCGCCCGCCGCCGCACCGAATACCTGGAGGGTGTACGTGCCCGCGGGAAGTGAGCCGGAAGTTGTGATTGGCAGCGTCAGCTCCGGCGTGGTCATCTGTAAGCCATCGCCACCCAGTTCCCAAGCCTGGTCGGCACGAAACTGCGCGGGCTTCACCGTCACGCCCGCGGGCAATCCCTCCACCCAAACGTCCGCCGGCTCCTTATCGAAGCCTTCCTCCCGTGCCATTCGAACCCTGAGTTCCGTGGATCCGCCGCGCTCCACGATCAGATTGTCGGGCAGCGTCCAGAGTTGGAACAGCGGCTTTCGACGCTCCGCGTGGAGGCGGTACGCATAAGAGGGCCCCCCGCGGCCGAGACGATCGCGAAGGGTGAGTTGGACCACCCCATTTTCCCCGGGTGTATAGAAAAGGCTGCTGTCGGGGTTGCCAAAGGATGCCGCGCCGGTCACGACATCATCATTGGCGGCGAGCAGTTTTCCCTGTGCGTCGTGCAATTCGAGCACGCTGTCGAGCGACGGGGCACCGAGTTGTGCCGCCTGCACGTGGAAGTGCAGCGGTTGACCCGCCTGCACCGCGAAGGAGAAGCGGTCCCGTTCTTTCGGCTGCAACAGTGCTCCCCGAATCACGGAGCTTCCCTGGGGGAGTGCCATGGAACCGGCTTCGTGCTCACTCAGTTCGTGTTCGCCGGAGATTTCGAAGAAGCCGCCTTCGGTGAGACCTCCGCTCGTTCCGCCCCAAAGCCTCCACATTCCAGGCGAAGCGCCGGAGGGAATCGCGAATTCCACATCCGCATGATCCGGGCTGCTGCCGGTCACTCTCCCCGATATCCTTTCGACATCGCCACCAGTGCCCGGATCCGGGCGGACGTCGAGTGAAATTGTGTGCGGATAAGTGAAGCGGAAATGTTCGGCGAGTCTCGCCTTGGTGAGGAAGACTTTATCGAGGCGCTGCAACTCCTGCCCCGTAAGGCGGGCGCGCATTGTTGCTCCGGTCTGTCCGCCCGGGTTTGACGAGTAGCTTATCCTCGGAAGCGAAGAAATCCGCAGGATGTACGTGTTGTTCTTCGGGTCGGCGGCCCGAGGGCCATGATATTGGTCAACCTGCAAATAGTAACGGCCGCTGTTCGCGAAGCGATACTCAAGGTAAGGCGTCTCGTCGAAGTCGCTCCGGTCGTCTGAGAACAGCAGCGGCTTGCCATCCGGGCCGGCGAGCCTCATCTTGGCTTCCAGATTCGATCCGTGCTCGAGCGAGCGCAGGTCGAATGCCAGCCACTGCCCGGCGCGAATATCGAGCGCGTAGAAATCGGTCTCGCTCCGCGTCTTCAGTTCCCCGTAAACTTCTACTGGAAATCCGGAAAGCGCCTGCGCTTGCAGGTGGCTATCGTTTGGCTCGGTCTCCCTGCGCGCGGGAAACTGGCCTGCATTGAACAGGACGGAGTTGGAGTTTCCATCGAGACCGCGAAGGTGCAGCATATGAGGACCGGGCGCTGCGCCGGGCGCGATGACGATAATGGCGGTAACTTTGTCCGGAGAGCCCGCGGTCGTTTTCTTCCAGGTGAGATCGGCGCAGTCGAAAGCGGCGGAATTGATGTTTATCAAACCGGTTCCATCGAACTCGACTTCAACTTCGGTTCCGCGTTGTCCGCCAAGGGGAAAGACTCTTTCCACGCGCGGAGGCTCCGCTGCCCACATCGCCGGTAACACCGCCAAGGCTGCCCACGCGCATCGCATGTTAGGAGAGCACCTCGGTGATCGGAATTCCGTCCTTGTTGATAAGTACGGGGCGATTCGGGCCTTCGAGCGCCTTGTGGGCGTCGATGCCAAGTATCTTGTAGACCGTGGCGCCCAAATCTTCGATCTTGATGGGACGTTCCGCCGGCGCCGACGCCGCGGAGTCCGACTTTCCCAGCACCAGTCCGCCCGGCACGCCAGCGCCCGCGAGGACAATCGAAAAAACGCCCGGCCAGTGGTCTCGCCCGCCCGCGGGATTCAGTTTCGGCGTGCGGCCGAACTCGCCGATTCCGAGGACCAGCGTCGTTTCAAGCAGACCCCTTTGCTCCAGATCTTCCACGAGCGTAGAGAACGCCTGATCGAACTCAGGAAGCAGCGTCGTGTACTTTGGCTCGTGCCCGACGTGGGTGTCGTACCCACCGTGGTAGACGCTGGCCAGCCGGACTCCGGATTCAATGAGACGCCGGCTCAAGAGCGCGCCCTGCCCAACAGTTGTGCGCCCGTAACGATCACGCAGGGAATCGGGTTCGTCTTGCAGGAGGAACGCCTTCTTCGTCGAGGGAGAAGACACCAGATCGAAAGCCTTCTTGTAGAACTCGTCCATCGCGTCGATGAGTGGGGAGCGCTCCGCGGCCTCAAACCCGCGGTCGATCGCCTGCAAGAGCTTCCGGTTGGAGAGCGCCTCGTCCAGAGTCATGCCGTCGGGAAGGCCTACGTCCTTCACTCGGAAGTCCTTTGCCTTCGGATCGCCTGCCACGAACTGATCGTAGGCCGAACCGAGGAAGCCCGCTTCAGCCGATGCTTCCCGGTCGGGGATTACCACAAACGGCGGCAGCCCGTTCTTCGAGCCCAGTTCCTTGCTGAGGACGGCTCCATAACTCGGATGCTGGAGTTCGGTACGGGGCTTGGTGCCGCTCATCATGTACCGGCGGGCCACATCGTGAATAGCCACGTCGGATGTCATCGATCGGATTACTGTAAATTTGTTGGCGATCTTCGCGGAGCGCGGGACAAGCTCACCGAAGTGGACGCCGGGAATCGCCGTAGGAATGTTCCTGAACCGCCCGCGAATCTCCCCAGGCGCCTCGGGCTTCGGGTCCCACGAACTCAACTGGCAGCACCCTCCGTCCTGAAAGAGCACAATGCAGGAGATGTCGCGCCGCCGGTCCGCAGCCTTCAGGAGGCCTTCGAGGCTGAGACCGCCGAAGGCCATGGAACCAACGCTCAAGAACGTGCGCCGGGATGACTTCAGTTGAAACATGGAAGTTTTGAATCTCCTAATGATTCAATTGAAACTCTTTTGAGTTGAGAATGACCAGCAGGACGTTTTCAAGGGTTCTGCGCCGCGAACGGCCGGAACGGATTTCGGCATTCATGTGGCTGACGATCAATGCGGTTTCCCCGTCCCGTGGAAGCCGCGAGTAAGCGCGCTCGAAGAATTCCCGAATGACTTCGTCATCGGTTCCCCCTTTAGCGATCAACTGACCGATCAGGTTGTTGTCCGGTTCGAGCTTCTCCTTCAAGGTCTCGCGATTCATTAAATGAAGGGCTTGGCTCAGCGTGGGCGCTTCGTGACGCTGACCGAGCAAGTCGCGCCGCGGAAAACCGAAAGTGGCGAGGAAGTAGGGCGGCACGTCGGTAACTTCGACATCCTTGGCCAAAGTGCCCGGCGGATGGCTGCCGAAGGGCTGTGTCACGCCGGTTACCTGACTGATCGAATCGAGCAGCACCTCGGCTGGCAACCTTCTTGGACGATAGCGGGCAAACAGAAGCCTCTCCAATTCTTCCGGGGACCCGGCACTGCGAGGCAGCCTGGAAGAAAGCTGATAGGCCGCGGAATTGAAAATAACCCGGTCCAGCTCCTTCATGCGAAACTTCTTCGCGATGAAATAGTCCGCCAAACCGTCAAGGAGTTGCGGATTTGCCGGCATGTTCGTCGAGCGGAAATCGTCGAACGGCTCGACAATCCCGGTTCCCCAGTAAGAGTGCCACACACGATTCACGGTCGCACGCGCGAAATACGGGTTTCCGGGGCTTGTCATCCAGCCGGCGAGAAGAGTGCGGCGATCGGCGTCTTTCGGTAGCGTAAGCGGTTCGCCTCCCAAGGTCTTCGGCAAGACTGGCTGCCTGGTCGATGGATGCTCGACTTCGGCGGTTTCATCCAGGTACCAGGTCCGGCGATAAACCCCCTGCCCGATTTTGATTCGCATCTGTCCGAAGAACGAAGCCAAACCGTAGAAATCGTCTTGGGTGAAATTCTCAAGCGGATGGTTGTGGCATTCGGCGCACTCCATTCGAACGCCCAAAAACAGCCGCGCAACCATCGGCGTGGCGGCCTTCGCGTCGAACTTGTTTAACATGAAATCGGTCACAGGCAGCCAGAATCCGGAAGCGGGACTGCGCGACGTGTCCCCGATGCTGGTGACGAGGTCCCGAACCAATTCGTCGTAGGGCCGGTCCGCCTCCACCTGATCCTTCAGCCAGTACCGGAAGACCCCCATCGGACGGCCCTGGCTGAACAATTGCGTATTGCGGAACCAGTCTTCGAGGCGCAGCGTGCGATAGGAAGCGTACTCGGGATGATCGAGCAACTCGTCGATCAAGCGGCTGCGGCGGTTTGAGTCGCTCGCACCGGCGAGAAACCGCCTGCGTTCTTCCGGCTTCGGGACACGTCCGATGGCGTCGATGTATACACGCCGGAGGAATTCTTCATCGGTGCTGAGCGTGGCTACGGGAACGTTCATGCGCCGGAGCTTGGCAAAGACAAGGTCGTCAATGAAATTGTTCGGCTTTGGGTGGCGGAAACCGGGACCTGAAGGCTCAGTGATCAAACCGATCTGGGCTGTCGCGGCTTTTCCCATGGCGCGGGCCATGATGTTCGCAATACCGGGTGCGGCGCCGGCGAAAGTCCCGGGCGAGCCCAGCTTGACGGTCGCGTCGTTCGAGGTCTCATAACGAACCTCTCCGGTCATGTCGCGCGTCGTCCGGTCGCTTAACCGCGAGATGACGACCACCCTCTGCGTTCCGCCGCCGGCGATCAACGTCCTCTCGGGCGGGTACATCTCCAGGCGCGTGACCGTAGGCCCACCCGCATCGAGATGCGCTCCTTGCCGCAGCCACTTGAGGAACGTTTCATAATCGTGCGATCCCACAGGCAGCACCTTTCCGCCGCCATGCGGGATTTCAAATGCCGGCTTCTTAAGCAACAGGCTCTCTTCAGGTTTACGAAGATCGACTCGCCGCCCGTCATGGGCCTTTACCATCATGTCGTGGTCGGCCTTCACGTCGTAGCCGAACAGAGAGAGCTTGAAACCGTTTTTCCCGGCGATCGCGCCGTGGCAGTTGGCGCTGTTGCAGCCCTTGATTGTGAGGATCGTGATGATGTCGGGCGAAAACCGGACAGCCATATCGCTGCCGCCCTGGCCGACCTGGATAGTCGTCTTTGCCGTCAAGCCGCGAACACTGGCTTCCACGCGTGCCTCGCCCGGCGCTAGTCCGGTGAACCGGGTCCTCTCCCGGTCTACCCTCAAAATCCCCGCATCGAGCACACGAATATCCGTGCTCGACGTTACGTCTTCTGAAACGCCGCCGGGTCCGGTGTAGGTCGCCAGGAACTGCTGCGACGCGCCCGGACCCGCAAGGCGAATTTCCGGCGGATCGAAGCGCAAGGTCTGGCCACGCGCCGCGGCAACAGCCCCAAGCAGCAGACCAATTGCGCCCTTTACGACCCTACTACCGATCCGGCCCATCCCAGTCACATTAGAACACGTATTTCAGCGCGAGTTGAATGTTCCGGGCCGTTCGTGCGCTCAGGATCGAGCCAAACGTGGGCGTGCCAAGCGTCGTGCCCAATCCGGAAAACTGGGCGTGGTTAAACGTATTAAATAGCTCCGCCCGGAATTGGAGCTTGTGCGATTCGCGCAGGGACATCGTCTTCAGTATCGAAATATCCCAGTTGTTGAGGCCCGGGGCGTTGACAGGGTTCCGTACGGAATCACCAAAGGTGAATTGGGTTGGAAAGGTGAAATCCGAAGTTCGGAAGTAATTGCTCAATCTGGTAGAGCTGCGAATGTTGTCGCGGCACTCGGAACAGTTACCCGGGCCGATCCGGTTCGGCCGGACTCCTCCATAGATACCGACCTGGGGCGTCCGCCCGGCGTAGACAACGTTCGCCGGAAGGCCCGACATGAACGTAACGATAGCGTTCGCCTGCCACCCTTCGAGCACCCGGCCGGCGAAGCCCCGGTTCCAGCGTGCCTTTCCGCGGCCAATTGGCAGTTCATAGAGCGAACTGACGGCTAGCCGGTGAGTCGCATTGTATTCAGAGATTGCTTTTTCGAGCCGCGTATTCAGCCCGTCCATGGCCACATTGTCTGAATGGCCCCAGTCGAGGGCCTTCATGAGGGTATATGCCGCCAGGAACGAGTAGCCCTTCGAATAGCGCTTCTCGGCCTTCAACGTAAGCGCGTTGTAATTTGCCATCCCGCCGTAGTAGCTGTAGAGAATGTCGCCCAAGCCGGAAAACACGCGGCGCTGATCGATCGGAACCGTGCCGGTCGGGTCGATCAAGCCGGGGTTGGCATTCCGGCGCTGAGAAAGCTTCTTTGAACTCGATCCGGCGTAGCCGGCTTCGATGACCAGTGATCCGGTCACTTCCCGCTGAATCCCGTAGCTCCATTGCTGAACGTAGGGAGTGCGCGCGCCGGTATCATTCGAGTTCAGCCAGGCAAACGCAACGTCAAACGGATCGAACAGACGATCCAGGGCGAGCGTCGGCCGGTTCTGGGCGGAGAATACGGACGTAATGGAGTAATACGGCGGGCCCCAGATCAGGAAGTGATAGTCGTTCCAATAGGGCGTGGTGTAGTAAATGCCGTAACCACCGCGGATAACAGTGCGTCCCCCACCCGGCGAGTAGGCGAAACCAAAGCGCGGGGCGAAGTTGTTGCGGTCCGTCGGGTGGAGTCGCGCAAGAGCGCCGGGTTCTCCGATCCGGCGAAGTCTCTTGGCGTTGAAGTCGAAATACTGCATGCGTCCGTTGACATCCGTCGGCGAAGGCAGAAGCTCATACCGCACTCCGAAGTTGAACGTAAGGTTCTTGGTCGCCCGGAAATCGTCCTGGGCGAAAAAGCCGAGGAATGAAGTACGCAGGTCCTGAAAGGCCGTGCCATCTCCGCTATCGCCGCGGAACACGTGCCCCAGCATGAAGTCGGCCGCCGCGGAGCCCTGGGGCAGCGCGCCGCGGGCATCCGGACGCACGCTAAATTGGCCTGAGAAATTGAACTTGGGAGCTTCCCAACCCGTGGTGTTCTGTTTATAGAGGAACTTCCGGAATTCTCCACCCATCTTCATAGAGTGTTTCCCGCGTATCCAACTCAGGTTGTCGGCGGCGTGAAACATGTTCTCGATCTGATAGATCGCCGTCTGGTTGCCACCGAAGGAGGTGAGCGCGTTCATGCTGACGTTGGGCGGCCCAAAGCTTTCCTTAATCGAAGTGATGTTACGCAGACCGAGGTCGCGAGCGATGTCCGGACCGAATGCACCCTCCGGCAAGCGACCCAGGTAAGTGCGGTTGTAGCCGAACCGCGCCTCATTGATCACGTTTGGTGAAAACGTATGGGTTTCCGATACGGCCAGGTTCCGATTGGTCTGGGGAAAACTTCCTCCGCCAAGCGGGTGAATCGTGTTCTGAAATTTCGACTCCTGTGCAAGCGAGAACCGGTAGTACGCCGTATCGCGCGGCGAAATCACGTGATCGAAGCGTCCGTGATACTGATCCCAGTCCCACGGGTCGGTCACGGGCTTTGTGGTGTTGAAGCGCGGGTCGCCGGCGACGTTCGCCACCGGAATAAAGGCGGTCAGCCTTTGGGCGACTCTCGACTGCCGCGATGCCGGAATCAGATTATTCGGAAACGGAATATTCCCGCCGTTCGCATCTATAATCTGAGCCGGGGAACCGTCCGCGTAGCGTAGCGAGTTGAAGTCTCCCTTCAACCAATCCTGCGAGGGATAGAAGGCGTTCTGCACGCGCGTCAGCCTCTGCCGGAGACCTTCATAGTTGCCAAAGAAAAAGAGCTTGTCCCGGATGATTCGTCCACCCAGCGTCGCGCCGAAGTTGTTCTGCCGGAAACTGCTCTTTCCCGCCAGGTCGAAGAAGTTGCGCGCGTCCAGCCGCTCGTTTCGCAGGAACTCGAACACGGTTCCATGAAACGCGTTTGCGCCGCTCTTGAGCGCCGTATTGACGGCGACCGGGCTGAATCCGAACTCGGCGCTGAAAGTGTTTCTCTGCACCTTGAACTCCTGGATCGCGTCAACCGAGGGCCGGATGCCGGGCTGCCCCCAACGCGACGCGCGCGTCTCCACTCCATCGAGCAGGAAGCTCACGAAATCCAAACGCTGGCCCGAAATGGAAGCCGATGTGTCGTCGCGGCTAGTCCAACTGCGTGAACTGTCCCGGGAAGTCGCCGACGGAATAACACCCGGCGTGAGCTGGGTGAGTTGCATGAAGTTGCGTCCGTTCAGAGGCAGGTCTTCAATCGTCCGCTGGCCGATCACCTGGCCGAGGGCCGCGTTCTGGCTTTCCAAAAGCACACCCGACGCGGTCACTTCGACCGTTTCCGCGACGCCTCCCACCCGGAGCGCCAGACCAACGCGGAGACGCTGTCCAACCAGAAGTTGAAGGTCCTTTGAAACAACGCGTTCAAAACCTTCCTTCGCCGCAGTCACGCTGTACATTCCGGGCCGGACAATGGTGAAGGCGAAGTCTCCCGAATCGTCACTTGTCCGTTCCATGGACACCTTGGTGTCCTGGTTGGACAGGGTTACGGTTGCGCCGGCAATCGCGGCGCCAGATTGATCGGTGACGGCGCCCAGGATATCTCCCGTGGTTGTCTGCGCCGGAAGCGATAGAGCAGCAAGCACGGATAGCATCAGGAAAGTGGACAACAGATTCAGCGCCCGGATGGCAGGAGAGCATCCGGGGCCGGCGTTAGACCAGAAAACGATGTGACGGTTCATACAGCAACTCCTTCTGTGAAGATTGCCCGAGGTTGGACCGGGCCATTAACGAGGTTTCTTGCAGGACGGTTATGCAGGATCTCAAGAACGGTGCGCGCGGATTTCTCGCGCATTTCCCGCAGCGACTCCTCGGAATAGAAGGCACTGTGCGGGGTGATAATGCAGTTGGGATGGGAAAGCAGACGCGGATCCGGCAAAGGCTCCTGTTCGACGACGTCCAACCCCGCACCGGCCAGGTGTCCCTGGTGGAGTGCCTCGGCTAGCGCGCGCTCGTCTACTATCGGCCCGCGGGCGGTATTCACCACTAACGCGCCCTTTGGCAGTTGACCAAGCGCAGCGGCGGAGACCATGTGACGCGTTTCAGCGGTCAGGGGTGTGTGGATGGAAAGTATGTCGGACTGGCACAGGAGCGATGAAAAATCCGGAGCGCGGAGCAGACCGAGTGCCTTGTCGACCCCGTCGGGGCGGTAGGGATCGTAGAATACCACCCGGAATCCGAAAGCTCTGGCCCGGAGCGCCACTGCAGTTCCGATGCGACCGAGACCCAGAACGCCAAACGTCTGTGTCGAGGAACGGCGAACGGGTTCCGCCGACCGCCAATCCCATTTCCCGGAACGGACAGTCGCGGCAGCCGGGAGCACTCTTCGGGAAAGGCAGAGGGACAAAGCAATCGCGTGGTCCGCTACTTCCTCGGTGCCGTAGTCGGGAACGTTGCACACGGAAATACCAAGGGCAGAGCATGCGTCGATGTCAACATTGTCGAACCCGACGCCGTTACGCACGATCGCGCGGCACCGGTCGAGTCTCTGAAGCACGGGAGCGGTAAGCTCCACATGATGCCAAAGCAAAATGCCGTCCGCATCGGCGCAAGCCCATGCGGCTTCTTCGGGCGACGAAACGCAGGCGCGGCTCAATCGACAATGCCCGAGGAGGACGTTCGCCTCCACCACGGCATCCGCCGAGTCTGGAACGACGGCCGAGTCCAGTACAACCACGTGGGGCGCTTCGGCAAACGGGGAACGCAGGACTTCGGCGATCACATGCGGAGCTTGCTCATTTGAGCTCGGAATCACGCTCGGCGAGGAAGCTCCTACTCGGTCGGTCACCATTACAATGTAACATGTTACATGCTAAGCCTGCCACCGTCAGAATTGTCCAATGCGAAATGAGCCTGAAGGAGGAGTTCGTTTCCAATGCGGAGTGAGCCTGAAACCAAAGCGTAGGATGCTGCGGAGGAATGACACTACGCATGGAGAACTTAGAACGGCTCACGCTAGCCGAGATG
>SYKU01000272.1 GCA_005808865.1 Acidobacteriota bacterium
AAGGCGCGGACATGATCATGATCAAGCCTGCCCTGGCTTATCTCGATCTGATCGCCGAGGCGCGCCGCCGCTTCGATGCGCCCATCGCCGCCTATCAGGTGAGCGGCGAGTATTCGATGATCATGGCCGCGGTCCGCAACGGCTGGATCGACCACGATCGCGCCATGATGGAAACGCTCACTTCCATCCACCGTGCGGGCGCGGGAATCATCGTCACCTACTTCGCGAAGCCCGCCGCGCGCTTGCTGTCATAGACCCTGCTATCGTAAACGGTGATGGCTTCGTTCGCTCACTCCGGAATCAATATCGCCGCGGTCACGCCCCATAAGCGCGAGGGCCACGAACCCGACTTCGCTTCCACACTCGACCTCGTCGACTTCTATTGCACCGCCGGGGCCAAAGGAATCGCGCTACTCGGCTCGACAGGCGAGTTTCTGCATCTCAAGATGGACGACCGTATCCGGCTGCTCAACCTCGCCGCGAAGCGAAGCCGCGTTCCTATCATCGCGGGCGTTTCGCATTCGACGCTCGATGGCGCGGTCGAACTCGCGCGTGCGGCAGCCTCGGCGGGGGCGGCAGCCGGGCTGTTGATGCCGCCCTACTTCTTCCGATATCGCCAGCAGGACGTCAAGGAGTTCTATCTCGAGTACGCAAAGCAGATGGAGGGAGCGCTGCCCACGCTTCTCTACAACATCCCGTTCTTCACTACGCCGCTGGAATTTGAAACTTCGCGCGACCTCCTCCGTAGCGGCCATTTCGCCGGCATCAAGGATTCGAGCGGTAACCTGGATAACTTCCGCTCGCTGCTGGGGCTGAGGAAGGAGCAGCCCTTCACCTTGTTCGTGGGCAACGACGTAGTTTTCGCCACTTGCCGCTCCGAGGGCGCGGATGGGGTAATTTCCGGTGTTGCCAGCGCGGTTCCGGAGTTGATGCTCGCGCTCGACGCATCCATCGCATCGGGCAATGCCGCGAAGACGGCCCGCCTCGAAGCCCGCTTGCAGGAATTCATCGGGTGGCTTGACCGGTTTCCGGCTCCTGTCGGCGTGAAGGCTGCCACTGAAGCGCGCGGACTCAAGGTAGGCCCGCTTGCTGTGCCGCTATCACCGGCGGATCGCGACACGCTCGATCAATTCAGGGCGTGGTTCAAGGCGTGGCTACCGGTTGTGCGCGCGGAATCAGCCGCGGCATGAGCCCCGAGGAGTTTCGCAGGTACGGTTACGAGGCCGTGGACTGGATCGCGGACTTTCTCGCCCACCCCGAGCGTCACCCGGTTCTCCCGCAATGCCAGCCCGGCGATCTGATCGACGCCCTTCCAGCGCAAGGGCCGGAAACCGGCGAACCGATGTCCGCGATCCTTGAAGACTTTCGAACCCTGATTGTGCCCGCGCTCACTCACTGGAATCACCCTGGGTTCATGGCCTATTTCGCGACTTCGGCCTCTCCGCCCGGGATCCTGGGCGAGATGCTTGCAACCGCTGTAAATCCGAACGGGATGCTGTGGAAGACCGCGCCGGCTGTCACCGAACTCGAACAAGTGACTCTCGGCTGGCTGCGTGAGTGGATGGGGCTGCCGCCGGAGTTCTTCGGCATGATTCATGACACGGCGTCGTCAAGCACCCTGCATGCGATCGCCGCCGCTCGTACCGCCGCGGACGCAAATGAAGGCGAAGGGCGTCTCGTAATGTACGCCTCCGAACAGGCTCATTCGTCCGTCGAAAAGGCCGGGCTCGCGCTCGGCATGGGACGCGATTGCCTGCGGAAGATCCCGGTCGACGATGAGTTCCGCATGCACCCCGGCGCGCTCGCCGACGCAATCGGCCGCGACCTCGCCGACGGACTGCGCCCGTTCTGCGTCACGGCGACCGCGGGTACCACCTCCACGACGAGCGTCGACCCGATTCCGGCAATCGCGGAAATCGCCGCGCGCCATCGCCTCTGGCTTCATGTGGATGCCGCTTACGCCGGCGCGGCCACGCTCGCGCCGGAGTTCCGATGGGTTCTCGAAGGCGCGGAACACGCCGATTCTCTGGTGATGAACCCGCACAAGTGGATGTTCACGCCGGTCGACCTGAGCGCGTTTTACACCAGGCGGCCGGAGGTTCTGCGCCAGACTTTTTCCCTGGTCCCGGAATACCTGCGGTCGGCAGAACACCCGCGCGCGGTGAATCTGATGGATTACGGCGTGCCTCTCGGGCGGCGCTTCCGGGCGCTGAAACTCTGGTTCGTGCTGCGATCTTACGGGCGCGAGGGCATCGCCCGAATCATCCGCGCGCAAACCGGCTACGCGCGGGAACTGGCCGCGCTCGTGGACGCGCATCCGGATTTCGAACGCCTGGCGCCCGTTCCGTTTTCCGTCGTCTGCTTCCGCTTCAAGGGCACGGATGAGCGAAACCTGAAGCTCATCGAGCGCGTGAATGCGACGGGCCGCGCCTTTCTCTCGCATACCGTGCTGCATGGCAAGGTGGTCATCCGCCTCGCCATCGGCAACATGGGCACCACGCGCGAACACGTGATGGACGCGTGGCGCCTGCTCCGGTCTGAAGCCTAGAAATTCAGCTTCATCGAAATCTGAATGAACCTGGGCAAATTGCTCTGATCCATGGCGCCCGCGATGCGCCCGAAATTGCCGCTGTTCACGTCCGTAACCGGACCGTTGAAAAACTGCGGCGTGTTGGTGGCGTTCAGGAAATCGACCCGGAACAGCAGATTGATCCGCTCCGTGATCCTGTTGTTCTTGATGATCGACACGTCCAGGTTGTTGATCGCCGGCTTTCTGACCGAAGATATGCGCGACGACCACGTCTGGAACCTGAACGGCTGCCTGATGGTCCAGACCGGCCGCTCGCTGCCCACGCAGCCGCGAGTCGCCCCTGAGGGAAGTTGGGTGCAGGTGTTGAACCAGCGGTCCAGATTGCGATCGGAAAGCCTGGGATCGGCGCCCGTCGCCGCCGCATTGGCCGGAAAATTCATCGGCTGCCCTTTCTGTATTCTGGCGATGGCACTTACTTCCCAGCCGCCAATCACCCGGCCAATTGCGGGATGAAGGGACGCACCGAACTTCTTGCCTTTACCGAATGGCAATTCGTAGAGTCCGTTGATCTGGACGTTTTGCGGAATGTCCCACGCCGCGATGACCTTTTCCAGTTGCGTGTCCTGAGCGTTGGCGTAGCTTATGCGGTCGATCGTTTTCGAATTCGTGTACGCCACGCTAAAGTTCAGGCCGTTCGAGAGGCGCTTATATAGCATCAATTGAAGACTGTTGTATGCGGACATGCCTTCGGACCGGTTCAACTGGTTAATGCCCGTGAACTGAATGAAGGGCCGCAATAACTGCTGCTGCTGCACGGTCGCGCCATTCAGCGCGGTACCCGGAAGCAGACCGGCAAGGGGATTCGTCACGTTGCGAGTGAGGTCGGCGGCGCCGCGCGCGAAGGCCTCGCGGGGAATTTCGTTGATCGGCTTCGCGACCGAGAGGGCTCGAATCCTGCTGCCCACATAGGCCGCGGAGACCAGAAACTGGCCGGGCAGTTCGCGCTGCACCTCAACGGAAAACTGATGCGTCCAGGGCACGACGCGGGTTGGATCGGAAACGTTGAAACCGTTGCCGAGGAAGGTCGCAAGCCCAAGGGAACTGCCAACGGGCCGCAAGATGCCGTCGGGGAAAGGATTCGTGAGGGTGTTCTGAGGGACACCCGTGCGGATCGAGGTCACCATGGGCGTCTGCTGTGAAAAGCCGGGGGCCGCGCCCGGATCGTCGAACGTCTGGGCGTAGATGAGTCCGTATCCCACACGTAGGACTGTTTTGTCGTTTAAATGGTAGGCCGCTCCGAAACGGGGCCCGAAGTTATTCCAGTCGCGATCGAAAATGCCGCGATTGTTGCCGCCCACGCCAGCGAATCTCAATCCGCCTTTCAGATTCACTCCCGGGGCCTTGAGCGGGCTCGCCGATTCGGTGTCGAACCCCCGGGTAAGGGAATTGAAGCGATCCGTCAAGGGCCCGAGGAAATCCCAGCGGAGTCCAAAGTTCAGTTTCAGCTTGGAAGTGACGCGAATATCGTCCTGAACGAAGAGCGAGAAGAGACGCTGCTGCCTGGCCAACTGAGTATTGACGTCAAGTCCGCCGCTCGCGGCCGTACCGAGCAAGTACGACGCGATGGGGTGGCCTGAGCCGGGTTCGGAGCGCAGGGGATCGCGGCCGGTAAAGGTCTGGTCGAAACTGAATGTCCCCGCCCAGAAACCGGGATTCCTTATGTAGGCACGCTGGAGCCTGAATTCCCCGCCGGTCTTCACGCTGTGACGCCCGGCGTTTTTTGAAAACGATCCCTGGAATGAATTGGTTTGTCCGATCGGGTCGTTATTCGTCGGGCTTGATCCCGCGCCGGAGTAGTTTCCTCCCCAGTTAAACCTCGGAAACCACGCGACGGCCTGGCTTGCAAACTGCTGCGAAAATCCCATGCCGGTGAGGTTCGCGCCCCTGCCGATGGAACTCCCGCTCTGTCCCAGGAACCGGGCCAGTCCCAGCCGGAAGTCGAGAACCGACGATGGGCTGAGGGTGCGGGTCAATTGAATGGTGGCGCTATGATTCTCCCGCTTGAAGGGTGTGTTTCCGCTGGTTTCCGCCGGGTTGATGGTTGAGGTTGTGGAGTAAATGAAGCCGCGCTCCTCCGCCAGCGCGTTGCGTGAATAGCGGACGAACAGGCGGGTAGTTTCGCTCAAGTTGTAGTCGACGCGGCTCGAGTACTCGGGGAAAAAGTCCGTAAACTTTCGCGTGCCGCCGGTCGAAACGAGGTTGCTTAGCTGGGTGATCGAATTTCCAGGCACGTTCCCGAGCGGAATCAGACCGAGCACGTTCCTGGCGATCGGGTTGATCCGGTTCGCCGGAATCCGGTTACCGGCGAAGACGTCGCGGACCAGGGACCCGCCGGGTCCTTCACGCGTGGTGAAAGGATCGTAGATTGTCTGAACCTGAAGCGCGCCCGCTGCATCGCGCGCGAAGTAAGTCTGCGAAAAATCACCCTCCTTTTGCAGGGCGGTGGGCACGGAGGTCGCGAAAGGATCGGGAATGACCTGGCGAATATTCTCGTAGGAGAAGGCAAAGAACAGCTTGTCCCTGAGGATGGGTCCACTGACATCACCGCCGAAGGTGTTGATGTGGGACGAGGATCGCGCGATGCCGTTGCGGTTCGAATTGAAGGTGTTGGCGTTGAGGCGGGTGTTCTGAAGAAACTCGAAGGCCGACCCGTGCCACTGATTTCCACCGCTTTTGGTGACGACATTGATGACGCCGCCCGTCGTCCAGCCGTATTGCGCGTCGTAGCTGGTGGTCTGGACTTTGAATTCGCCCGTTCCCTCCGCCGGCGGCACGTATGCCACCGAACCGGCGCGCGTCAGATTCGAGACTCCGTCGATGAGTACCTCGTTGCCGGAAGGGCGGCCGCCGCTGATGGCCATGCCCGACGAACCGGCGATATCGAAAGGACGGAGGCGGGTAACCGCCCCTGTGACCGTGACCCCGGGCGCGGACCACGCTTGCGCGAAAATGTTCCGGCCCTGGAGCGGAGTGTTCAGCACGCGCTTCGATTCGATGGTGAGGCCCCGGTCGGCGGACTCCGTTTGTATGAGCGCCGTACCGGCCGCGACGGTAATGCTCTGCGTCGTCTCGCCGATCGCAAGAGCGATGTCGGCGACGGCGCGCTCCGCCACCTGAAGATTTACGCCTTCGCGCACGGACTTCCGGAAACCGGGCTTCTCCACGGTGATGACGTAAGCGCCGGGAGTGAGGAAAGAGAGCTGATAGGAACCGTCCACGGCGGACGCGGAAGCGGTTACGGCGTTGGTCGAGAGCATTCTGGCTTCGATTTTCGCGCCGCCCACGCCGGCGCCGGATGGATCCGTAATGCGGCCGCTCAGAGTCGCCCGAAACTCCTGCGCCGCGAGCGGCAGGCAGACCAGAATGGCAAGAACGGCAAGTAGTGGTTTCGGCATGGAAGACCCTCCCTCCCGCTCGAAAGCGAGTGCCTTGATTCTAACACTTCCGTGAGCGATCTCTTACTTGAAAACCATGGAATCCTGCGTCATCATAATGACTCTGGAGGAAAGAAAATGACAAGAGAAGCGATGCACGGCCAATTGGGCGCGATGAAGGAATTCTTCGACCGCTCGACGAAAGTTCTGGACGAGGCCGATTCCGGCTTCGCGCCGAAGGAGGGGTTGTTCACGGTAGCGCAGCAGGTGGCTCACACCGCGCAAACGGTGGAGTGGTTTTTCGATGGCGCATTCGCGGCCGACGGCTTCAGCATGGACTTCGAAGCCTTGGACAAGGAAGTCCGCGGAACTTCTTCGCTGACCGCGGCGCGAGCGTGGATGGATCGCGCGTGCGCCGCGGCTCATGCGGCCATTGAAGCGAACGCCGAAGAAGCCTGGACCGAGGCCCTGCCGCCGGGACCCATCATGGGCGGAATGCCCCGCCTCGCGATTTTCGGCGCCCTGACCGACCATTCGGCGCATCACCGCGGCGCGCTTACGGTCTATTCACGTCTGATTGGCAAGACACCCGCCATGCCATATATGGATATGTAGGCGGCCGGGGTGGGCTACACCCACTGTGCCCAGGGGAACTTCTCCGGGTTGGCCTTGCCCCGAGACGGCTTACGGGATGGCTTCCGGTACATCCTCAACCCTCACAGCCGGCGCGTGCTGCCGGGGCGCGGCCCACGATTTTGCTCCGGACAGTGCAGACGCACCTCGCGGACCGGAGCGAGGACTGTCGCACGGCAGTCTCGATCAGGGAAATAGGGCTGGGCTGCATCGGCCGGCGTTCACCGCGACTCGTCTGTCCACAATAGTATATGGCCAGAAATCACCTCACCATCCAGACTGAGTACCCGGGCCGGACGCATCTCGAACTGCCACAGCGCACCCGTTCCAGCCCAACCCGCGAGTCGCCGGCGCCAATTTGTCCACGTTGACGAGGATGCATGTTCGGTGCATACTAATGCACATGCGAACTACGTTGATTATCGATGAGAACCTGCTCGATCGCGCCAGGGAACTCACCGGTATCCAGGAGAAGACCGCCTTGGTTCGGGCCGGACTACAGGCGCTGATTGCCCGTGAAGCCGGCAAACGACTCGCCGCGCTTGGCGGCACACAACCGAAGATTTCGAACATCCCGCGACGGCGATCTGCCTGATGGTGCTCGCCGACACGTCCATCTGGATTAAGCACTTCCGTCACCGCGAGCCAACCTTGGCGGACCGTCTGTCGGAGGGACTCGTGTTGATGCACCCTTTTGTTTCCGGGGAGCTGGCGTGCGGCAACCTGAAAGACCGCGCAGCCATCCTGTCCGATCTGCAAGCGCTGACTCAGTCCAGGCTGGCATCCAACGCGGAAGTCTTGCAGCTTATCGAAGATCGGCGGCTCTGGGGACGAGCATTGGGATGGCTTGCCGCACACCTCCTGGCCTCAGCGTTGCTATCGAACTGCCGGTTTTGGACACTTGACATCAGGCTCGCAAAGGCGGCGGCGGAACTCGGGCTGGGCTAAGCGCTGTGCACTTTCGGGATCAATCGGCCGGCTCCCCAGGCGGGACACGCTTCGAACTCTTGCGGCCTAAAACCCGGTCCGCTCGAACCAGTCCAATTGCTTTTGGACCAATGGCGTACGCGCAAAACGGACGTCGCCCATCCAGACTGGGTGCCGGGCCGTAAGGGGAAGTATTCCCAGCGCAAGCCGTAGGAAAGAGTGAGACGAGGCGTGAGTTGCCAGCGGTCGCGCACGTAGAGGCTATAGAACGTCGAACGGACGTTGTACTCGGGAACCGAGAGCGCGTTGCGGCCGGCCTCGCGGGGGAGTCCCAGGAGGAACGAGCCGATCGTGTTGTAATCGTTCGCCGCCTGCGGTGTTGAGGAGCATGGCGCCGAAGCAGCCGTCGAAGATGAGATTCGGCTTGGCCACGTAGGTGGTGGACGCGGTACCCGAGTACGTGCCGCCGTGGCCTTTTCCGGGCCGAGAGTCCGTGGGATGAACGGCGGGGCCGGCGAGGATGCATGGCCCTCCTTTTGAGGTTACGGTGTGTATACATATCGAACCTCGCATGTCCCCCAGAAAGGCAGGCTACTATCCAAGAGGTGACCGCGTGTTCGCATGAGCCAGGGCAACAGACTGCGCCAGGCCAGCAGGAATAAGCCGGCTGCGCAGTTTGCCTCTCATGCCGCGCGAAGCGCGGTCGCTCGCAGGTGGCGGCCATGCGATTTCCGCGTGCTTCCTTAGATCCAAAACCGTCTCCGCACCCACCCACGGGTTCCGGCAGCAGTGCCGTTGCGCCGGAAGCCGTCGGCAAACGGAGGTCAGCTTCTGTCAGTGGCCAGGCAACGTGGCGGATCGTTGATGGCTGATCGTATTCCGAGCGGCCTGACGCGGCGGGGCGGCGATCCATTGAACCAGAAAAAGGCCCATCGCGCAAAAGTGCGGCGGACGCCCTCGCCCGAGCGCGACCCCCTGGTCGCGCTTGCGCGATGATTGCAGACGATTACACGGGACGGCGGACTGGCGGCGTTTTCCGCAGATCTCTCATTCCGCGGCAAATGTCATGGTGTATACTTTTTTCTGGATCGCAGAAAACGCATAGGTTGGGATTGCCGTGGATGACCCGCAACAACCCGCCGCCGAATTCGCCGCGCAAGGCGGAGAGATGCCGCCAGGGCGGGGTCGCGCACTGGCCGTAGCTGCCGGAGCCGGAGTGAGTGGGGGGAGTACAGTCACAATACCTCCTCCGGCGGCTAGAGTAGGGCGATTCAGCAAGGGCCAAATCGTGGCGGGCCGGTACCGGATCGAGCGCGCGATCAAGAGCGGAGGAATGGGTGAGGTATACCTCGCCTACGACCTCCAACTCGAGCAGCGGATCGCACTCAAGACAATCAAGCAATCGATCGCGGGCGACCCGGATGCGATGGCCCGGTTACGCCTGGAGGTGGTTCTGGCTCGCGCGGTTAACCATCCCAATGTCTGCCGCGTGTTTGATTTTTACGAAGCGGTCGACGAACGCACAGGACGGAAATTCTGCTTTCTGACGATGGAGTTCCTGCCAGGCGAGTCCCTCTTCGATAGGTTGCGGTGCCCCGGCACAATGGACAGCGGCAAGGCGCTGGAGTTGATTCGCCAAATGGCGGATGGTCTGGAGGCGGCGCACCGGGCAGGTGTGATCCATCGCGATTTCAAGCCAGGTAATGTGATGCTGACTCCGCTCAGTCCGGCGGGCGAGCGAGCGGTCGTGATGGATTTCGGGTTGGCGCGGCGGCGGGTAAGAGACGGCGGGCTGACGCGCGAGGGCCACGGGTTGGGAACGCCAAAATACGCGGCTCCGGAGCAATGGAGAGGAGACGACGTCACTCCCACGGCGGATTTGTACTCGCTCGGCGTCGTCATCCACGAATTGGTGACGGGGAAGAAGCCCGCCCCGGGGGTGGATGAAAGCCTGAAGGATCCCTGGGCCCGAGTGATCCGGCAGTGCCTTGAGGAGGAACCAACCGCGCGGCCGTCCAGTCCGCTGGAGGTGGTTAGTAAGCTTGAGGTCACGCCTGAGGTCACGCCATGGAATTGGAAGCTTTTGGGAAGGGTTGGGGCGACGCTGATCGTATTGGCGGCGGCTTCGTCCGCCGTGCCTGGATCCTGGTTCCGGCAGCCCGCCAAGGTGGAACACAAGAACGTCGTGATCCTTCCGATCAGGACTTCGGACCAGGAGTTACGCCTCTTTGCGGATGGGCTGACGGAGTCCATCACGCAACGGCTGTCGCAGTATGAAGGACCGAACGAAGAGTTGCTGGTCACTCCGGCGAGCGAGACGCGGCGGGAGAAGATCGAGTTTGCAAGAGACGCCAAAGCGAAGCTTGGCGCCAACATTGCGGTGGAAAGCAGTCTGGCGGCCCAGGAGGGGCGATTGCGGCTGGAGCTTTCGGTGATAGACACGGCGATGATGCGGCAGATCGATTCGACGACGGTGGAAGGCAGCCGCAACCGGGCTTTTGAGTTGCAGGATCAGGCGATGGGAAATCTGGCAAGGCTGCTGCAACTACGCGTGCGGCCGTGGCAGGCAACCGGACAGGCGCCCATGGCGTCGAGTGCGGAAGAGCTGATCCTGAGTGGCCGGGGGTACCTGCGCAGAAGCGATCAGTTGGCCAGCGTACGTCTGGCTGTGGGGCTATTCCAAAGGGCCGTGGAACTGGATCCGCGGAACGCGCGGGCCCACTCGGGATTAAGCGAGGCGCGATGGCGGGAGTTCGAAAGAACCAATGACCGGGAACTGGTGGAGTCGGCCGCATCGGCCTGCCGCACGGCGCTGAGTCTCAATTCGAGGCTCGCTGAGGTAAATGTGAGTTGCGGCAGGGTGATGGCCGGAACAGGCAAGGCGAAGGAGGCGCTGAAGTATTTTCAGGCGGCCTTGCGGCTGGAGCCCCGGAACGGCGAAGCAATGGAGGGATTAGGCCGCGCCTTTGAGACATCGGGCGATCTGGCGAAAGCCGAGACGGCGTTCCAGGACATGGTCCGTCTGCGGAGCGGGGACTGGCAGGCGTACAAGCAACGCGGGTTGTTCTATTACAGGAGGGGCCGTTTCGAAGAGGCTGCGGCACAGTTCCGGCGCGTGGTGGAGTTGACGCCGGACAATGCGCAGGGGTATTCGAATCTGGCCGTCATGTTGGCGCAGGCCGGACATCTGGAAGAGGCGCGCCGGGCGCTCGAGACCTCGCACAAAATCGAACCGCGCCCAAGTAATCTTTCCAATCTGGGAAAGCTCTTGTTTGATCTGGGGAAGTACGGGGAAGCAGGGGAGTATCACCGGCAGGCCGTGGAGAAGCGACCGGCGTCGCGCGTCGACCCGACTCCTCTGATTCCCACCAATCCGCTCAACTGGCAGATCCTGATCACATCCTGAGTGCGGCTACTGGCCGGCAAAGGCGGCCCAATACACTTTTTGCGGACCGGATATGACGTTGGTCCCGGTAATCCGCAATTCCAACTGGCGCGCTGGCGACTGCGCGGGGAGCGCAACATACTGAAAAACGCTGTTCTTCGCTTTTGACTTCCCGGCGGAAAGATTGAAAAGGGAGGGCTTGAAGATCTCCAGATGAATCTCGTTGTGCGCACCCGTAGTAGCTGACTCAGGCCACCAAATGGCCGCGCGGAGTTTTTGGCCGTCCGCTACGTCGACATTGGCCGAAACCGTCGCGCCATGGGTGAGGTCGAATGATCCGGTCAGGTACTTGCCGAGCGGCGGGAGGAAAAGCAAGCGGCTGCTGACACCCACGCTACCTTCGGCGAGAGCCAGGAGAAGAGCATAGATATTTCCCGGAGATGCCGGCATGGGAGCCGGCAATGTCCGGAGAAGGTGCTTGAGTTTGAGGGCCGCCGCGACGACGTAAGGAGCGGCTCCGCTCGAACCATTCTGTTCGCAGTACAGGTTCATGCCGCCGCGGCTGGTTGTCTCGCTCTCGGTAAGACCCCAAATCACGGGGATAGTCCGGCCATCCACGGTGGAGGCCGACTTCTGGGTACTCGCGGAAACCGGGAAGACTTTGTGGGCATTGGCTGGGCTCGAGGCTACGCCTGGAGTTGGGTTGGCCGCGGTAATGACGGGGATGCCCATGTCGAAAGCCGCGTCGGCAGCCATCGAAATAGCCGAATCTGGCGGCCCCGGAGAAAGGAACTCCGTAAGTATGATACCGGTGGCCGGATCGGCTTTTGCCTCATCTACGGCCCTCACAAACGCGTCTGGGCTTGAGAAAATCTTGCAGGAGCTTGATTGCTCAATAATCTTGAAGCTATGCACGCTCGCCTCAGGCACGACCCCATGCGGCTGCTTCCCACTCCCGTTCGCGATGAGAATGCCGGTGTCGGGCGTTCCGTGGTTAAGACAACCGTCGTTGCCGCCAGTGACGCAAGGGGCCGGCAGACAATCTCTCCTGACGATTTGAAGAGGCGGCAGATTGGTGTGGTTGTCCACGCCGCTGTCGAGCAGCGCAATCGTGGCGGTTGCGGGATCGCTGAACATGTCCAGTCTCGCGGTGCTGGCAATGGAAGAGATCGTGACGGCGCTTGGGGAATGGACGGAGCCCGCGGAGAACTTGCAGGTTCCGGGGATCATGTCCGGAGTCAGGGGAATGCGGTTTGGTTCGAGGTAGCGAACAAGTGGGTGGGCAGCGAGGGAGTCCTTCAAGAGACTGATGGGAAGTCGTACGAGGAAGGCTGAGATGAAATCGTAGCGGCTGATGATGTCCGCGCCCAGGCCCCGGAGCATGGCCGCATGGTCCTCGGGCGTGCCGGTTCGCTGTTTGGCCCATCTTCTACAGTGATCGCTGATTTTTGTCGGTAAGTTGTTGATTCGCGAAGGAGGGATGCGGTTCTGGCGTAAATCCTAGTGTCACGTTTATTTGCAAATGGTTCGGTATATCGCTAGTTTGTTCTTGTAATCTTG
>SYKU01000273.1 GCA_005808865.1 Acidobacteriota bacterium
ACCGAAAGCCGCTTCGCAATTGAGACATCGGACTCGCTGGCAGCGGCAGCCAGAACGATGCGGCAACGCAAAGCCACCTGCTGAGGAGTGCCGTGCGCCGAAGTCCACTGCCGGAGTTTCTGCTGGTCGGCTTCGGAAAGCCGACACGACGTTCCCACTTTTTAAGGATAACGTGGCGCGCACGATCTTGTCTATTTATTTGTTGGACACAACACTAGAGGTCTGGGAGCGGCGGGCGGCCGCGTTCCGGTTCGACCCTGCGGACTTGCGGCAAACGATCAACGAAACTGAGACCGCCGCTCGGGCCGTTGTGGAGTCGGGACGAAAAGCGGCATCGCTCGCGGCGTGGACCGCGCTTTCGGCCACTACATGACACGCTACTTCAGAACCTTGCTGGCGTCCGCTTGAGCGATCAGGCGGTCGGCATCGTCCTGAAGAAGGTACCGTCCACGCAGGAGCCGTTCGGCGGCTGCACGAACCTGCGCGACATACTTTGCGTGTGTTTCATAGCGTTCTTCGAGCGACGGGCGCGGGTCGCCGGAAGCGAGCCGCTCGGCCTTCGTCCGGGCAAAGGGAATGAAGCCGCCGGTATTGGTGCGGATATGGCCCTTGTGGAATCCGCCTGCGTTAATGTTCCACCCCGTGTAAGTCCCCAAAGGAACCTGATGGAGGACGCTGGCTACGCCTTCCGATTCATTGCCGTCGGCGTCCACTCGCGGAACAACGGTCGGCAGAATCTGGCGGATCGCGGGCGGCGCCATGGTGATGACGCCCGACAGGTCGTTGTATCGGAACTGGGGCCCGAAGTCATAGAGATAGAGCGGCGTCAGGATTCCATCGGGAAGCGGCGCGCCGGGAATTGCGGGAAAACCCATAGCGGCTTGCGTGGGCGCAACCAGTTCGCCGCGCTCAAGCCGCGGATAGCGGCTTGGCGGTGGCAGAGTGCCTTTCACCACCCAATCAACCAATGCCGTCTGCAAAGCCCGCAGCGTGTCGCTTGAAGGATTGGGATTCGGTATCAACTCGCAACAGGGCTGGCGCGGAGGCTCCGGATTGAAACCGCCCGCGCCGCCTCCGTGGCTCACGCCTGGGAAGTAATAGCGGCGGACATTCGATGGAAGCGGGATATCGCGATCGGCGCGAGTGCCTACCAGGCCCGGGGAAGCGCGGAGATTGAAAAACTCCGCCGAGCCAAACGTCTCCATAATCTTGGGGCAGGTTTCCGTCGCCCGGCAGCGGTCGAGCAATCCGGCCGCCGGATGTCGGCGGGCTTCGTCCTGGTACCGCTCCCACCAGACGACGCCGTCGCTGCCTGCCTCGTACAGGGCTGCAGCTCCACTTGGCGCCGCAAATCGGAGGTTCATTCCGAGCAAACGAGCGGCGATGTTCGGGTTGCTGCCGTCGAAGACGATCCGGCCGGTTTCATCCTGATTGAAGCCCAAGTGAATAAAGCTGCGCAGAAAATTTCCGGACTGCGAGTTCCCCTGGCTTACGGCGGCTGTAATCCAGCCGCGCAGCGGGTTGGCGGCGCCACCATCATCCTGGACGCCGTAGCGGAGGTACGAGTTCAAGTCCCGCGTAGCGGCGAAACCGATGCCGTGGACTTTCGGATCCTTCGCCGTATACGTAAGCTCGTACAGGTAGGTGGGATCGAAGCCGCCTTTCAGGCAGAGCTTTCGCGGATCGGGCTTGCCAGGAAAAGGAATCTGGCTGCAATCGGCGAACGCCCAATCGGTCCTGCGAAATGGGACGACCGCGCCGGTTTCCGAAGCTCGCCGGGTCAGCACGGCCGTGGCCGTATCGAGGCTGGCCGGATCGGCGGTGCCGGGGACGCCGCCACGAAGGATGGGTAAGGTCGAAACGTTCGCAGGCATGTCGCTGAAGCGGGCGAGTACCCGGCCAGTGATGCTCGACCCATCGGGGTTCCCGGCTACCGGCACTGACAGGGACTCCACGCCGTCGCCGGGCGCGATGTCCCCCTGCCAGCCACTCGCGGCCACGACGTGCCCGCGCTTCCGCGCGTCCGCAAGGAATCCGCCGCCGCTCAGATTGACCCGGCCCCTGTTGGGGACGAAATAGAGAAGTACGCCGCTTGCTTTCCCGATGTCAGCCGGCTTGAAGATAGTGAAGGTCGCCTTGTATTCCACCATTCCGCCAGCGTTGCGCGGCGCAAACGCGAGATCGGTGATGATGGCGTTGAGCGACAACCTGGGGTCGAGTTCGCCATGCGCCTGGCCGGAGATTCGCTCGTAGCCATCGGGTCCGGGCTTCTCCGTGCGTTCGACCACGAGCCTCGTGATTCGCGCCTGTGCCGGGCCGGCCAATGTGAGGACAGTCAGGATCGAGACTACGGCCTGAAAGCGTGGAATGTACATGCGTCGCCTCCGTTCGATACCGGGGATCATTAAGTTTACCGGATTCGGAAGGAGGCGTTCCGGGACGGTTATATAGGACAGGAACAGGAAAACGCCCGCGGGTTGGTCCCGTTGAACCTCCGGATCAACAGGCGTTCCCCTGAAAGCCTGGAGTGTGAGTCAATGGCCGAATTGGTGCTCGCCGGTCAACCGGGTCAAGTCGAGATTCAAGTCAAGCCCACACGCGATGGAGCCGATATACACCGAACGGCAGTCCGGAGCCTTTTCGGATCACAAAACGGGTTACGCTAAACTGGGGCACTCGAGTAAGGTAGTTGTCCATCAGGAAGTGGGCATCATGGCGCTTTTTGAGTCGTTCAGCGCCAATCAGGACAAGGTACACTGGCCGACTCTTCCGAGAGCCGCAGCCTTCCCACGGGCACCTCGTCCTTGACCTGCCGGGACCTTTCATTCCTTCCTTTCCCACGCGGCTAAGACCGTCTCGGCGAGAAGGCCTCCGAACTATGACGGAGCTGCAGGAAGAATGGAGGAACGCCCGCTGGACTTGCCCCCGACGACAACTGCCGGATCAGCGGGCGTTCCTGCCACGAAGCTTCACGCGAGTACTTGTGCCAGCCAGCCTCGTCCCGGCGGGAGGGGGTTTTCCCGGTGGGTGGGACGAGACCGGCTGACTAAGACGTCACTGAATCGTGACGTAAACCGGCTGCTCGATCAGGACTGGCTCAACGCCTTTCATGAGAACCATGATAGTCATCCGGCCCGTCTTGACCTCGGCTGGAACCTTGAACTTGATCAATGTCGCCTTCTGCTCAACGACGGGAACCTGCCAGTCCTCTTTTCCGTTCGTCAGGTAGACGGCCTCAACCCTCGTGTTATCGAGGTTTTCGCCTGTCACCGTGACAACGTCGCCTGGTTTACAGGCTTCCGGTGCCACCATCTTCATGTGCGGAGTCGGCGGGACAGGCTGATCGACGGCGCGCAAAATCTGCGGAGCGGTCAGAACAAGTACTGCCAGGATTCCGATTACTTTCAATAGCCTAATCATGCTGTCACCTCCCGGAAGTTCGCTGTGCAATTTGCGCACCACGGCGTAGGCTGGCGGCGTAGCGGGATATTGGCGGGTTCCAGCCTCGCTGTGTTGACTCTACCCCTGCGCACGGTGGCGCAGCTTGGGGCATATAGCGTGGGATAGCGCTTTGCGACCTACTTCGTTGCGGCGTATTTTTTATATTGAGCTGCGATTCCGGCACTCTGCCCATCGCCTGAGTGAATCAAAACGCGATAGCGGAAGCGCAGCGTGTCCCCGCCTTCAAGCGTCATACCGCCATTGCGGGCCTTATCGTTGAAGAAATCGTGCTCGCCGAAGATATTCGCGGCGAACAGTCCGTAACTCCTCGAATGCCAGTAGGTGGGATGCTTGGGATTGCCGGGATGATCCATGATCGCGATGCCCAACTTCTCACCCTCAAGTTCACCCGCGTAGTCCACCCAAGGAGCGCGCTTGCCCCACACGGCCTTTTCGCCCGAGCGGCCTTCGGAATCCGTCATGAGCCCGGTGCGCTTCGGTTTCGGAAGCGATTTCGGCATCGGCTCTTCAAGCCCGGCGGCCAGGCGGATCGCAAACGTGCCCTCTTTCGTGTCGCCGAACTCCGCCCTCTCATTGGCGCGCAGGGAGATGTCGAAATCCATCATGCGCGGCCCAGGCCCCGCGTAGAACACCATCTTTCTGGTTTCGAGGATGATCGCTTTTCCTTGCGGATCAACCCAGTCGAATGTAGCGTCGAGAGAGCCTGATTTCTTCCCGCTCTTCAGATCCACGACCTTTTTCACTACGACCTTGCCTTTCTTTCCGTTGACGCCCTTCTGCGACTCCTCATTGGCCCAGAAATCGATGCCGTTGACTTCCCCGTGCGTGAACCAAAGCCCGCGATGATGGGGGTGATCCTGGCTTTCGCCCTCAATCGTATCCATAGGGTAGCCGCGCGTGACGATCTTTCCGGATGGCGCGCGGAGCGGGTGCAAATAGGGCTTCGCGGTATTCGCGCCGATGAAAAACGCGGTGAACTCCTTGCCGTCAATGTCGATTGTGATTCGGTCGGAACCCTGTGTGAGTTTCACTTGTGCGCACAGCGGCAAGGCAAGAAGCGCGAGATAGAAGGGAGCGGCTTTCATGTGAGACAGTAGAACACGAGAGAGTATGCTGGGGCAAATCATCGAGTGGTTGGAATCCGGCGAGAAGAGCGCCGCGGACGTCAGGAAACTGTTTCTGGAGCGGATTACGCGGGGCGACGCGAAGTTGCACGCCTGGGTCGAAGTAGCGCCACGGGATGGTTGCGGGCGCGGGCCGCTCGCGGGCGTGCCTTTCGGGGCGAAGGACATTTTCGAAACGCGTGGAATGGCGACGGAATTCGGATCGCCTGTTTTCGCGGGACGAAAAGGGGCATACGATGCGGCGTTGGTGGCGGACCTGCTTTCGCGCGGAGCCGTGCTGATGGGCAAGACGGCCACGACAGCGTTCGCGTACTTCGACCCCGCACCGACGCGCAATCCACGCGACGACCGCTACACTCCCGGCGGAAGTTCGAGCGGATCAGCGGCAGCTGTTGCAGCGGGCATGGTCCCGTTCGCGCTCGGCACCCAGACGCAGGGATCGGTGCTGCGGCCGGCGTCGTTTTGCGCCGTGACGGGTTTCAAGCCTACTTTTGGAACGTTGCCCACGTCCGGAGTGCTTCCGTTTGCGCCATCACTCGACACGCCAGGGCTGTTCACGGAAAGCGCCGCTGATATGCGCCTGTTGTGGGAACGGATGGGGCACCCACGCCGCGAATTCCCCGAGTTGAAGTGCGCCGTTCCCGAAACCCTAGACGATGTGGATGGCGAAATGGAGCAGGCGTTCCGCGCGGCGACCCGCGGATTTCCCGCCATTGCCTTCCCGGCTGAATTTCCCCGTGTCTTGCCAGCCGTGCGTTTGGTCAACAATTACGAGGGAGCACGTACGCACGAAGCTGCGTGGCGGGAGTACGGGGGGCGGGTTGGACAGAAGCTCGCCGCGCTGATTGAGGAAGGGTTAAAGATTCCGGCCGACGAATACATGAGGGCGCTGGCGGTGATCGAGGAAGGCAGACGCGCGATGGACGTTGTGTTTCGGGAGTATCCTGTGCTTCTGACGCCCTCCGCGCCTGGGGCGCCGCCCGAGGGTCTAGCGAGCACGGGCGACCCTCGCATGAATGCTCCATGGACAGGCCTCGGGTGTCCGGCGATTTCGATTCCCATGGTGCGAGGCGAGGTGTCCCGGATGCCGCTTGGCCTGCAGATTACTGCCGCGAGCGGACGGGATGGGGAACTTTTGGATGCTGCGGCGAAACTGGCGGACCGGCTCGCGGAAGCGCACACCGCGTGACTATCTGCGGATCGCGCGGCTAGTAGTCGGATCATGGTAATCCGGTCTCGGGATCGAGCGATTCAAGCGCCAATCAGCGTGCCTGTCTGGCGCCGATCGATCCGGCGATCATTGCGGCGGCTCATTTCGTTAACCTAACTTGAAGTAGAGAGTGCGGTGCAGGAGATGCTTTGCCGACAGACATGCATCCGGATTAGTCCGGGATTTACATTAGACCGCCACCGCTTCATCTGTTGGCGGTTGCCGAACTGTGAACTGGTACTGGTCAGGATGTCGTTTCTTTGTACCTGGATTATGCATGGGAACGCGACTCGGCGCACCGGTATGGTGAGCGGTGGCGCGGGTGCCGATTGACTGGGCTGAAGCTGCTCTGATCGTCTCTTTTTAGTAAGTCACGAACATCTCTGTCTCCCCTTTTCCTG
>SYKU01000274.1 GCA_005808865.1 Acidobacteriota bacterium
AGATGGGCACCTACGGGTTCCTGCGCTTCTCTTTACCTCTGCTGCCAAGGGCTTCGAACGATGCTGAGATCGTTCGCATCCTCGCGCTTCTCTCGATTATCGGCATCATCTATGGCGCGCTTGTCTGCCTGATGCAGAAAGACTGGAAGAAACTGATCGCGTATTCGTCCGTGAGCCACCTGGGCTTCTGCACGCTTGGAATCTTCGCGCTCAATCCGAACGGAATCGCCGGCAGCGTCGTGCAGCAGATCAATCACGGGATTTCGACGGGCATGCTGTTCCTCGCGATCGGCGTGATGTATGAACGCAGGCATACACGCGAGATCTCCGAATACGGCGGCATTGCGCACGTCATGCCCAAGTACGCGATCGTATTCGCCATCGCCATGCTCAGTTCGGCCGGCATGCCGCTGCTGAACGGTTTCATTGGTGAGTTTACGATTCTGCAGGGTGCGTTCGAGGCGAACAGGATTTGGGCGGCGTTCGCTGTCTCGGGCGTTATCCTGGGTGCGGCTTACTTGTTGTGGCTCTATCAGCGGGTCATGCTCGGACAGGTGACGAACGGAAAGAACTTGCGCCTGCCCGATCTGAGCGCGCGCGAGATGGTTGTCTTCCTTCCCTTGATCGCCTGGGCGCTGTGGATTGGCGTCTATCCCAAACCTTACTTTGACATTCTGGAGAAGCCGGTGCAGGAGTTAGTGGAGCGCGTTAAGCCTGGATATTATCAGGGCCAGGCTTCGATCAAGACAGCGACCAAAGCCGCCGTGACGGAGGTCCGATGAGTCAGTTCTACACTACCACCGACCATTTCGTGCTGGCGCCCGCGTTGATGCTGGCCCTGTTCGGCTGCGCCGTTCTTCTGTTTGATTTCCTCCTTTTCCCGAACCCAAAGGATCGTAAATGGCTCACGCTGTTTCTCCTCGCCGGGGAAGCCTTCTGCGGCTACGGACTCTGGCGGCAACAGTCGTTTCTTTCCGCGAATGGAATGAACGAAATCACTGCATTTCAGGGTTCGCTGACAGTCGACGGATTTGCACTGTTCTTTAACTGGATTTTTGTAATTGCCACCGTTGTGGTCGCGATCGTCTCCTACCACTACCTTGAGATCGAGGGCGAGCACCATGGCGAGTACTACGCGCTGATCCTGTTCGCGCAGTGCGGCATGTTCTTCCTGGCGGCGGGTACGGACCTTATCACTCTTTTCATCGGGCTGGAGTTGATGGCGCTTTGTTTCTACGTCATGGTGGGATTTCTCAGAGCCGAGCGGCGCTCGAACGAGGCCGCCATGAAATATCTGCTCCTGGGCGCGTTTTCAAGCGGATTTCTGGCGTATGGCTTTTCCATCATGTACGGAATCGCCGGTTCCACAAAGCTGAGCGACGTGACATCCGCGTTCGCGTCACGCGACCCTTGGGATCCGATGATTCTCCTCGCAGTCGCCACCACTTCCGTCGGATTGCTGTTCAAAATTTCCGCGGCGCCCTTCCACATGTGGGCGCCGGACGCCTACGAAGGAGCGCCTACGACCGTAACGGCGTATCTCTCGGTCGCCTCGAAGGCGGCGTCTTTTGCCTTCTTGCTGCGCATCTTCATGGGACCGCTTGCGGCCTCCCGCCCCGTTTGGGAACCGCTGCTCGCCGCTGTTGCGATTGCCACGATGACGTTCGGCAACCTCGCGGCGATTTCTCAAAATAACATCAAGCGGCTGCTCGCCTACAGTTCCATTTCGCATGCCGGTTACATGTTACTCGGCCTGATCGCCGGAAATCGCACGGGCCTCAACGGCGTTGCCGTTTACGTGATGGTGTACACGTTCATGAATTTGGGCGCGTTCCTGGTGGTGATCGCGATGCGCCGCAAGGGAATTGCCGGCGAAGACGTGGACGATCTTGCGGGCCTCATGCACAAGAGCCCTGGCTACGCCCTGCTGATGCTCGTGTTCCTGCTGTCGCTCGCCGGGCTTCCGCCAACCGCGGGCTTCCTGGGCAAATATTACATCTTCTTGTCGCTGGTCGAGACCGGGCACTATACGCTGGCGGTGGTCGCGACGCTTTACGTTGCCGTTGCAATCTACTACTATTTCCGCATCGTGAAAAGCATGTTCATTCCAGAGCAGTTCGAGCCGGCTCCGCTATCGACTAGTTTCGGCTTGCGCGTGGCGCTGGGCGTTACAGGTGTGCTTACGCTCGTCATCGGTGTTTATCCCGAGCCTTTCCTGAGAATGGCCCAGACTTCGCTCATGCGATAAGGACCTGCGATGAAACAACTATTGCAAGTGGGATCCGGTGGGACAGGCGATCGCTTTTTGCCGCCTGCCTTCTCCCGCGAAGATGGCAGGCCACAACCGGCGATGGCCCGCCCCACTACCGAGCCCTAAAATATGGAAACGGTCTTCAACCATCCCTTATTCCTGCCCGTCTCGATGATCGTGGTGATCATCGCGGTTTTCCCGCTGATGGCCGGCTACATCGTGCTCATCGAGCGAAAGGTGCTGGCGGATTTTCAGGTGCGCCTCGGTCCGATGCGTGTCGGCCCTCACGGGTTGCTGCAGCCCATCGCGGACGCCCTGAAGTTGTTGCTAAAAGAGGATATCATTCCAGCCGATTCCGACAAGGGTATCTTCTGGTTCGCTCCGGTCATCTCAACCTTCACCGCGCTCACAGCGTTCGCCGTGATCCCGTTCAGCGAAAAACTCGCCGTCGCCGATGTAAACGTGGGTGTGCTCGTTATCATGGCCATGTCGGCCGTGGGTATCCTCGGAATCATCCTCGGCGGCTGGTCGTCGAACAGTCACTACCCGCTGCTTGGCGCGCTCCGTAGCGCGGCGCAGTTGGTGAGTTACGAAGTCGCTCTCTCCTTCGCGCTCATTTCCGGACTGATGGTGGCGGGAACGCTTAGCATGCAGGGGATCGTGAAAGCGCAGAGCGACAGGCAAATCTGGTTCATTTTCGAAAACTACGGCTTCATGATCGTGCCTTTCGTCGTTTATCTGATTGCCGCCACGGCTGAAACCAACCGCGCTCCATTCGACCTGCCAGAAGCGGAATCGGAACTCGTGGCCGGATTTCATACCGAATACAGCGGCTTCCGCTGGGCGTTGTACTTCCTCGCGGAGTACGCGAATATCTTCGTCGTGTCGAGCGTCGCGGTCACGCTGTTCTGGGGCGGTTGGCTAAGGCCCTTCCCGAACGTCGCATGGCTCGAGATGCCCTTGAACGTGGGACTGCCGGTATTGATTTTCCTCGGCTCCGGCGCAAGCAGCCTCATTCTCGTGAAGAAGCTCAAGGACCCGGTACAACAGAAAACCCTTGTGGGAGCGGCGTTCCTTTGCATGGGTGTCGCCCTGCCGTTCCTGATTCCGGCGGTGAATGCCGCGATCATTGGACTCTTCTGGTTCCTCTTCAAAGTCGCGGTATTTGTGTACATCATGATCTGGTTCCGCGGCACCTTCCCGCGATTTCGCTATGACCAGCTCATGAACATCGGATGGAAGATCATGATCCCGATCGGCATGGGCGCGGTGGTCGTGAACGCGTTGCTGGGTATGGTGCGCGCTGCGTAAAGGGCCGTTCACGGCCGGCTATGGAACCGTGGAGAGCGGCCATCCTCGACGCCTGGGTTACCTGCGTCGCAGTCGTCCCCAAACCCGCAACTGCCCGCCCGCGATCTTCCTCCGTGAGAGTTTCCGGCTTTACCGCACGTCCACCACCGCACCATCGCCAAGCTCTTCGGCCCGCGACGGCCAAAGTCGCCCTTCCGAATACATCGTCGGGAACTGAAATCGCCGTCTTCATGCTTTCACCGCCCGACTCACGGCTCCGTTGTCACGCCAGTCAACCAGACCTCCTGGAGCGAAGCCTCGCCTGCGAAATTACGCCTGCCGCTTCCAGAGGATCAAGCTCCGGTTCCGTCAAGTCCAGCAGCCTCGCCAAGGCCTCTCTCGTATGCTCGCCCAACTGCGGAGCGGGTCCGCGCACGGCGCCAGGAGTCGCCGACAGCTTGACCGGCGGCCCCGTCACCAGAAAGCTCCCCGCAACCGGATGCTCCACCGGAACGAACATCCCTCTCGCCGCCGCCTGAGGATCTCCCGTGACCTCGTTCAGCGTTCGCACGGGCGAGCAGGGTACGCCCTCCGCGCTGAGTCTCCGCACCCATTCCGCCGCCGTCGCGCTTCGGAGAATGTCCACAAGCATCGGTTCGAGCACGCCACGATTCTTCACCCGGACGGCATTTGTCACGTAATCCGGATGTCTTTCAATCTCCGGGTGTCCGATGGCCTTGCAGAAACCCGTCCACAGCTTTTCGCTCCCAACGGCCAGAGCGATTTCCCGGTCGGCGGTTGGGAAGGTTCTGTAAGGAACGATCGTAGCGAACGCGGTTCCGAGCGGACTTGGAACCACGCCCGTACCCTCATAGTTCGCAAAGTTCGACGCCATCGCCGAGATCATGGAGTCGAACATCGAAACGTCCACGAACTGTCCTGCGCCGGTGGTCTCCCGCGCGCGTAACGCCATAAGGATGCCGGTAAGAGCGAAGATCCCCGCCGTAATGTCCGCGACCGAGTGCCCGCAACGCGCCACCTCGCCGCGCTTCGAACCGGTCACGCTGATAAGCCCGCTCGAGGCCTGAAGGATCAAGTCCATCGCAGGCTGCTCTCGTGACGGACCATCCTGTCCGTAACCGGAGATAGAACAGTAAACCAGTTTTGGGTTGCGGGCGCTTGCCGCGGCGTACCCCAGTCCCAGCCGTTCGAGGGTTCCGACGCGAAGATTCTCCACGAGCACGTCGGCCTCTTCGATCAGGCGAAGACACAGGTCGACCCCCCCGGGGCGCTTCAGGTCAATCGAAACTCCGAGCTTGCCTGGGTTGATTCCCAGAAAGTAGGAGGCTTCGCCGTTGGTAAACGGCGGCGCCCAGCCGCGGCCGATATCGCCTTCGGGCGATTCGATCTTGTACACGTCCGCCCCGTAGTCGGCGAGCAGTTTTGTACAGTATGGCCCTGCCAGCGCGTGAGAAAAATCAAGGACCGTGAGCCCGCCGAGGGCCGTCACCGGCTAGAGTGCCTCAACCGTGACGGTGTTGCTGACCAAGCCATTCTTGAGCACCGTAACGGGAACCGCGCCGGGCCGCAACTTGTCCGGGACCGTTACCGAGACCTGTCCATCGTCGACCGCCGTGACGGCTGCGGCAAAGCCGTTTATCAATACCGTCAGCGCCGTGGCCGAATCGCCAAAACCGCTGCCCGACAGACTAACTGCGGCTCCAGCACTGAAATATCCGTTGCCGGAGACCCCGTTCAACTGAGGAGCGCCCGGCGATTTCTCGAAACCCGTGCCGGCAACCGCATTCCGTACAAACCCGCTGCGGGTCTGCACGAACTGGCGCAGGTAGACGACGCCGGCCTCAAAATCTTCATTAGAACTCGGCTTCAGATCGCCATCGACAAGCTTGAGTTTGACCTTGTCTTCGCGCGCCGCATCACGTATCTGGTCGTAGGCGCGCGTCAACTCCTGGTCGAGCCACCCGCCGGCTCCGCCAACGTAGGCGGCGGTCCTGAGTAGAGCGTCGAGATAAGCGTCCTTCAACTCGGGCACCAACATCGCGCGGCGGGACAGAACATTGTCATTCACGCCAACAAAAAGCGGGCGTTCGTGCCACGAAAAAGCATTGTCTTTGTCCCACGCGATGAACCGGTGAAGCGTTTTCCCTTCAAACCTATAGGTTTGAAAGTTGTTCATTCCGAAAACGTCGCCAAGGATGCCGTCGAACTCAGCCAGATACATTTCGACGGCGATGTGGACCATGAACTCCTTGAGGTTGAGATACTGCCCTCCCGCCGAGGCGAACTCAGCGTCGGAAGACTGGTTGATCGCCCGGATCATGGCTTCAATCGGTTTCGCGTCGGGCTTGTTTTCGTTCGTCGATGGGTCCCACATGACCGGCGAATACTTTTCGACTTCCGGGCCCAGATACTGAAACCGGTAGCCCTCCGTCAGCGGTTTGAACTCATAGAGGTACCCGTTGTCTTCGTTGAACGTGCGCTTGAGGAAGCGCCTGTCGATGGACTCGACAATCCCATAGAGACCGAAGTACGTGTCGTTAATGTACAGTCTCGCGTGGGCCTCGCGCGGCGCCGGAACTCCCATCTTCTTCAAGATCAGCATGCTCAGCCGCTCACGGAGCAGCGCCGGATCCTGGGAGATGTTGTCAAGTTCGACCTTCCCGAGCCCTAGAAACGCCTGATTCAGTTCGAAACGGTTGAAATCCACGTGGATTCCCGGCTTTATTCCGGAACGGCTGCCTCGTCCACGCGAGCGGATACCGATGTCGCCTACCGACTGGCCTCGCCAGACGAGCTCAGCGGGATAATACGTGTTCGCGATGGCGTTAACCTGGAGCTTGCGCCAGTCTTCGGGATTGATGAAGAGGCGGACTTCCTGGAGAACCTTGTCGTCGAAAAAGTCGTCCGCGGTCAACGCGGGCTCTGCCGCCAGCGAAACACCAGCCCATGCCAACGTCCCAGAGCAAAATAGCCTTGAAATCGATACTCCCATACTTCCCTCCCACTACATTACGAACTGCATACGGACCGCTCGGGTCCAATAGATTGAAACACCGCCGACCGGACTCCGCTGCACGTCCTCGATTTTTTCCCTTACCGCGTTGAACTGGACTTTCATGAAGCGATTCATGTACCAAGTGACGCCCATCGTAACCGCCCGGTCGCTGTTCGGCAGCACGTTCGCAGCGCGCAGGCTGCGGGACGGACGCCCGGGATGCTCGCTGCTTCCGAAGCGGATCTGTTCGGCCCGCGCCCCAATTTCGACAGCCCCAAGGCTGCGGTGCAACGGGAAATTGTTCGCCGGCTCGCTCCTATCCGGCTTCTTCTTGCCGAGAACCACCCAGGCGCCGCTCAGGTACCAGCCGCGAGAGATCAAGCTGGGCAAGTCCTCGCCGCGCAGGCCCTGCTTGGTGCGCGTGTCCTGCACGTGAATGAACTCGCCCGTAACGGTGAAAGGACCATCGTTCCAGTAGGCTTCTCCGCCCACGCGGATGCGCCGCCCAAACACGTTGCTATGAGGGAAAAATGTTTCCCTCGCGGCGGTCCGGCCGCGGAGCCCCCGAACGCCCGCCGGGACGTCACCGTTGGTGAACGCGCCGCCAATCTCCAAATTCTTCAGATGCGGAGACACGTTTAGGAGCCGCAGCGGAGTTCCGGTCACCCTTGCCGCGAACACGTTCTCGCCGGTGCCTTCATTATCCCTGGTCTTAGCGTTCTCTCCGTCCTCCCTAAAAAAACCTATCTGGTAATTCAGTCCCCGTTCATAGAATCGCCCGTGAAACATGAATCCGATGTCGCGGCCAGGTGTTAGGTAATCGCCGATGCGAGAACGGAAGATGAACGGCAGATTCGTTAGCGGTGACAACTGATCGCGCCCGAACGGGAGCTTAAACTTTCCGGCCTTCAACTGAGCGCGCTTAAAATAGCGAAAATTGCCATAAGCGTCGCGCCACGGGTTCTTGTGTGGGCTTAGCTCTCTGTCCAACTCGAACTCGAATATTTTGAGAAAGTTACCTTCGATCCCAACGCGCGCCCGTTGAAAGTCGAACAAGCCTTCGTCTGTGGAAATGGCGGGCTCGAAACCACGAAAATCCGTATGAAACTTCGCGCGAAAGTCCACCCGGAGCGCCTTTCCCACCCGCAAGGACGGATGGGACCTGTAAACGAACCGGACCAGCCGAGGTTTCTTTACAACCGGATCATCTTCCATTTGGTGATCCTTTTCGAGGGGGTCCTGCTGGCCATTCAAGGACGCCAGGGACCCAAACGCCACCAGCCATGTTGCGAACGGAGCACTTCGAACCATGAAATTCATTGTCACACAGCAGGCGTGACAGTCGCGGACAGTCCTTCCAGCTCTAGCGCTCGCCATGACCTCAATGCCGCGACGCAGCCGCACACGCGCTTCCATTCGATGAATAGTGTTGGACTGCGCCACTCCATTACAGCCTATATTCCGGGAACCCGCGCATCCTCTGAGAGTTCCGGCGGGTCGGTCTTGTACTGGTACCAGTCCGTCTGGTAGCATCCAAGTCGTGACACGCTCTACACGCAGGGAATTCCTGCTGGCGGCGCCAGCTATTGCCGCGGCAGCCGTCCAGCGCCCGCTCGGCGCGCTAATCGATACTCATGTCCATCTTTTCGCGCCAGACCGGTTCCCTTATCACGGGAACGGAACCTACAACGCACCCGCCTTTACACTCGAGCAATACCTTCCGTTCGTCAAGGCAGCTCAGCTTGACCATACGGTAATCGTCCACCCAGAGCCGTATCAGGATGACCACCGCTACCTGGAATACTGCTTTTCTCATGAACCCGCGCAAGGCTACTTTAAGGGCACCTGCCTGTTCGACCCGATTCATCCGGACACGGCCCACCGGATGCAAGCGCTCACCGCCCGGAATCCGGGCCGGATTGTGGCCCTTCGAATCCATAAGATGGCCACGCCCGGAACTCCACCGTCTCGCGAGGGTGCCATTAAGGATCGGGACATGCGGGATCCGGCGATGAAAAAGACGTGGAGCAAGGCCCGAGACCTTGGATTGGCGATCCAAATGCATTTTATCCCTTACTATGCTCCCCAAATCGGCGAATTGGCCTCTCAATTCGCGGACATGCCGGTGATTCTCGATCATCTCGGCCGCGCCGGGCAGGGAACCGCGGACGAGTTCAAGGGAATCCTGAACCTGGCGAAGCTCCCGCGCGTTCACATGAAGTTCTCGGGCTGGGGCTATTCCTCCAGACAGCCGCACCCTTTTCGCGACGCCCAGCCCACCGTGCGCCGTCTCTACGACGCCTTCGGGCCAGACCGGATCATCTGGGGCGGGCTCGGAAAGAACCAGAAAGAGTTCGAGCGGGCTGTCGAAGTGTTTGAATTGATGTTCGCCTTCGCGCCGGAAGCGGATCGCGCCAAGATCCGCGGAACGAATGCGAGCAGGCTTTTCAGATTCTGATTTGGCCGACGGCGCCGAAGGCCTGAGCATCCATCCAACTAAGCCGTTCGCACCGATCCGCGTCATGGAGGGTAGTTCCAGGGGCAATAAGCCTGAGACAGGACCCCAAATATGAATCGAAAACGGAGACGTAGTGCGCCTTGGCAGCCTGCGTGATCCTGGGAAGCATGTAAGTCGGATCGCTGCGCTCCCAACCTCAGGCCTATCCGTCGATTGGAATCTACTAATTGCAGCGTTTGCCTCCCAAGGTCCTTCTCGCGTCATCCGGTTGGCCGCACGGCTCCGCGCAGCAACGCTGGCCAGTAGCCCGCAAGCGAGAATACGGCGCTGGTCCGGACGTAACAGATTGCAGCAACGGGCGTTTCGGTCTGGACGCCTTCATGTACCACGAAAACTCAACTTAACCCCGCGAAGCAGGAAACCAAACAGACCCGAACGCCGGAAGTTGGAGCCGCCCCAAAAACACACCAAAGGCGTATCAAAATTGGCTCCGGCTCATACCGCGGAAGATTTCCTGCCAGAAACGCACAGAATCCAGATGTTGGGGTACTAACAGGCCAAGCGTCCCGAAATTGACCGGCGCCAGACTGTTCCTCTGCCATGACCCCACGCCGCCTGCACAACTGAGCTGAAACCACATCCGCCCGCGCTGAGTCCAATATTCAGCGATGCCCTTTCAGGAAGCAAAACGCGAACAGGGAAGCCTGCTCGCTCCGCTTGAAAAACGCACGCTCATTTGGCTCGCCCGCCGAATGCCTTCGGTAGTGAACTCGGACCATCTCACGGCGCTGGGACTCGTCTCGCTGCTGGGCGCGGGCTTCAGCTACTGGCACGCGAGCCGGGACCGCGTGGGGCTTGTCCTTGTGGTCGGATGCCTGATGTTGAACTGGTTCGGCGATAGCCTCGACGGCACCCTCGCGCGCGTTCGAAACCGGCAGCGCCCTCGCTACGGATTTTACGTCGATCATATCGTGGATGCTTTCGGCACTTTGTTTCTGTTGGGCGGCCTGGCGCTTTCCGGTTACATGAGCCCACCCATCGCAATCGGGCTTCTGATCGTCTACTTCATGCTCTCGATCGAGACATATCTCGCGACTTATACGATCGGATCGTTCCACCTGTCTTTCTGGAAGTTCAGTCCGACGGAATTGCGCATACTCCTCTGTATTGGGAATATCGCGTTGTTCTACCGGCCGCATGTGAGTCTGCTCGGCGAGCGCTACCTGCTACTCGATGTGGGCGGCGCGCTGGGGGTTGTAGGCATGGCTGCCATGCTGCTCCACTCGGTGTGGAAGCACACGGCAGTGCTTTACCGCGCCGAGCGCCTTCCATGATTCGGCGCTGGCTGAAGTTCCACGCGGTTGGAGCAATGGGAATCGGGGTCCAACTCGCGGCGCTGGCGCTGCTTGAGAGACGTGTGAACTACCTTATTGCGACGGCGTTGGCGGTGGAGTGCGCCGTGCTCCACAACTTTGTGTGGCATCAGCACTGGACCTGGAGCAGCCGTGGCAGTGGCAGCGTGGCCGGGCGTCTGTTGAGATTTCACCTTGCCAACGGAGCAGTCTCGATACTTTCGAATCTGCTGGCCATGCAACTGCTGGTAGGGCGACTTCACGCGCCTGTGCTTGCCGCGAACGTGTGCGCGATCGCGATCGCTTCGCTCGCGAACTTCGCGGTGAGCGAAAAGGTCGTGTTTACTTCACCGGGATGAACACCGTCTGCGGTACGGCCTCCCCTGCCAGGAAAACTTCCAGGGGCAGGTCGCCGCTCGCCGCGTTCGGCGGAACCACTACGTTGAACTGATAGAGTCCAACGAGATTCGGAGCGAGACCCGCGTATTCAACCTTCGCGGCCGATTGCCCGATCCTGAACTCCACGCCCGCTGTTAGCGACGTCAGACCCTGCGCGATCTTGCCGGCAATTGGAGTGTCGTCCGGACTCACGGGGCCGAAGCCGAGACCATAGAAGATCAGGGTTTCGCCGGGGGCGGCAGGTGCCGCGGGAACATCCGGAATATTTCCATTGCTCACGAATGCCCCGCCAGCCGCATGAATCGCGACCACGTACTGCTTGCCGTTCACATTGAAGGAAGACGGGGCGAGCAGTCCGCCGGCAAGTGCCTTGATCGTGAGGGGAGCGGAAGCGCTCGTCTGGCCCTTGTAACTCACGACGACGGACGCGGAGCCCGCCGG
>SYKU01000275.1 GCA_005808865.1 Acidobacteriota bacterium
CGCCACCACCATTTTCCAGCCCTCGCGAGGGACGAAGGCGGCCCGGATCTCGCGGCCCATTTCGGTGCGGATGGGTATGTTCTGCAGGTTCGGGTTCGAGGATGATAGGCGCCCCGTGGCGGCTCCGGCCTGATTGAAACTCGTGTGCAGGCGTCCCGTCTCGGGCTTCACAAGCGCGGGCAGCGCGTCCACGTATGTCCCCTTTAGCTTCGAGAGTTGGCGGAACTCAAGCACTTTGCGGACAATCTCGTGGTCCGCAGCCAGATCCTCAAGCACATCGGCCGCGGTCGAAACCGGCTTCCCTTTGGCTTGGCGTGGCGGTGGCGGCAGCTTCAACTCGTCGAATAACACTCTGCTAAGTTGCTGCGGCGAGGCCACATTGAAGGGATGACCGGCGAGCGCGTGGATCTCCCCCGTGAGCCGCTCGATCGAGGCTCCCATGAGTGTTGAAAGCCGGCCCAGTTCCGTCGAATCGATGCGAATTCCGGCCTGCTCCATGCGCGCGAGGACCGGAGCGCACGGCAGGTCAAGCTCTTCGTAAACCGGACGGAGACCGCGGGCGTCCACTTCGGCTCGCAGCTTTGGCCACAACTCCAGGGTGTAGTCGGCTAGCTGTTCGGGAGCAGTGGCCGGCTTCAGATCGAGGCGCCGGCGCGTGAGTTCCGCGAGGCTGCATGCGCCGGGGTCGGCATCAAGCAGGAAAGCGTAGAGCAGGATGTCCTCGCTGAAGCCGGCTGGCCGCATGCGCAGTTCCTCGAAGGCCATGAGGGCCGATTTGACGTCGGCCACGATTTTCACGCGCCCCGCGTCCTCGACCATGGTCCGCAGCTCCTCCACCATCGTCGCCGGAACCGCGCGCGCTTCTCCCGGTTTCCAGGCGAGTCCTATCGAGGGCAGGAAAGCGTCGTGCATCGGGAGGTCCTCGCGCGACGGGCGGCTGATCGCCAGAGCGATTGGCGCGCCGCGTGGAATGGCCTCGCCCGCGTCGAACACGACGTACGAACGCGGTCGCGAATCGTCACCCGGACCCAGTTCGCGCAGCGACGCGTAAAATTCGAGGTCTTTGTACACCTGTTTCAGCGCGGTTTCGTCGGGCGGGCGCGAGGCCACGGCTTCCAGGGAAAATTCGATCGGAACGGCGGTTTCAATCGTCGCTAGGCGTTTGCTGAGTAGAATCTGTTCGCGGGAGTTCTGAAGGCTTTCGCGATAAGCCTTTCGGGGAACCTCCGCCGCGCGTTCAAGCAGCGCGTCGAGCGATCCAAACTCGGCCAGCAAGTCGCGCGCGCCTTTCTCGCCTATACCCGGCGCTCCCGGGATGTTATCAACCGGGTCCCCCTTGAGCGCAAGAAGGTCGCGGACTTGGCCGGGATCGACTCCCATGAACTCGCGCACCTTCGCCGAGTCGTACCATTCGTCGTCCTTCGCCGGATTCAGCATGAAGACGTGGGAGTCCACCAGTTGGAGCATATCCTTGTCGCTCGAAACGATGACGACATCCACGCCTGCCGCCTCGGACCTTCGGGAAATCGTGCCGATGACGTCGTCGGCCTCAAATCCCGGATACTCGAGAATCGGGATGGACAGTGCGCTGAGAAGTTTTCGCACCCAGGGAATCTGTTCGAGCAGATCCGGCGGAGTTTCGGAACGATTCGCCTTGTATTCCGCATACTCCTGCTCCCGGAGCGTGGGACCGTCGCTTTCGAAAATGGCGGCGATGAACGCCGGATCATGAACGCGGGCCAGTTTCCTCACCATATTGTTGAAGATGAGGACCGCTTCCGTCGGGATGCCGGTCGAGGTGCGCATCGGCGGTGCGCCGCTACGCGCTCGGGCATGGTAGGCTCGAAAGATAAATCCAAACGTATCGATGAGGTAGAGCCGGGGCGCGGGCATCTGGCTTATGATACTCCGAAACCCGCCACCTGGCCACGGCCTGCCCTACAAATGCCACGCATGCTGTAGCATAATAGCCACACTCTTGTCCGCTATCTTTATCATAAATAGTTGTTTAACTTCGGAGCTTGTCCTGCTAGGATAAGAGCTGATGCATTTCGAGACGACTGTTCAGCGTCCCGTTGCCGCGTCCGGGATCGGGCTTCATAGTGGCGTTCCCGTTTCCATTCGCATCGTACCGGCCCCGATTTCGACCGGTATCGTCTTCGTCCGCACCGATCTCGATAACTTCGCGATTCCAGCCAGTTGGCGCCACGTGGCCCGCGTCAGTTATGCCACGAGTCTGATGCGGCAAGGTGTGTTGATTTCGACGACTGAACACCTGCTGAGCGTTCTGTATAGCATGGGGATCGACAACGTCTATATCGAGATCAACAACCTGGAGGTCCCGATTCTGGACGGCAGCGGGCAGCCGTTCGTCGAGTTGATCCTCCTCGCCGGGATCAGGCGTTACCGGAAGAAGCGGAAATATCTGCGAATCCGCCGTCCGGTTATGGTGGAGGATCGGGGAAAGCGGATCTCAGTTGTGCCCGACGATTCCTTCAGACTTACCTGCGACATCTCGTTCGACCACCCGATGGTAGCGCGGCAGGAACTCGAGATGGAAGTGACGCCGGAAAGCTACGCCAGCGAAATCGCGCCGGCGCGGACTTTCGGATTCGAGTATGAGTTGGGTCAGATGCGCAACATGGGCCTGATCCGCGGTGCATCACTTGAGAATGCAGTTTGCTTTGATAGGACCGGGGTACTAAATCCCGGAGGGCTGCGTTTCCCCGACGAATGCTGCCGTCACAAGGCGCTCGACCTGATCGGCGATCTGGCGCTTGTCGGTAAACCATTGCTTGGACACGTTATTGCGCGACGAGCGGGGCACGCCATGCATGCCGCGCTTGTGGCACGGCTGATGTCGGATCCGTCGTTGTTCGAGATCGTAACGTTCGACTCCGAGCGCGCGGAGCCAAGTGGCGTCCTAGCCGATTTATCCCCTCAGCAAGTACTATAGTACTTCCGTCCCCTTACTTGCCGGGGTACATCGGTACCTATTGAAAATAAACCTTTTGCGCTATTGATGCGCACAGGCTCTCGGGTGCATGATTGATTCAAATGGAACCAACCCCCATGTCCGATCAAATCATGCAGCGAGTAAAGCCCATCCTGGAGCGGAGATCGTCGGGGCGGTTTCCGATCGAGCGAGATGCCCGCTACAAGATTGTCGAAGGAAAAGCAGTGATACTTGGGACGGGCAAGACGGTCGATATCAGCAGTAGCGGTATCCGGTTCACGACAGAGAGTCCTTTGCAGACCGGAAGGCGGTTGGAACTCTCGGTCAGTTGGCCGGCTCAGTTGAACAATGGTTGCCCCCTCAAATTGGTCGCGCTCGGACGCGTGGTGCGTTGCGACAACAAGACCGCTTCGCTTGCGATCGAGAAGTACGAGTTTCGCACCCAGGGGAGAACCCTGGGAAACGGCGGACTGTAGTAGTTGAATTGTAATTCCCACCCCCCTGTTTTTCCCTCCATTTTTCGCCAAATTGAACAATGGTTGCCCCCTCAAATTGGTCGCGCCCGGACGCGTGGTGCGTTGCGAAAACAAGACCGCTTTGCGATCGAGAAGTACGAGTTTCGCACCCAGGGGAGAACCTTGGGAAAACGGCGGATTGTAGTAGTTGAATCGTAATTCTCACCCCCCTGTTATTCCTTCCATTTTTCTCCAAGTAAGCCGATAAGACCGTTAGACGTTTCGCAGCGATGGTCGCCTTGCCGTGATCCACGCGCAATATCACCACTAAAGGAGTGTTCATGCAAACTCAAGAACTGAAAATGGCCTGTTCGCGTCTGTTGCTGGCCTCGCTCGCCGCGACCCTGGCTTTCGGAATCGCCTCCGGACAGGAGCGGTTCGGTGCACTGAACGGTGTCGCGAAAGACTTGACGAGCGGAGTCTTGCCTGGAACC
>SYKU01000276.1 GCA_005808865.1 Acidobacteriota bacterium
CAAACGGTGCTCCGTCTTGCCTTGGCGGGTCCATCCCTCTAAGGTCTTCATCTCTTCGTCGCTGAGCTGAAATTTCGCGGACTTTCGGCGCATGACTCAACATACAGTAGTACCAGAACTAATGCAACTAGACACTAGGCCGATTCGAGTCTTTTCGGTATCAATCGCGCTGAGTATGGCGTTCTGGTCTTTTAGCGCCTCATTGGAGCGGCTTTCGGCGCAAGACCAGAAAGCGTCCGGCACGATGTACTCCTCCAAGCGTATGGCGGACGGCAAACAGTGGACGACACGCAATCTGGACGTAAAGATCATGCCATCCTATTGCTACGAAGGCGCAGAACAGAATTGCCGCCGGTATGGGCGTTTGTACACGTGGGAGTCGGCGCAGCGAGCGTGTCTATCCCTGGGAGACGGATGGCGGTTGCCAACGGACGCCGAATGGCGGCAGATCGCGAAGGCCTACGGCGGCGTCAGCGAGGATTCGAAGGACAAGGGGAAAGCAGCGTACAAGGCGCTCTTGGCCGGAGGCAACTCGGGATTCAACGCCTTGCTCGGCGGTGGCCGCTCCGAGGACGGCCAGTATGCGCGATTGGAAGCGCACGGATTCCATTGGACGGCATCGGAGATCGATTCGGCGCACGGATGGAACTACAACTTTGGTCAAGGCGGGCTGGCTCTGCACCGTCAAAACGGTAGTGAGAAGGAGAGAGCCCTTTCCGTTCGGTGTGTCAAAGAGTGACTGAGTAGTTTCTTTCCTTCAACGAACGTCGCCGGAAAGCAGCACCATTTGCCGCACTCGCCTGGTGTTTTGCGCATCGAGACGAATCTGGCGCAAAGGCGTCTGTGATCGGGGATGACGACTCGCGATCTGGGATGTTACCGGCGCAGGATCATGCAGATCCCCTCTCAAGGGAAGCGCCCCGGGGAGTACCGGGACGGTTACGACACACGCACTTCGCCGTAGAAACGGGAAAACCATGACGAGCGGGATGACCTCTATTTGAAATTCGAATACGCTCCGGCGGCTTTCCATTCCGCCGCTGCCAGACCCTCTGAATCCCACACGATCTGTCCGGCGCGGATCGTCATTACGCAGCGAAGTTTCCTGGCGCCAATCAGCTTCCCGTGGCCTGAATCGACGTACCCGAACTTGCCCCGCCGCACTTCGATCAGCGCGATGTCGGCCTCCGCGCCTTCAGTCAGCTTGCCAAGTTCAGGCCGCCGGATGGCGCGCGCCGCATTGACCGTGCTCCGTTCGATCACCTGCTCGAGCGTCATTCCGGCGTTTAACAGCTTCGACATCGTAGTGATCATATTCGCGCGCGGCAGCATGATGCTGCTCGTGTGAATATCGGTCGATATGGTGTCCGGCAGAAAACCCTGCTCAATCGCGGGCACGGCAATGCGAAACCAGAAGCTCCCCGATCCATGCCCGACGTCGAACAACACGCCCCGCTTGCGAGCCTCGATCATATAGGGTTGCAGCTTCTTGTTGGCGTCGAGTTGCGGCGTGAGCCTGCCGTAGAAGTGTGTGTGAATATCGCCGGGCCGCATGTGCTTGAGGATCAGGTCCTGGTAGAGGCGGCCGGGCTTCTGGCTGAAGTCAACCATAGCGATGGTGCCGCTCTTTTCGGCCGCTTGAACCGCGCGATCCACCGCGTCCCATGTCGCGGGCTGAAAGTGCGCCGTCTTGATGCCGACGATGATGCCTGGATACTTCCTGACCATCTTCGCGGCGGCGTCCACATCCATTTCGTTGACGTCGTCCTCCACCTTGCTTCCGTACATACCGGCGCCGACGATGTTCAAAAACGCCAAGAGCCGGGTCTTCGACTTGTCGATCACCCTGGTCTTGAATGCTTCGAAATTCTTCCAGCCGGAACTGCCCGCGTCAACCGCGGTGGTGACGCCGCTGGTAAGCGTATTGTGATCCGGGATCAGATTGAGCGATGCTCCCTGCGAGTCGAAATGGGTGTGAATATCGATCAGGCCCGGCGTCACATGGTATTGCGACGCTTCAACTACAAGTTTCGCGTGTGAGGCCGGAAGGTCCTTGCCGATCTTCACGATGCGGCTCCCGACGATGGCGATGTCCAGGCGTTCGTTCCTCTGGTTCGCCGGATCGAGGACGTGGCCGCTCTTGAGCAACAGGTCGTACACGCCCTCCTGGGCCACCAGAGGAAGGGCAAGAAACAGCAGGATCGCGCGGCTCACGGAATCACCTCGTACTCGCCGGCTGTATTCCATAACGGGAAACCGAGGCCATCCAAATCGTAAACTACACGGCCGTCACGGACCGTGAGGACGCATTCGATGTTAACCGTTCCCATTAGTTTCTTGTTCCACGCGTCTTTGTAGGCGAACACGCCTTTGGACTGCCGCAGTACCGCGATATCAGCGACTTTGCCCTCACCCAGCGTGCCGATCTCAGGGAAACGCTTGATGGCCCGGGCCGGCGCGGCGGTCGATTTCTCGATGGCGTCCTGAAGCTTCATTCCGAGGGCCATCATTTTAGAGATGCAGTTGGGCATGTCGGGCTGTCCGGCGCGGATGCTGCTTGAGTGAAGATCGGTGCTGATGGTGTCCGGAGCGAAACCCTGCGCCATGGCGCGCGTCGCAACGGGCCAGAGGAAACTACCGGCGCCGTGGCCAAGGTCGAAGAGAACGCCGCGCTTACGCGCCGCCCACATGTAATCCTGGACCTTGCCGCTGAAGCGGTCTATCACTTCGAGCTGCCGGTCGTTGTACATGTGCGTGTGCAGGTCGCCGGGACGCATGACGTCGAGCAGTTTGTCGCGGCTGGTTCGGGCGGCGTTGGTGAAAATCTTGTCGTCCACCATGACGGGCTTTCCGGAGAGGCGTCCGGCTTCCACCGCGCGCTTTAAGGCGTCCCAACCGGGCTTGCCGAAATGCGCGACCTTGATTCCAACGATCTGGTCCGGGAACTGCTTCATCTTGGCGGCCGTCTTGTCCGGTTCCATGTCGGGAACGTTGTCTTCGGCGGCGCTTCCCACCATGCCCGCGCCGACGATGTTGATCAGAGCCAGCACGCGCGTGGCGGATGTGTCGATGACGGTCTTTTTGAACCGGTCGAAGGTGCGCCAGCCGCTGCCTCCGGCGTCCACAACCGTGGTTGTGCCTGCGATGAGCGACGAATCGTCGGGCGCGAGCGAGCCTTCGTAGCCGAAAACATGAGCGTGCAGATCAATCAGACCTGGCGTCACGTAGAGACCTGCCGCGTCCACGGTCTTCTTCGCTTCGGACACCGGAATGTTCGCGGCCACGCGGGCGATCCTATTCCCGCTGACAGCCACGTCCATCACGGTGTCGATTCGATTTGCCGGATCGATCACATGGCCGCCCTTCAGGAGCAGGTCGTAGGTTTGGGCATCCAAGGTGCATGCGGCGCCCAACAACAGCATGACGTTTCTCATCGTCTCCATGATAGTGCAAGCGCCTCCCGGCCTGGTTAGTGTGGCCCTTGATGAGGCGTCAAACGGACTCGCCGAAGTTACCGCTATGGACGCTGATGATCACAAGTCTGGAGGTCCTTCAGGGCCGCGCGGGACCTGCTCGTTCCGCCGGGGGACGCGGGAGCCGTTCACGCGAGCAGAGCCGCCCGCCCCTCGCGGCTTTACTCTGAAACAGTTGGGCGCCTATGGTTCACTGCAATCGTCTTATACTTGACCTATGCGTCTCTTGGTTCTTGCGGCCGCGCTCGCGGCGGCCGGCACGGCGGGTCCGCCGGTCATAGGCGAGGAACGCGCCCGGGAGTTGTACCGCGCCAGGCGTACCGAACTGCGGAAGTCGCTTTCGAACGGCGTCACCATTCTCTTCGGCCACACCGAGCACGACGCCGGCGACGCCCTTAACGGCTTTTTTCAGGAGGTGAACTTCTACTACCTCACGGGCTGGAGCGAGCCCGGCGCGATTCTGATGCTCCTGCCGCCAATCGAGGCGAACAAATCCGGCCTCCCCGAAGAGATCCTGTTCCTTCCGCTGCGCAACGCGGAGCAGGAAAAATGGACAGGACGCAAATCCGACCCCGGAGACGCCGCCGTACGCTCCAGGACCGGTTTCGCCGCCGTTATGCCGGCCGAAAGCATGGAAGCACAGCTTCGAACGGCGCTTGAATCCTATGCGCGGGTTTTTACGCTCAAGGATCAGGCGGCCTCGTCCAAGATCGCAGCACTCGCCCCCCTGCGCGAAATCGGCGATGCCCGGCTCGCCATCGCGCGCCTCCGGATGAAGAAGTCGCCCGAAGAATTGCAGCTCATTCAGTACTCAACCGATGTCACCCTGGATGCTCATCGCGCGGCCTGGAAACGCGCGGCCGATGGCTTGTACGAGTATCAGGTCGCAGCCACCATGACCGGAATTCACATGGACCGGGGGTGCGCCCGGCCACCCTATGCTCCCATTGTCGGGTCTGGACCGAATTCCGTTTATCTGCATTATTCCCGCAACTCGCGCCGTATGGACCGGGGCGAAGTCCTGCTCATGGACGTCGCCGCGGAGTGCGACATGTACGCGAGCGACATCACACGCACGGTCCCGGTGGGCGGGAAATTCAGCAAGCGCCAACGCGAAATTTACGAGATCGTGCTGGGCGCGCAAAAGGCCGCGATCGCGGCGGTAAAGCCCGGCGCCACTCTGAGCAAAACGCATCCGGACAGCATCTACAAGGCCGCCTTCAACTACATCGACTCGCATGGCAAGGACCGAAAGGGCGAATCGCTCGGCAAGTACTTCCCGCATGGTATTGGCCACCATTTGGGACTTGAAGTGCACGATGCGAACGATCCGTCGATGCCGCTTGAAGAGGGCATGGTGATCACGATCGAACCTGGTATTTATATTCCGGAGGAAAATCTCGGCGTGCGGATCGAGGACGTTGTGGTGGTTACCAGAGACGGATGTAAAGTGCTAAGCGGGTCTTTGCCGCGGGAAGTGGGAGAGATTGAACGGGCCGTCGGAAAGTAGCCTGATATGAAGTTGAACCGGCAACACGTGGAATCCACCGCGCTGGTGCTGGGGTTTCTTGCGGTCGCGCTCGCGAGCAGTTGGACGTCGCTCGGCATGCAGATCGACAAGGATGCTTACGACTGGATGCTCCGACTCTACGAGCCGCCGCCGTGGAAGACGGAGACGATGCTTCTCGCGATCGATGAGCAGTCGCTTCAGACTTCGGGCGGTGTTCGCGGCTTGCGCACGGCGTTCGCGGAAGGTCTCACTTTCCTGGCGAAGACTTCGCCGAGAGTCGTGGCGCTCGATGCAACCGTAGCCGACACAACCGACCCGGAACCCGACGCGGCTTTGGGCAGCGCGTTGCGGCAGATTCCCCGCCTCGTGCTGGCGTGCGAGTTGCTGCCGGACGGTTCGGAGTTTGAAGATCCACTCACGCGGTTTCAGCAGTGGGGTGCGGCAATCGGGCACGTGCATGCCGATGCCGACGCGGTCAATCGCGCCATCCCGCTCGAGAAAGCTACCGGGAAGAAGCGCCGGTGGGCGCTGGCTCTTGAAGCTTTTCGTCTGAGCCGGAACGCGCAGATCGTCGAAAGCCTGAACGACCTTGAAGTAGCGGGCATCGTTATCCCGGCGCGCCGGGCCGACTCCCGGCGCATGTGGATTCGCTACCTGCCCCCGAACATGCCCGCGGTTCCGCGCATTTCGCTGAAACAACTCCGTGATAATCCGGCGCGCGCAGGCGAGTTTCGCGACAAGGCTGTCTTTCTGGGCGTTACCGCTCAGACCGCGACGCGGGACCGGCTGATGACGCCGTATTCGGGCCTTCCGATGGCCGGAGTTGAGATCCATGCACAAGCGTACGAGACCATCGCCCAGGGCCGCTTCCTCACTCCCGCGCCAGGGTGGATGGAACTTGCGTTTTGCCTATTGCTGACGATCGCGTCCTGGGCCGCCTTTACGTTTCTCACGGGAGCGCGCGCGTACCTCTCAGCCGCGGGTGTGCTGGCATCCGCTCATGCTGTACCCTATTTTCTGTTTCGCAACGGCACCGTATTTCCCTATGCGCCGGCTCTCACTTCCTCCTGGCTTACACTTGTTGCCTCGGCCGCCTATCAGCATTTCATCGTTCGCCGCCGCATGGTCCGCGCCGAGCTTGATCGAGGGCGATATCAGCAGGCCATGCACTTCGTCACGCACGAGATGCGGACGCCGCTCACGGCGATTCAGGGTTCGAGCGAACTGATGGGCCGCTACGCCCTTACAGAAGAGAAACGCAAGCAGATGGCTCAAATGATCAACTCCGAGTCGAAGCGCCTGGGAAGGATGATTGAGATCTTTCTCAACGTGGAGCGGCTTTCGGCCGGCGAAATCGAATTGAAACAGGAGAGCTTCAGCGCGCGGGAGCTGGTTGCGATTTGCGTGGAGCGCACCTTGCCGCTCGCGGAGCGCAAGCAGATTTCGGTGGCCGTGGAGAACATCCCGGATGAAACGCTCACCGGCGATCGCGAGTTGATGGAATACGCGCTCTACAACCTTCTGACAAATGCTGTGAAGTACTCGGGCGCACACACGCGAGTCACCGTGCGAGGACACCGTGATGGGGACCGCCTCAGGCTCTCCGTTGAGGATCAGGGTATCGGGATGGATGAAAAAGAGACTCGCAAGATCTTTCAGAAGTTCTACCGGACAAGCGGCGCGGAGCAGTCCGGTGAAACCGGCACGGGTATCGGACTGTCGATTGTCGAGGAGATCGTAACCCGGCATCGCGGCGCGATCGAAGTCGCCAGCAGGCCGGGTGAGGGATCGTGCTTTACACTGGTATTACCGGCTCACTCGGCGGCTCCGCAAGATGCCACGCTTACTAATAGTTGAGGACGACTCGAGCGTCCGAACCACGATCGTCACGTTTCTCGAGCTCGAGGGTTATGAAGTGGATGCGGTTCCCTCCACTCAGCAGGCCATCGAACGGCTAAATGAGACCGATTACCCGGTCGTGATCACCGACGTCTACATCGACCAGCGCACCGGGCTCGACGTGCTGCACGCCGCGAAGGAGAGCAATCCGGCTTGCTGCGTGATCCTGATGTCGGCGCGCGGAACCATGGAAACGGTGATGGCGGCCACGCGCGGGGGAGCGTTCGACTACATCGCCAAACCCTTCGAACTCGACCGTATACTCGAGACCGTGAAGCGAGCCGAAGCGTCGCTTGAAGCGCAGGAAGACGAAGCGGAACCTGAGGAGTTGCCGGAAAGCGAAATGATCGGCAGTTCCGCGGGCATGCTCGAGATCTACAAGACGGTGTCGCTGGTGGCTCCGAAAGATGCAACTGTTCTGATTGAAGGCGAGAC
>SYKU01000277.1 GCA_005808865.1 Acidobacteriota bacterium
CCCGCGGGGATCTGAACATTCACTTGCGTGGGGCTTACAAAATGGACGAACGCCGGCTGTCCGCCGACTGTTACGCTGACACCGTCAAGCGATGTCGGCGCGTTGCCGTCCGTGAAGTCGGAGCCTGCCCACTCCCGAGTGGTGCCCGCGAGATCGGTGCCGTAAATTTCAATGTACGACCCCGGCGCGGCGGCCGCAAATGCCCCGAAACTGCTGGCCGAGACGATCCCGTTCGCCCTAATCGCCGGAGCGGGATCGAGTTGCGTGATCGTGAGGACCATCATGAGATTTTGCTCGGTCACGGGCGTGCCGCGAACGTAGTTTCTCAGCGGAAGCGCATCGAACTGCGCCGAGGCGACAAACACGGGAACGGCGGCGATCCGGTCCATCACCGCGAGACCGGCGGCGTTTGCGACACGTCCGAAAACCGTGAATCCGCCATTCTGATTATTGAGATTCGAAGCATTATTGTTGGACAGATTGAAGAACCACTGGCTGGTGGCGCTATCGGGGCTCGATCCAAGCTTGGCCATGGCGATTGTGCCGCGCGTATTCGAGACAGCATATTCGTTGCGCACGGGTGGATCGGCTCGGATTTCAGCCGCAGTCTGGTTGAGATATTGGAAACCTCCACCCTGGATGATGAAACCCGGCACGGAGCGATGGAAGAACGAATTGTTAAACGATCCGCGGTTCATGTAATTGAGGAAATTTGCTACAGTGCGGGGCGCGGAACCAGGCAGCAACGTAACATCGATATCGCCAAGGACCGTGCGAAAACGAACTGTTGGCCCGGTGGCGCTCTGACATTCGAGCGCGCGCGGCGCAAGAAAGAGGACGAGCCAGACCACGGCAACCAAACGGGTTCTCATAGCGGTGTCTTCATTTTAACCCGAACAAGCGTAAGGAAGCTCCATGAATATACACTTGTTACTTCAGAATTCCGTAGCGGCCGCACGAGTTACGCTACGTGAAATAGTAGGCGCGGAAGTGTCCGGTTGGTTCTATTGAGTTTACGCCGTGGCCCCTTGCGTGCTCAGCAAAGGATACTCGCTCAGGAATGCCAAAGATTGGTCTTTGGTGGGTGTTACTTCTCCTGTGATGTGTCTTGGCCCCGCGCAACAACGGCACTGCAGAGCCGGCAGCGGGGCCTTTTTTTGGCGCCCGTGATCCGGCGCCGCACCAAGCTTGCGGCCCAGACATCCCACTCTGCCTTCTTACCGCCGCACCAACGCCGGCACAGGTGGACGGGTGCCGTCCAACACTTTTCCCCAGAATATGCTTTTGCGTTTCGGAACCATGTCGTCGATGTTCGCCTGAACGATTCCCTGCACGTGGCGCGCAAAATCGCGTACGATCCGCACATTCTCCGCATCCGCAGGTTTCAGCCCTTCGAAGGGAACCGCGGGCAGGACGCGCACATGCCACTTCGACGGGATCGGAATCGGCGCCAGCGGAAACATCGGCGCGATCGGGAAATAGGGCCAGCCGAATTCCTTCACGATAAAGCCCGAGTCGATGCGGCCGATGATCGGGAAGATTTCGGCGTGTCCGATCACAGCGCTCGGGACGACCGGCGACTGATTCTCTATGGCGATTTTCGCAAACGCACTCTTCGCGAAGTCGCGAAGTTGATACGTGCGCTTGTAAGGTGTGAACGATCCGCGGATGCCTTCGGGGAAGATACCTACGAGTTCTTCACGGCCGAAGAGTCGCGCGGCGTTTTCCTGGCTCGCGATTACGCCCCCCAGTTTCGTGAGGAAATTGCATAAAAAAGGAATTCGCAAAAGGGACGGAATAATCAGGAACCGGACGATGCGCTGGCGGTGCGTGAAGAGCAGAGACAGATGCATTACGGCGTCGAGCGGCATGAAGCCTCGATGATTTGAGACATACATCGCGCGCCCTGACTTCGGAACGTTCTCCAGCCCCTCGTGGTCGATGCGCCAGTAGATGTTGCGTAAGAACGCGAACCACCATCCCCAGGCTTTGATGTAATCCACGTCGAGGCCGTATTCATCGAAAGGCTTTGCAAGGAGTTCGGGGCGCGCGCCCGGTTTTGTGCGGACGAACTCGGCAAGCGCCTCGATGGTTGATTGGGAGGGTGTGAAACCAAGCTCCCGGGCGGCACGTTCGCCCGAGACGGTCCAGTTGTACTGAAGCTGATCGAGGCTGCCGCCCCTGAACTTCGCGGCTCCAAGTCTCACGGCTGCTGACCGAATGGACGCCTGCACCGGCTGGAGCATCGGTACGCGGGTCGTGCCTGCCGCGCGGAAGGCCTTCTTCAGCGGTATGGTTCCTTCACCCGCGGCATTAAAAATGCCGGTCGCGGAACCCTCCGCAGCCGCCGCCAGCGCCCTTGCCGCATCCTTGACCGATAAAAACTGAACGTTCGGGTCGTGTCCGGCCAGCGGAATGGCTGCGCCTCGCGCAAGTTGCCTCACGAGCAAATCACCCTCTTCCGGGGCGAGCACATTCGTAAGGCGCACCACGGCGGAATTTGGGAACTTCGACGCCAATTCTTCAGCGCGGAGCCAACGCTGCTCCGGCGCACCGGGCGGAAGCAGGGACACGCGTTCTTCGGTCATCAGACCCGGGTTCTTGGTATTCGATCCGTAGGCGTAGGCGTGGCTCCGGAGTACGAGCCGCGAAAAACCTCCACGGCTTAGGAGTGCTGAGAGCCCTTCGAGGTCCCCCGGAATATAAATAACGGAGTCGGGCGTGGAGTTGTCAAGAACATGACCGCGGGCCTTCAGTTCCTCCTGCGTCTGGCGCGCCAGCACGCCATTGGAACCGAGGACCCCAACCTTCATGATCTGACCCCTCTCAGAAAGACGTCTGTCATTTCGCGCACAAGACGCTCGTCGTCGAGCGCCTCGACCTTGTTGCCGCCAAACAATTCTACAACAAGCAGGATAAAGGTGAGCGCGGAAAGAAACATGGCTGCTGCCGCTTCCACATCCGCGTCGTCGCGAAGTTCTCCCAGGGCTTTACGAGTGTTGAGAAATTCCGTGAACAGCAGACGCCCCTGTTCGATAAACGTCTTGTAGAAAAGCGCGCCGATCTCGGGGTTCTTCATCGCTTCCGAGAGCATCTTACCCATGAACTTCAGCCGGCTGCGATACTCGCCCAACATGACCTTGGCCAAAACTTCGATTTCGTCTTTTAGCGTCTCACCCGGAAAACGAAGCTCCGGCGAAGGCACGGCGCCGGCGATCAATTCCAGTTCGCGCTCGAGCACGGCCTGAAGGATGTTCTCCTTCGAATGGTATTGACGAACGATATCAAACGCCGGAACGCCGCAGGCCTTGCTGAGCCCTTCAAGGGTAATCGCGGAAAGTTCCTGCGTGGAAATCAACTTCACCGCGCCGTCCAAAACCTCGCGTTGCTCCTCGGCGCTGAGAACCCCTCTACTCATGGTGATACCCCTTTAGGCGCTCCCGCGCCCATGGCTTGCCGCCCCGAATGGCCGGCCCTGAACGAAAAGTAGTCGGCAGCCAGTTGACGGCTGCTCTCCTTACCACTGAGAATATTGCGTGCCACTCGTTGCGCCGAAACGATCACGGGCGTGATGCCGCCCCCTGGCTGGGTCCAGTGTCCCACAAGATGCAGGTTGTCGAAAGGCGTGGATGTAGGCAGGCGGTTCGCGCCCAATTGCCCCGGAGACATCTCCCATCCGAGCATCGCGCCCTGCCAGTTGCCTGTAAACCGGTACGATGTCATCGCCGTGGCGCTCAACTTCACCACGATGTGATTATCGATTCCAGGCAGAATCTGCCGCAGACGCGACATGATTTTTCCCTCGACCTCAGCCTTATGCGCGGCCCAATCGTGAATCTCTTCAATCCTGAGCGGGATAAGTTTTTGGACAATCAGGATCTGACAGCCGGGCGGCGCGATGGCGGCATCGAAGTGCGTAGGGATGAAAATCTTGAAGACGTTGCGGATCGCGTCGCCCGGATCGTATGAACTCCAATAGTAGCCTTCGGCGGCGGCGAGTTGGTGGGGATCCATGCCGCGCAAACCGAGATGGACAAGGAAGCACGGATAGCTGGGCTTCAATGTCTTCAGATGATCGATGGCCCAACGGCCGACGTGTTCCTCGCCGACCAGAGTCTCATAGGTATGCAGTGCGTCTCCGTTCGAGACGACGATGGGCGCCCTGAACTCATACGTCTCCGGCGCGCGCTTCGAAACTGTGTGAATCCTCACGCCCTTGATCTCCGCGCCGTCGACCAGAATCTTGTCGGCTGCGGCGCACTTGAGGATTCGTCCGCCCTTCTCTTCGAGCGCCCTGCCGAGATCATCGGCGAATTTCTGAGAGCTGCCCACCGGATAGTAGTTACCCAGGAAGTAAGCGAGCCTCAGCATCGCGTCGAAAAGGAAGGAGGTGCGGTCCGGCAGCGATCCCCAGTGCGGAGTATCGGCCATGAGGATGGCCCGGATGCGCGGATCTTTAAAGTGCTGGTTGAGCTTCTCAGTTACCGTGAAGCGTTCAAAGCGTTCGGCCTGATCGTTGTCGACGCCCTTGAAGTAATAGAGAAGGCCGTAGAGATAGGCTTGGCGGAGTTCGGCGAAATAAGAATCGACGCCGGCAGCTTCACTTGGAAACCACTTCTTCAACAGGGCGATGTACTCGGCAAGATCAGCGGGCACCGCGAAGGTCGGAAGCCCGGGAAGATGGAATTGATCGACGGGATCCATCTTCACCCACTCGGTCGAAATGCCCAGGTCACCTAGCAGCTTCCCGGTCATGGTTGTGGGATTGCCGAGGAGAGGGTAGAAATGCGTAGCAGCGTCAAAAATGAAGCCTTTGCGCCGAAACGTGGAACAGAACCCGCCCAGCATGTAATGACGCTCGAGTAACAATACCTTGAGCTTCTCTTTCGCCAGGAGGTTGGCGCAAAACAGGCCGCCGATGCCGGACCCGATTATGATGACATCGTATTGCTCCGGATAGTCACGGCCGAAAATAGTGGGCATGGCTGCTGTACCTTTAGCTGAGTCCTCCATCCATAGTCAAGACCTGACCCGTGATGTATGCCGCGTCCTCACTCGCAAGATAAACCGCGGCCCGTGCGACCTGCCTGGCCGTTCCCGGCTGGCCTAAAGGAATCTGCGCATAAAGCTTCTTGCGCGCGTTCTCGTCGATGGAAGCCGTCATGTCCGTATCGATGAAGCCCGGAGCGATCGCGTTTACCCGCACACCGAAACGGGCCACTTCGCGGGCGAGCGCCTTCGTGAATCCGATGACGCCGGCCTTCGAGGCGCTATAGTTGGACTGCCCGGCCATGCCTATGACTCCGCTGACGCTCGTGACGTTGATGACCACGCCGTTGCGGCGGATCAACTCCTTCATCAGCGCGCGGGTGTAGTTAAACGTTCCCGTCAGATTGGTATCGATTACCTCTTGCCAAGCCTCCGGGGCCATATTGTGCAGCGCGCTGTCTCGCTTGATTCCGGCGTTGTTCACCAGCACGTCGATAGGGCCGAGCGAGGACTGGATCTCGGCGACGACTTCCTGCGCGCGGGTGAAATCCCGGACGTCGGCCTGATAAGCCGCCGCCTGAACTTGTTGAGCGGCAGCGGTGTTCCCCGCGTAAGTAAACGCGACCTTATGCCCGGCTCCACTAAACTCTTCGACAATCGCCCGCCCAATTCCACGGCTCCCGCCCGTTACCAGAACCACGCTCATTTCGGTCGATTTCTCCCGTAATGCTCATGCGCCGCCACAAACTCGCCGGTTGTGATGGCAGCTCCCATAGAAATATCGCCGCCAAGCAGCGCCGCAGCGACGATCTCAGCGAGTTTCTTCGCCTTTCCGTTGCCGAAGCAGTCCATCATTTGAAGCGCCTCCCTCTGCGTGGGCAGAGCCGTGCCGCCTCCTACTGTTGCCACCGTTAGCGCGGGGAGCGTTACGCTGACGAACAGACCTTCGGGTTGCAATTCGAAGTAGGTGATGCCGCACGCCGCGTTGACGACATTCGCGACATCCTGCCCGGTAGCAATGAAGATCGCCGTGAGCCCGTTTGCGTAGTGTGCGTTGTAGCCGATCGCGTTCGCGTGAAGATGGCCGATCAAGGTGGAATGCCACACGCGAAACAACTGTTCGGCAGTGCAATGCAGATACATCTTGAGCACGTCATGCGGCAAGAGCGCCCCGGCCGTGACCCGCTTCCCTTTTCCGCGCGTGAGCAGGAAACCCGAGGGCCGCTTCTCGGAACACATACCGCTGAAAATGAAGTAGCTCGAAATCGGGAAGTTCTTCTCGATCCACTTACAGGCAGCGTCCGCGGCTTTGACGATCATGTTCATGCCTTGCGCATCGCCGGTGAAAAATCCGAAGTTGACAAGCACCTGCCTTCCGACCTGATAGCACTTAATGGCCGTCAGTTTACCGTGGCTCGTGGTATGGCTAGCGGCTTCCTGCATGTGCCCGAAGTTGGCCGGCGCCCATTCGGAGAAGCGACTGGCGGAAGACACGTCGTCAAAAAAAAACGTCGGCGCAATCTGATTTTCGTCCGCGAGCACGGCTGTCTGGACGCCGCCGGCCTTGGTAAGCGCGACCATTCCGCGCTCGTAACTGCGGATCAACGCTCCCTCCGTTGTCGCCATCGGCACGTAAAACATCCCCTGCGCGTGCTGGCCGCAAACGAGGACAGGCCCCGCGACGCCCATTGGAACCTGCGCGATACCGATGGGATTCTCGATGTTGCCGCGCGTTAACTCCGAATCGAACGACATGCGCCCGATGTGCTCCAGTGCAGCACCCGTTTTTCGCTCCACCCAGGACCTGCGGCGTTCAACACGCTGCGCGTCGTACCCCTGATCCTTGAGGCGAGGAAGTAGATCCGACGGTCCGAACTCGTCGGCCACTACTTCCCGTCCGTGAACTTCTGCCCCGCGGTCTTGCATTCTTCCATGAGACCGGCGGCCTTTTCCAACACGTTGGCCGCAACGGCCTGCGCTTTTTCCTGCAAGCCCTTTCCGGCTACGTCGGCCGGTAGCGTGAACAGCGCTTGTACCGCGCCGGTAACGTCGGTGATGCTTCCTATGGGATCCTTCATCATCTCGAAGCTCTTGAACGTCATTCCGAGGGAAATGGCAACCGTGTCTTGCACGATTTCCGGCAATATTTTTCTGTCGTATTCTTCTGGCATAGTCTTAGGTTCTCAAATTCAGGATAAGCGCGGCGTTATTTCCGTCGCACCCGAATGCGTTAATCAAAACGTGCTTCCCCTGGAAAGGCTGAGCCTCAGCGGAAAGCCGCAGCCTGAATTCCGATTCCTTGAAGCCGGCCGTCGGCGGTGCGGATTGGCGGACCAAAGCCAGGCCCCCTGCAAGAGCGCAGAACGCGCCGGACACTCCGAGTCCTTCTCCGAACGCCGCTTTGGGGGCGGATACGGGAATCTCTCCGAGCAGGTCGCCAAACACGTTACGGAGCGCACGCGCCTCCATCAGGTCGCCAGCCCTGTTGCCGCTAGCGGCGCTAATGATACAGGCGATCTGCTCCGGTTCGATTTCGGAAGCGGCCAGAGCCTGGCGGATGGCCGAAGTCGCGCCCTCAGCCCGCACATCGAAAGCGCTCGTGCTGTGCGCGTCGTGCGCGGATCCGAAACCTCCCACTTCGAGAACCGGCGTGAGTCCCCGGGCGCGCGCGGCGTCCTCTGTTTCGAGCATCCAGAGCGCCGACCCGTCACCCAGCACCGAGCCGTCGCGGTCTGCCGCGAATGGCCTGATAGAGTCGCTCGCCGAGGCCGCTCCCATCTTGCGGAACCCGAGGAACGATTCTTCGCACAACTCCTCCACTCCGCCGGCAAGAAGCGCTTTGGCGCGGCCGAAGCGGAGGAATTCGGCGGCGTAGTGAATCGCGTAAAGCCCGGACGCGAGGCCCGCGCAGATCGTGGAGTTGACGCCCCGCAGCTTGTGCTTGATCGCGGCATGGCCGGCGGGGGAATTGATGACGGTATTTGGAAATTCCATCGGATTGACCAGATTCGGCCCCTCCGTGAGACCGCTCCAGTCGAAAGACGTGATGCTGTGGAGGCCCCCAAACATGGTGCCGCAGATCAGACCCAGGTCCGGGTCACCCTCCTCGGCGTCCGCCTGCGAAAGTCCCGCCTCGCATAGGGCCATATGGGACGACACGCAAATGAGGCGAGCGCTGCGATCGAGCACACGCAGTCCCTTGGGGCCAAGCCAATTCTGGGGCGCGAAGTCCCGCACCTCCGCCGTGGTTGTGCCTGCTCCGAACATCTGGCTCGGACCAACACCCGTAGTGCCTGCGTTCAGGCCCCGTTCAAAGTCGTCCGCACCCGCGCCGATTGAAGAAATGACGCCGGTACCCGTGACTACAACCCGTGAACTCAAGCTTCGTACCTCGCCAGGCAAAGCGACGCGTTGTTTCCGCCGAACGCGTACGCATTATTCAAGACCACGCGCGGATTGGTGGTGCGGGCGTGGTTCGGAACGTAGTCCAGATCGCACTCGGGGTCCGGCGTCTCGTAGTTGACCGTAGGCGGAATCACACCGGTATCGAGTGCAAGTGAACAGGCAACAGCTTCGATCGCGCTCGCCGCACCCATGGTGTGGCCGAGCATCGACTTGATGGAGCTCATCGGAACCTCACCCGCACGATCGCCGAACAACGTGCGGACAGCGATGGACTCTACCCTGTCGTTGGTGGGCGTTCCGGTGCCGTGCGCGCTGATGTAATCGACGTCGGTTATCGTCTTTCTGCTGCCTTCAAGCGCCATCGCCATGGCCCGGATTGCGCCATCCCCCTTAGGGTGCGCCGCCGTCATGTGGTGCGAATCGCAACTCACTCCGTAGCCCAGAACCTCGGCGTAAATCTTGGCGCCGCGAGCGCGAGCGTCTTCAAGCGGCTCCAATATCAAGACCGCCGCGCCTTCGCCCGGAACCATCCCCTTCCGGTTCTTGTCGAACGGCTGGCATCGCTCGGGCGCAATCGCACCGAGCCGCGAGAACCCCTGATACGTGATTCTCGAAAATGCGTCCGCTCCGCCCGCGAGCATCAGGTCCGCCCGGCCGGTCCGGATCAGATCGTAGCCGTAGCCGATGGCGTAATTGCCGGCGGCGCAGGCAGTCGGAATCATCATGCACGGGCCATGGAGACCGAACTCGACCGCGATGTGGCTGGGGATGACGTTGCACGGATACTGCGGCAGAAAATCCCCTGGAATTGCTTCCAGGCCGTCGGCCTTGCGAACGTCGTTATAGCGCTCGACGAGGCGTGGTTCACCGGAAGTTGTGCCCATCGACACGCCCACGCGGCCCGAGTCGTAGGAACTGAGTTCGATGCCGGAGTCCTCGATCGACATTCGCGCGGCGGCGATAGCAAGTTGCGATCCGCGGCCCATTTCCTCCGTCTTGCCGAGACGGACAAACTGCTTTGGATCAAACTCCTTCACCTCCGCGCCCAGATGGACCGGAAAAGCCGAACTATCGAAAGAGGCGACCGTTGCGATTCCGCTCGCACCCGCGAGCAGCCTTTCCCAAAACACCTTCCTGCCGGCGCCGATTGGCGTGATCAGCCCCAGTCCCGTTATTGCGACGCGTTTCATGGCGATAGCGATCCCCTGGGCCGGTTTAGGCTGCTGCGCCAAGGTACCGCTGCACTACGGCCACGGTGTCGTCGACGTTCTTGATCTTCGCGAATTCCTCTTCCGGAATATTGATCTTGTATTTCTTGTCAACGGCCACCATGACTTCCATGGCCATCAGCGAATCGACACCCAACTCATCCTGAAACAGCGCTCTGTCCGAGATTTCCTCCGGCGTGCGCTCAGTGACCTCCGCAATCAAGCGCTTGACTTCCGTTCTAATTTCCTCTGCTGTGACGTTCATCGTCCTCTTCTCCTTAGTTTTTCGGCTCAGCAGCCTGAGCCGTTTTCGCTGGACCCTTGAGCCGTTCATATCCGGCAAGAATCGCCGGAAGATTCTCTTCCGCGACTTTCCTCCCGCACTCTATGATCTCTTTGGCGCGCGCGAACGACAGCATCGCGAGATCGCCCAGCGCGGGAGTCAACACTACATCCGACAACTCCTCGGCCCGGCCCTGCCCCACCTCGTGACCCATCACGGTCATGCAGCGGTTCATAACGTCGAAAAGATTCATGGGGTAGCGCGTGCTCATCTTCTGTGATTCCAGGCGCGCCATGGCGTTAACAGAAATGGCGTATCGCGCGCCCATCCGCCGGACAAGGCCGGCTGGGACCGGATCCATGATGCCGGCGTCTACCAACAGGTGATCATCGCGCTGAAAGGGCGGCAGCAGTCCCGGCAGCGCAATGGAGGCGCGCACGCAATCGACGATGGGGTTGTCCACAATCGTGAATTCCTTTCCGGTCTTGATATCGACGGCATTGGCCCAAAACGGAATCTCCATCTGATTGACGTTGCGGGTGCCCCAGTACTGCCCAAACACCCGGCGCGCCACCTTTTCACTGATGAGGCAGAACTGCCAGACGCGCCAATTGATAAACTTCTTCGTCCTCGTCGACCAGTAGTCCGCCACTTCGCGGACCTCGGCGAGATCGAGCCCGGAGCAGCGCAGGGAGCCGATGACGGTGCCCATTGAGCAGCCCGAAACCACGTCGATGGGCATGCCCGCGCCTTCGAGCACCGAGAGCACGCCGATGTGCGCCCATCCCCACGCCGCGCCTCCGCCCAGCGCGAGACCTACCTGCGCGCCACAGATGAAACGCGCCATCGACTCGGCGACGCGAACGAACTTCGGAAGCGAGGGCCGGCCGCTGAGATACGCCTCTTCTGAACCGGCCGCGTCCCAGATCAGCTGCTGATTACCGCGCAGCGCCCGCAACTTCGAACTCGTGGGGCTCGCGACGGCAAAAGCCGTTTCCGGAAGCGTGGCGGGAGGCTCGCCACCATCGCCAAGAAGAAAGCCGTGGACATCGGCGAACGGCTGTATCAGGTCCGCGATCTCCGCCGCACGTGGACCAACCGGATTGATGACGATGTTCGGATAGCGTTCCTTGCTCTCGACCAGGCGTTTCGCGACGTCGGCGCGCAAACCGCCATCAACGGACGCCACGGCAACCGAAACCTGGTAGAGGCGGCCGCCGATCTGCGTGGCCGGGGCCTCATCGGACCCTACATGAGCGACCAGCGTCTCCTGCCCGTTCTGGCGCGACAGCGCACGGCCAAGTTCCACTGCGAACGCGTGGGGAGCCTCCCACTTCCGATCGGGCCGGAGTAGCACGACGGGCGCTTCCACGGCTTTCGCGCCCTTCGTTACGGTGTCATGCAGGCGCTCGGCAACCGCGGTGAGAATCCCTCGCATGACTGCGTCGCGATGGGACCCGAGCTGCGCCATGGCGTCGCCCGAGAGGACCACGACGGAGGCATCGACGGAGACTTCAACGTTCGCCGATACCGGTCTGCCCGTAATGTAAGATAGCTCTCCGAACAAGGCCGGCGGCTGAAGGAAAGCTACGGTCTCGCGCTTCTCGCCCTTCTGTACTCTTACCGCCAGGCGGCCGCTTCGCAGGAAATAGATCGAGTGGCTCTTGGCGCCCTGCCGCAAGATGGTTTTTCCGGCGGGGAAGATCTCCTCGCGAAAGAGAGCCGAGATTTCCTCCAGTTCCCCGGTGGGCACGTCGCGGAAAACCGGAACTGTCGCGAGAAATTTGACCAAATCGCTCATTTGCCTACTTTACACTGGCGGCGGCGTGAAATTTTGATTATTTGGCTGCCGCGGGACCGGATTTCGCCACGATACCCTTCCCCTCTTCAACCGTAATGAACTGGTTAGCCGCGATATCGGTCAGTTTTTGTTTCGCCCCGCTTGGCCACTCAACCTCAAGTGACTTCACTCCCGGATCGTTTCCCAAACCAAACGTAATCGCGAGATCGCTCTGGGATGCGAAGCTCGATCCGCTCCGGACTGAACTCCACTGTTTTCCTGATGCACTTTCGATGCGGATCACCGCTCCGATCGCGCTGCGGTTGGATTTGGTTCCCAACGCCTTCACGCACAGGAACTTATTCTTATTGCCCCCATCGTTGCGAAACAGGTATGCCGGACCGTGGTTGCTCGTCATCAGCAGATCGAGATCTCCGTCGCGGTCGATGTCCGCATACGCGGCTCCCCTGGCCACGATTGGGCGGTTGAATTCCGCGCCCATTCCCGGTCCAGTGTTTTCAAACTTCCGCTTGCCCAGGTTGCGAAAGAGCAGCGGCGGTTCCTTATAGGACACTTTTGGCTGAACGCGTCCGATCTCCTCCTCGATATGGCCGTTCGCCGCGAAGACGTCGAGATAGCCGTCCAGATCGTAGTCGTAGAAAAAGACGCCGAACGCGAGCGTGAGCAGACTTGCGCGTCCGATCGTCGAAGTAGGCGCCTCGTCCACGAATAAGCCAGTGCCCTCGTTATGGTAGAGGCCGATCATCTGATTTGAAAAATTGCCCACAAGGAGGTGAGGCCGTCCGGACCGGTCGTAATCGCCCGTATCCACGCCCATTGCGCCGCGCGCCACGCCGTCCTCGCCGAATGCGACGCCCGCCGACATGCCTTCATCGCTGAACGTGCCATTCTTGTTGTTCCGGTAAAGCTTGTTCGGCTGCGTGTCGTTGGCGACAAACATGTCCGGCCATCCGTCACCGTTGTAGTCAAACACCGTGATGCCGAGAGACTTGCTTGTGCTGTCGCCGACTCCGGCCTTCGCGCTCACGTCTTCGAACTTGCCGCCGCCCAGGTTATGGTAAAGCTTAGACTGCGTTCCCTTGTAGGATTCCGGCGTGCAATACGACTTCGCCGCGCCATCGAGCGAACACCACAGGTCGCCCTTTGCCGTCCACTGGACATAGTTTGCGATGAACACGTCGACCTTGCCATCTTTGTCGTAATCGAGCCACGCCGCGCTGGTGGCGAAGTTGGCGTTGTTGATCCCGGACGTCTTTGTGACATCCTTGAACTTGCCGCCGCCCTCATTGTGAAACAAGCGGTCCCCTTCAAGCGCGGTAATGTACACGTCATCCTTGCCGTCGTTGTCGTAGTCGGCCACGGCAACGCCGATGCCGTACATCTCGACATCGAGGCCGCTGCCGGCCGTAATGTTGGTAAACGTGCCGTTCTTATTGTTTCTGTAGAGAGCGTGAAGCGACTTTCGCCCGCGTGGCGTCCAGTCCTTGCTATTGACCAGCAGGGCATCAGGCCACCCATCGCCATCGGCGTCAAAGAACGCGCCTCCAGAGCCTAAAGTCTCGGGGAGGAACTTCTTTCCGGCGCGTCCGCTGTTGTGTGTAAACTTGACGCCGGAGGCCGCGGTGATGTCGGTGAACTGCACCTTGGCCGCTGGCGTGTTTGCCGCGATGACAGCGGCAGCCGTACCTGCGGCCGCCACGCTGAACAGCGCTTTCTTCATTCCGAACTTCTTCACTCCGAACCTCCGGCGGCCGTCTCCACCCGCCATTCCTTCTTGACCTTGACTTGCTTCGATGGCGCTGTCGCCTTCGGAGCCGTCAGTGAAACGCTCTCGTGGTCGTGGATCGTCTGCCGCTCGTTGTTATCCTCCGGGCTCACCAGACGCCTCTTTCCGGTAATCGATTGCGCCGCCTCCTCCACCTTGAATCGCCGAAACAGCGCCTCTTCCCTCGCTGCCTTTTCCGCGTTCCCCATCCCCCGGTGGCAAAGCATCGCCGTGTAGTGCATCTGGACGTCTTCAGGATCGACCAGACACACGCGATCAAGCACCTTGACTGCTTCCGCATACTCGCGTTTCAGAAACAGAATACGAGCGATCTGGTTGAGCACCACGCGATCCCTTGGATACATCGATTCGGCGGTGCGAAGCGAGGTCAGGGCGGCGTCGTACTCGCCATCCGCCTTTTCGATCAGCGCTTTGAAATAGTAGATCCGTCCGAGCTTTGGATCGATCTCAAGCGCCTTCTTGATGAAAGGCTTCGCGGCATCGGTCTCGCCTTCCTGAATGAGCGCCCGCGCCACGTTCAACCAGCCGTCGGCGTATTCTGGCTCTGCCTCGGTCACCTTTCTGAAGGCAAACTCGGCTGCCTTCAAGTCGCCCTGAAGGAGCAATCCGATACCCCAATCATTCCATCTCTCCCGGTCCTTCTTCTCGGCGACAGGCTTCCATTCGGTCTCACCGGCGCCGAGCGGGATCTCGGTCTTTGCCTCCGCCAGCGTGATGATTGGAACGTCCGGAATAGAATCCTTGATCTGCCCGGAGACGTTCTTTGGGATGTTCGCCTTGTCGAACGAGTACGCGAGGCTGTTGTGACCCTTACTCAACAGCGCGGCTTCATCCTGACCGGGCTTTGGCTGTCCGGCGTACGCAAATTGCGTGTAGTAATGGGAGAACTTGCGGTAGTTCAGCTTGGTTGCGAACGTGATCGGGCCTTTCGCATCTTTCGGCACTTTTACACGGTAATGTACCGTATCTGCCGCGCCAGGTTGAATCGCCCGGACGTAGAGCACGCTCCGAGCCTGCCATGCATTGCGCTTGTTGATCGGGTTGCCCTCTCCGTCAAGCTGATAGGACCGGTAGAAGTGTGCTCCAGGTTCGACCGGGCCTTTTCCTTCGTCCGACACCTGCCCGCTCCAGTAGATGATTTTTCCGGTTGCATCCTTGGCCTGCAATTCGAGCCAGATGTCGAACGAATCAAGCGTCCCGCCCGGGAAAAAGTGGCCGATCTTGCGGGTGCGGACCACAACATCCACGCGCGCCTCCGAACCGGGCTTTAGGCGGACTCCGGATCGGTCGATCGGCGCCGCGATCTTGCCCACTTCCCGGATCACGACGTTGCCGGATTGCTCAGCCTCTTCCCCCACAGCCGTGCTCGACATCAACTGCGGACCTTCTCCCGCACGCCGAACCATTGCGGTCTGGCCTTTCTGATCCTCCACCGGGGAAACGGCGAAAATGTCCACTGTGATGAAGCCGGATTTCAGGAATCGCTCCGTGGCGCCCAGTTGGGCGTGGTCGCGGTTCGCCGTTGGCACCGCCGTGTTTGCTCCCGGGAACCGGTGTGAATGAACTTCGCCGCCGCGATTGCCCGGATCGTTCGACTTTACAAGCGGCATATGACAGTCGCCGCAATGCTGCTTCTTGGGTGGATAGTAAAACGACCGCGCCCCCTGCCCGAAACCGCTCGCCTGCCAATTGTCGTAATCGTTGAATCCGCGGAACCACCGGTAATTGTTCACCGGTACGTCGAGGTGAACCTTGTGGCAGCTCGAACAGTATTCTGCCGTATCCTGCCGCATGAACGGTTTCATGAACGCCTGCTTGTGCGGGACAGGGTTCAGATAGGTAATGAAGTGGTCGAATGCGCGGATATATTTGTTCTTGCTCGTCGCGATTTCGTGCAGTGGCGGATATTCGATGGTGAATCCGCCATTGCCCATCGAGCTATCTACATGTACGATCGAGTGGCAGGACGTGCAGGCGAGACCCGCGTGCGCCTCCGGCGTGTCGATCTGATCCTTGATCGGCTTGTCGAAACGGCCGTTGAAGAACACCGCATGATCGTGGCAGCCCGCGCACCACTTGCTCGGTTGCGGGCCGACAACCGATTGCATGTACTCGATCGACTTGCGGTAAAACTGATTGTTGAACGATGCGAAGTGATGCATCGAACTTTTCCATTGTTCGTAAATATCCTTGTGGCAAGCGCCGCAGGCTTCAGAATCCATGAAGAAGTTTGAAGGGATAATCCCGCCGACGTTCGTCTTCGCCGAAGACGGATGGAAGGGTGACTTCGGCCCGCCGCCTTCCTCGGCCATCGAAGTGGGAACTACCAACGGATTCTTGATGCGGTGCGAAGCGTCGGGAAACACGCGGCGGTACGCGGTGGTCGCCGCCGGGAACAGCACCAGAAGTATAATCGAGTACTGAAAAGCTGACTTAAAGGTCGCCCAACCGCCGCCGTGCTGATGTGCCATCCGCGACACAAAAGGGATTAGGCACACCACACCCATACCGGCCGATCCGATATGCGACCATAGCACCCACTTGTAATCGGTGGTGTTCCCCGTCTTGAGCAGATACAAGGCAAGCAGCGTTGAGATCGCGAAAAAGCCCGCGCTCGCGGCGATTCCGTTTCTCGGGTCTTCGCTGTTGCGCAACACGAAAAACAGCGCCAGTGCCAGCACGACGCCGGACGCCAGGTGATAGATCACGTTGGTGAAGTAGAAAATCGTGGGGGAAGCGAACGCGGAAATGTAGCTCGTGTTCACCAGCAGCACGATAAAAAAAATCCCAATCCACTTGAGCAACCTGGAGTTCTTCATAGGTTTTCCATGCTAGCCCCGGAGAGGCTTCCTAACAATAGTAAGAACACACTAGTACCTAGTTGCATAAGTCAGAGTACTTGGCTTTGGGGCCGGAAGGGAACACGACTGCCTTCTTCCATTCAAACGGCGCTGCCTTTTCGTTGTAGACTTCAACAAAGTCGTC